>JAFZZW010000091.1 GCA_017615615.1 Bacteroidales bacterium
CCTTTACGTCTTTTTCAAAAAAAGGATGGCTCCCCCGTTGGGAGCCACCCCATAGCTTTTCCTATTGTGATTATCGACGGAGGCCGAGCTCCTTGATAATTTTACGGTATCTCTCGATGTCCACCTTCTGGAGATAATCCAGGACCTGGCGGCGCTTACCGACGAGGCGGAGAAGACTGCGGCGCGTTACGACGTCCTTCTTGTTCTTCTTCACGTGCTCGGTAAGGTGAGCGATACGGTAGGAAAATAGAGCAACTTGACTCTCAGGAGAGCCGGTGTCTTTATTGGACTTCCCGTACTTCGCGAAAATCTCTTGCTTCTTCTCAGGCATTAAATATTCAGCCATTGCGTGCAAAAAATTTATGATTGTTTTGATTGTCTTTGATGCCACCGTGGCAAAAAAGCCTGCAAATATAGGAATATTTCTTCAATTATCAAACAATAATATCCAAAGAATCAGGCCTTGAGCACCGCTGCGCCTATTTTACAAACAAATTGGTTCGAATGTTCATACTCTTCAAATTTACTCTTTCTATAGGACTTTAACAAAAAAAGATATTTTTACTGTTTTTCTTGCGTTGTAACTAAATTATAGTTACATTTGCATATGAGCACTAAAGAAAAACTAATGGAAAGGTTCAAGACGTTGCCATCGGATTTCTCGTTCGATGAATTGTCAACGCTATTATGCCGACTTGGCTACAGGAAGGAGGAAAAAGGAAAGACATCCGGTTCGAGAGCCATTTTCACTTGCGACGATGCTACTCCTTTGTTGATTCACAAGCCGCATCCGGGAAATATTGTCCAGAAATATGTTATGAAACGAATAATGAAACAATTGACAGACGATGGAAAAATCAAGAAATGGAATGAAAACTCTTAAGTATAAAGGATACGTCGGGTCTATCGAATTCAGTGCCGAGGACAGCGTACTGTTTGGCGAAATACTCGGAATAAACAGCCTGGTCACATATCAGGGAAAGACGACTCAAGAATTGACATCATCTTTCCATGAGGCGGTTGATGACTACCTGGCTTTTTGCCAGGATAACGGAATTAAGCCGCAGAAGAGTTATTCCGGTGTTTTTAACGTAAGAATCTCTCCCGAGACCCACAGGGCGGTCTCCGACATGGCTGCAGAGGCAGGAATTACCCTCAACAGCTTTGTGAAAAGAGCATTGAACAACGCCTTGTTGCTGCACGATTCTGGTATCCTCATGGAACCGGAAGGGCCGGTCTACGGCTCCCGGACGTCAGTCACTTTTCGTATACCCAGCGCAGACAAGGGCTTTGCGAAGGAACTGGCAATAAAGATGGGATGGGAAATTGAATAGCATCTGAGAGAAAAAATCACTACATTCGCAAGAGATTCTGTTTACTATATGAGATTCACAAGTATTCTTGCCGCATTGGCTCTCATCCTTTACGGCTGCAGCGGCAACAGCGTGTCCGCAGGAACCCGCTGCGAAGCGCTGGACGATTCCTGCTGGGACTCGTCGGAATGGATTTCCGCGGCAAACGCACCCGTCATTACGGGAGTGGTCAATTCCAAGCAGAACCGCAGGGCCGCGGACGGCGCCAGCTGGTTCGTGTCCACGGTGGAGAATCCGTCACAAGTCAAATCGGCTAGATGGATGACCACCGGCCTGGGCATTTATCAGCTGTACCTCAACGGCAAGCCGGTGGGCGAAGATTTCCTCAAGCCAGGCTTCACCCATGCGGCCAAGACCAAGATTTCATACACCTACGACATCACGGACGCCTTCAACAAGGCCGCCGGCGCAGAGAATGTCCTTTCGGCGCAGGTCACTCCCGGATGGTGGGCAGACAAGATAGTGACGCCCAACGGCCATGACGGCATGGTGGGTGACAAATGCGCCTTCCGCGCCGTCCTGGAGCTTACTCTGGCCGACGGCAGCATTCTCTTGAAGGGCACCGACACCACCGGCTGGGCCGCCGGAATCGCCGGCCCCGTCGTGCACGCCGCCATATTTGACGGCGAGGAGTACGACGCCCGCATCCCCGCAGGCTACGATACTCCGGAGAAACTCTCCACGCCTGAAGTGAACACCGAATTCAACGGCGAGATAGTTCTCACCGCAGGAGCCGAAATCGTCCTCCGCCGCGACCTCACCCTCGAACCGGTGGAATCTTACGTCTGGAAGGATATCACTGGAGCCGCAGAAGGCGAATACGGCACCGTCGTCAAACTGCGCGAGGGCAAGGGACAGATGGCCCTCCACGAGGGCGAGACGCTGGTTGTCGACTTCGGCCAGAATGCCGCGGCAGTCCCCTGCTTCGAGTTCAAGGCCGCCGAAGGCACCGTCCTCACCTGCCTTCCCGCCGAAATCCTCAACGACGGCAACGGCGCCACGAGCCGCGGCATGGACGGCCCCGAGGGCAGCGTTCACCGCACCAACCTGCGTGCGCAGGACGACTGTTTCATCCTTAAATACACCTTCGCCGGCGACAAGGGCTACGTGAGCTATATGCCGCAGTGCACCTTCTTCGGCTACCGCTTCCTGTCCATTACCGCAAATGCGGACGTGAAGATCCGGAGCATCCGCTCCATCCCCGTGACGTCCATCACAAAGGAGATGGAAACAGGCACCCTCGCCACAGGCAGCGAGCTGATCAACAAACTGATATCCAACACAATCTGGGGCCAGCGGTCCAACTACCTGTCCGTCCCCACCGACTGCCCGCAGCGCAACGAACGCCTCGGATGGATGGCAGACACCCAGGTATTTGCCAAGACAGGCAGCTTCTTCGCCGATACCGACGGCTTCTTCCACAAGTGGATGCGCGACGTACGCGATTCCCAGGGCGAGTCCGGAGGTTTCCCGGGAGTCGCCCCCATAGCCCAGTACGGATCCGGCACTGAGCATATGATGCGCCTGGGCTGGTCCGACGCCAACATAATCGTCCCCTGGACCGTGTGGAAGCAGTTCGGAGACAAGGCCATAATCGACGAGAACTGGGAGGCGATGAACCGATTCCTCGCCCATGTTACGCAAACGCGGTACGACCACAAGACCAACATCCTGGAAAACGGCGACTACCAATGGGCCGACTGGCTCAGCTACGAGCCCCTCGAGAGCCACAGCCACAGGGCGCAGACTTCCAAGGACGCAAACGGCAAACGCCATCCCCTTCCGGAGGCCGTCGATTACTGGAACTACCTGGGCGCCTGCTACTGGGCGATCGACGCCGCCATGATGCGTGATATGGCGGCCGCGACAGGTAGGGACGTTGCAGAGTACGACGCCATTGCGCAGCAGGCGCGTGATTACATACTCGCTAACTTCATCACTGCCGACGGGTTTTTCCGGACGGAGATACTCAACACCATGCAGACCCCCGCCCTGTTCGCCCTGAAAACCGGACTGGTCGAGGGAGAAGCCCGCGAGGCCATGATCCGGCGCCTGCGGCAGAACTTCGCCGACCACGACGGCTGTCTGCAGACCGGGTTCCTCGGCACATCGATCCTGATGCAGACCCTTACGGAAAACGGCATGGCCGACATCGCCTGGGACCTTCTCTTCCAGCGCAAGAACCCCAGCTGGCTGTATTCCGTTGACAACGGCGCCACCACCATCTGGGAACGCTGGAACAGCTACACCCTGGAGAACGGCATGGGTCCCAAGGGCATGAACAGTTTCAACCACTACGCCTACGGATGCGTCTGCGAGTGGATCTGGGAGACCGCCGCAGGCATCGCCGCAGACACCGCGCAGCCGGGCTTCAAGCATATCATCATGAAACCTGTTCCGGACAAGCGCCTCGGCAGCATCGACGCCGTTTACAACAGCGCCGCCGGCACCATCAAGAGCTCCTGGAAGTACAATGGAGACGTCTGCACCTGGCATTTCACCATCCCCGAAGGCGCCACCGCATCAGTCACTCTCCCGGGACAGGAAGAGCCCGAAACCTATGGCCCGGGCTCGTATACTCTTAGGATCGAGTAGCGAAGCGTCCAGTTTTACCTGCCTCATTTTTTCACCTTCGGACCCTGCGGGTCCTCGTCCCTCCCGCAAGCGGGCCCCTCCCATTCATAGGCCATGGGCGGCCACGTTCCAAAATGAGGCAGGTAAAACAGTACGCTTCGCTAGGCTTCGTCGTGGATGTATCCGTCGTCCTTGATGTTCCAGAGGAACGCACACAGGATGCCGCCCAGGACGGCAAATCCGGCCATGAGCAGGAACAGGTAATCCCAGCCGAAGTGGTCGCTGAACCATCCGAGGCCCGCGCCGGTAATCAGTACGGACACATAGCTCATAAGGCCGATGAGGCCAACTGCAGCCGACGCAGCCTTCTTGGTGGCGTTCTTGGATGCCGTTACACCAAGAAGCGCCTGGGGGCCGTAAAGGAAGAAACCGGCGAGGGCAAGGATGCACAGCACGAGTATGGGAGAAGCCGTAGGAGGAAGCAGCTGCAGCACCACGAGGCAGATGGCCACCAGAATCATTTCTATGACGCAGACGCGATGTGCCTTTCCTGCGAAGACGTGGTCTGAAATCCATCCGGCGCAAAGCATTCCGGCGCAACCGGCGATCTCGAAGATGCCGATGGTCCAGCCAGCGAGCTGGGGAGAGAGGGGCACAGCCATCTTGCCGAGGAAAGTGGGGCCCCAGTCAAGCACCGCGAAACGCACCACGTAAACGAATAGGTCGGTTATCGCAAGAACCCAGATTACCGGATTGAGGAAGACCTTTTTCTTGACGAAAGCCTTGTATGCAGCGGAAGTGTCGTTGTCGTCGAGTTCGGTTTTGGTGTCCGGCAGTTCCGGGAGACCGACCGATTTAGGAGTGTCGCGGAGCGTAATGATGACGAAGAGGATGCCGGCGGCGGCGATGATTCCGGGGATCCAGAAACAGAGCCGCCAGTCCCCGGTACGGCTTACTATATACCCGCACAGAACCGCAAGGATACCCGCTCCGATGGAGTGAGAGGTATTCCAGATGGACATCTTGGTGGCAAGTTCCTTGGGAGGCACCCAGTGATTCATCAGGCGGTTGCACGGAGGGAAACCGCAACCCTGGAAAATATTGTTCAGGACAAGCAGGATGCCCATGACGAGCACCATGGTGCCCACGAAATCGGGCCCGTCGGTCTGTCCCGTGAGCATCGTGGATATCTTGTCGCTCCAGCCGAAGAGGAAGTTGAGCAGCACGCAGGCGGACAGGCCGATGACCATGTGCCAGCGGGCGTTGAAACGGTCTCCGATGAAACCGTTAAGGAACTTCGACACTCCGTAGATGATGCCTACGAGGCTGAGAATGATACCGAAGTCGGTATTGGTGATGCCGTATTGGGCGCTCAGCACCGGCATGGCGAAGGAGAAGTTCTTCCGCACGAAGTAGAACATGGAGTAGCCTATCATCGAACAGATGATGACCCTCCACTGCCAGTAGCTGAAGCTTTTCTTGGTCTTCATGCTTATCTGAACTGCTCAAAGGTGAAGGACTCCCAGGGAAGGTCGGCGTCGGCCATGCCTTTGTCCAGAATGTCCACTATATGCATGAGGAGAGGGAAATTCTTGAGGTCGAGCAGGCCGAGCTCGGCTTTCTTCTTGACGGCGATGCCCATCACGCGGGTGATTACCAGCGACTCCAGGGTGATGCCGGCGAGGGCTTCCGTGACCTGGTCGTAGTCGAGGCCCTTGCCCATCAGCACGCCGCAGCGGCGGGTACGGCCGGAGAAGATGGTGACATAGAGGTCGCCAAGGCCGATTGCCTCGGAGTCGAAGGTACCGCCCTGCATCTGCATGAGGGCGTGGGTCTCGCGGACGGCCTGCGTGAATGTGCCGGCCTGCGAGTTATAGTGCTGGGGCTCGTCCTCACCGTGCCAGCGGATGTTGAGGCCGACGGCGAGCGTGACTGCCATGGCATACGCGTTCTTGAGGGCCACTGCGCTCTCCAGGCCGATGACGTCGTCCGTAAGTGAAATATGGTAATAAGGACGCTGCATGGCCTCTTTCATCATGCGGAGGGCCTTGCGGTCGCGTCCGCAGAAGCCGACCTCGGAAGGGTCCATGAACACGAGTTCATAACTGGTGCAGGGGCCGCCGATCGCGCAGATTTCCCTGTGGATGCCAACCTTTGCAAGCTCGCTCTCCCAGTAGCCGGGATACGAAATGAGGGTGCCGTCGGGAAGGCCGCGCAGGCCCTTGGTGACGCTGAGGACGGGAATCGAAGGATCGAGGTTCTTGAGAATCTCTTCAAGGAACCACTCCACTCCGAATGAAGAAACGCCGCAGATGACGAAGTCCGCACCTTCCACCGCCGTCTTCCAATCCTTGAAATAGTAATACTTTACATTGTCCGGGAAGGGACGGCAGAACTTCTCGTGCTTGTGGGTCTTGATGTAGCCGTCGATTATTTCGTCGTCAAGGCAGGTGCCTACTATGCGTACGTCGTTTCCGTTCTCTGCTGCGGGGAATGCGAGTGCGGAACCCATCATGCCCGCGCCGATGATCGTGATAGTCTTTTTCATGTTTCAAAGGTATATAATTCCGGATAATAATCCAACTACAGCCCGATGGCCTCCGCAAGCGCGCCTACGTTCTCAAACACATAGTCCGGGGTCTGGGAGAGCGGGACCGTTTCCAGCATCTGAGGCGTCGTTTCCCCGGAAAGGACGAGGATGCCGACGGCGCCGGCGTTGCGGGCCATGGCCATGTCGGTATAGACGCGGTCTCCTACCATTGCCACCTCCGACGGCTTGAGGCCGTGGCGCTGCATGATCCACTCCAGCATGGAAGGGTCGGGCTTGCCGAGTACGATGTCGGGACGCCGCCCGGTGGCCTCCTCGATGCATTTCTGGATGGAGCCGCAGTCCACGAGGACCGTTTCCTTCTCAGTGGGGCAGACGCGGTCGGGGTTGGTGGCGATATAGGGAATTCCCTGCTTTGCCCACCATGCGGCGCGGCACAGGCGGTCGTAAGTGAGAGTCATATCGAAGGACACCACAAGCGCGTCCGGGCGGTCCGCGGGGTCGTCAGCCGCAGCCTCGAAGCCGGCCTTCTCGAACTGCGAGACCATGGAGGGCGTACCCAGCATGAAGAGCCGCCGGGCGCCGGGGAGGTGGGATCTGATCCAGTCGATGGCGGCGAGGGAGGTCGTCAGCATATTGTCCTCGGTGGCCTCGATGCCCATTCCGGCCAGCTTGGCAAGGTAGTCGGCGACGCTTCTGGTAGGATTATTGGTGAGGAAGGTATAGCCGATACCCTTGTCCCTCAGCGTCTTGAGGAAGCCTTGCGTCCAGGGGAACAGACGGCTGCCGAGGTACAGCGTGCCGTCCATGTCGAGGGCCATGTGCTTTATCCCCTTCATATTTCGAAGGCCCCTCCCTTGGCGAACAGGGGATCCACGATGGCGTCGTAGAAGCCGCCGCGCTTGCCGAGGTCGAGCAGGTTGAAGCGGAAGCGCATGAGCTGCACGAGCGGGAACATGTCGCGGAGGCGCTCACGGCTGAGGCCGATCTGGGAAGGATCATAAGGCGCGCCGGCGGCCTTGAACAGCTGCTGCATCTTGCTGAAGCTGTATACCTGTCCCTGCAGACGGGCCTTGAGCTCCGGCCATTCGGCCTTGAGTTTGGTAAGCTGCTCGCGGATAACGTCGGGGCCGTCGTATTTCTTGGTGATCTCGTCATAGCCGAGGCGCGGGGCGGGAAAATCCTTGAACAACTCCAGGGCGCGCGCCTGCTCCTGCTCCAGCGTAGGCCAGGCGGCAACGCATGCATCGACATCGATACCGGAGAGGTCGAGCTTGAACAGTTCGTCGAACACGGCGCACATGGTAAGGGTGCCGATTGCGACCTGGAAGCCGTGCGACTGGAGTTTGCCCTTGTAGCGGTGCTCCGTCATGTCAAGTATATGGCTGAACAGGTGGTCGCAGCAGGAGGCGGGGCGCGAGGAGCGAGCGGCCTGCATGGCGATTCCGCTGAGGGTCAGGCCCTCGAAGACGTCGGCGATCGCGGTGGGGTCTCCGGCGGCGACGCCTTCCGGATTGGACAGGAAGTCGTCCAGATAGTCCTGCAGCACATGCCAGGCGTCGTGGTGCAAAGGGGCCTTGCCGACGAAATCGGCGACCATCCACTCCCCTCCTGCGGGCACCTTGGCGGCGAGGTCGGCGTAGCCTGCAGCCGTCATTTCCTTAGGTGCGGCGGCGATTACGTCGATGTCGGCAAGTATGGCGACCGGAGCGGGGCAACTGAAGGTCTGCTTGGCTCCCTGATAGGTAATGGATGCGCCGAAGGACGAGTATCCGTCGACAGAAGCCGCCGTGGGCAGCGTGAGGTACGACTGCCCGTGGTGGTGGGAGCTGAGTTTGCACAGGTCGTTTATGACGCCGGAGCCGACGGACACAAGGACTGCGCCCGGATTGGCGTCCAGTTGGGCGTCGACCATCTCCACATACTTCCATTCGGCATGGAACTCCTCCTCCATTATGATGAACTTGAGGGTAGGGACGCCCTCGGAGAGCATAAGGTCATATACTCTTTCGCCGAGAGCCGGCCATGTATGGACGTCCGCTATTATGAGCGCCGTCTTGCCGGGAAAATACTCACGGAACACTGCAGGGGCCTTCCTGTATGCCCCGGGGCCCATCTCGAACAGTTTGGTGTCGGTCGAGATCGAAAGCGCAAAGTCGATTCTTTCTTTGCTTGTCATAGCTATGGTAGTTGTTTATTGGCGAAATCGAGCATCCAGCGCCAGTCGTCGGCGTCGATGCCGTGGAGGCCGTCGCGGCGGACGTATCCGAGGTTATGTCCGATGGCCCCGGTGTCTTTATTGGACGGCCATTCGTACAGCGGCAGGCCTTCTTCTCCCAGCAGATTCCATACCGGAGATGCCGACTGCAGGGAGAGGTACTCGCCGTAAGTGTCGAACCAGGGGTTGTTGAAGCCCTCGACGAGGAGGCGGCGCGGGGCCACGCAGGCAAGCAGCATGTGCTGGTCGAAGGGCATTTTCTTCTCGTTCCCGGCGTATTTTGCGAACTCCTTGCACCACCAGTAGCCGAAGTGGTCGATCTCGGAGCCGACATACTCTCCGAAGTTGCGTTTGGCAAGCGGCACTCCCCCGCCACCTGTCTGGTTGACGCAGACGTTCTTGAAGCGCTCGTCGAACGCTGCGGCGACAAGGGCGGCCTTGCCGAGGCGGGAGCTGCCCGTAAGGAGCACGCGGGATGCATCTATACCGGCATCCTTTTCCAGCATGTCCATACCGCGGCACAGGCCCCAGGCCCAGGCCATGATGGAGCCGGTGGTGCAGTCCTTGTCCCAGAGTCCGTACATTCCTGTCCTGGCGATTGCAAGCTGCTCGCCGGCATTCTGAAGGCTGTCCGGGTCGGGAGAGATATCTTCGTAGCAGGCGGTTACGAAAGCGTAGCCGCGGGAGAGGATTTCATCTATGGGGAAGACGGTTGCCGACTTGGGGTGGCGGGTGCCGGAGAGGACATCATCGTTGCCGTAATAGTTGAGCAGCATGACTGCGGGAACGCTGCCCTGAGTGTCCCCGGGATATACTATCATCCAGTCGATGTGCGGCCCGGCGCCGTCCTCACGGAACGTCATCCGCACGCGCTTGATGTTCCGGGTGCCCTCCTGCGAGGGGATCTCTCCGCTCGCTCGAGATGACAAAGGTGTCAGATACACCGGGCTTGCGGGGGGCATGTCGCCGTACATTTCCTTCTGGAAGATGTCGAGTATCTCCCGGCGCCTGGCTGGCCACTGCCCGGGACTTTCCACCTTCCTGCCGTCGGCGAATACCAGAGGGTCCGGAAGGACGTAGGGCTTGACTTTTTCTTCCTTCTTGTTGTAGTTCCAGGACCATTTGTTATCCTGGAAATGGAGGTTCCGCACCGTGTACTGGTCGGGGGCCTCGACAATGTTGCGGCTGCGGGTGCACTTGAGGGTGCAGCGCTGGACGGTAATGTCTTCCGCAACCGATACCGGAAGGTCAGTGCGGCCTCCCAGGTCGAAAAACTGCGTCCATGGCTTGATGTAGACGACATTCTTAACTTTCCCGCTGACGTCTTCAACCAGGATGCCGGCATAACGCTGCGGGGTGTCGGGGCGCATCTTGAGCCAGAGGAGGCGGTCGGTGCCGTCGGCCTTGCAGCGGCGCAGGATGACGTTTTCCGCTCCTATGCATTCGCTCCCGAATACCAGCGCACCGGGGCCGTGGCCGAACTCGCAATCCTCCACGAGGATGTTGGAATTGGTGCCGTTGTCGGGGTTCTCGTCGGCCCAGGGACCCTTTCCGCCCTTGATGGCGATGAGGTCGTCGCCGGTGGCGAGTTTGCAGCCCGAGATGTGGACGTTGCAGCAGGCGTCGAGGTCGATGCCATCGGAAGACGGGGCCTTGACGGGTTTAATCGGAGCGTAAATATCAACACCCTTTATGGAAACGTTGTCGCATTTGTACAGGTGGATGTTCCAGAATGCCGAATTGCGAAGCTTCACCCCCTCTATGCGGACGTCCGAACTGCGGCTGACGCTCACAAGACGGGCGCGCCGCACCTCCAGATTGGTGCACTGGGGGTTCTCCTTGCGCCTTGCCCAGAACGCCTCCCAGGCAGGAAGGCCGTTGCCGTCGAGCGTACCCTTGCCGGTGATGGAGAAACCGTCGCAGCCGTCGGCATTCACCAGCGCCGCCGACCATGGCTGCAGCACGCCCTCTATGTGTACCTGCACGTCGGGATAATCCTCCTGCGCCGTGCTGCCCTTGAGCACCGCTCCTTCTTCCAGCCGCAGCCTGGTGCCGGGCTTGAAAAAGAGCGCTCCGGACATCCAGACACCGGCAGGCACCACCACCGTTCCACCCCTGACAGCAGCAGCGTCGATGGCCTTCTGGATGGCACGGGTCTGGACTAGCGTGCTGTCCGGCACTGCGCCGTAAGACGTTATGGCATAATTCTTTTCCCGTTTGCAGTTGCCTTGTGCGGGAAGTGCCATGGCACAGCAGATAAGAATGGCGGCGAGAGTTCTCATGACGGGGCTGTTATTTCGGGAGGCCGAAGACGGTGCTGAGCTGCCGCATCTGGGCGTCCGTCATGCCTTCCGGCTCGAAGCCCATGTTGCGTGAGGCAATATAGATCTGCGCGGCCTTGTTGAGGACATCGACCTGGTCGAAGGCGTCCATGATGTCGGCATCGACGGCGAAGACACCGTGCTTTTCCCACATCACCACGTCGTAATCATCGTCTATGGCCTTGATTGTTGCGTCCGCCAGTTCCACGCTGGACGGGAGCATATACGGAACCATGCCGAGGCCGCGGGGGCAGAAGGCCTTGGTCTCCGGAATCATGGACCACAGCATGCGGGTGGCGGCGTCCTTTTCCATCCACGCCTTGCTGTGCGTGAGCGCAACAAGTTCGATGGGATGAGTGTGCAGGGATGCCCGGTAGGGCGAACCTTTGGCCAGCAGATAATCGTGTACTGCCAGATGGGACGGCAACTCCGAAGTAGGCGCGACCGGCTGGTCCGCAACTATTTCGTAGTGGGCGCAGTCGGCGGTGATACGGATAATGGAGCCGTTGGCCATGGGCTCGCGTGCGAGGTCGCGCATCCGTTTGCCTGTGCCTTTGCAGTAGAACCAGCAGCCGGCCAGGTGCGGAAGCGTCTTGCCTATGGGCCTGGGCGCGCTTATGGCGGGAAGCGCCCGCATGGCGTCGTCCGCCCACTCGGTGACGTTGACCGTTATGTTGCCGCCGTTGCGCTCGGCCCATCCCTTCTGCCAGAGGTATCCGGCGACTTCCGCCACCTTGTCTATCTGCCCTTTGAGGGCCGGTCTGTTATCAAGGATACTCATATGAGCTGAGGCAGGAAAGTACTGATAATAAGGACGATGATGCCTGCGACAAGCACGGCGACGGTCTTGCGGGAGACGCCTTTCCACTCCTTGAGGATAATGCCCCAGACGTTGCTGAACACGACGTTGAGCGACATCAGGATACACCAGCTGAAGGTGATGAGGACGGGATACCCGGCGAGGAAGCCCTTGCCGAGGCTGAGCCCGAAGAACTGGCTGTACCACAGGAGGCCGGCGAGGCAGCAGAAGACTATGTTGTTGCCCCAGAGACTCCCCTTGCGGTAATCGCCCCAGGTCTTGTTCCTTCCGTTCTGGTACAGGCAGTAGCATGCGTTGGTAAGGAATCCGCCGAATGTCACCAGCAGGGTTGCCGGAAGCGTCTGGAATATGGGACGGGTACCCTCCAGATACAGGTTCTGGCCGAAGCTGAGGCCGATGTTGAAGCAAGCGCTCATGAAGCCGGCGAGCAGGGCGACGAAGATGCCCTTGCCGAAGTTGAAGTCCTTGACGGCCTTCTTCTTTTCTTCTTCCGGAAGAGCGGCGCTCTTCATGGCGCCTGCGATTCCGATGATGGCGATTCCGATGAGCGTTACCACGACTCCGATTATTACGGCGCCTGTGAGGTCCGCGGCATGTCCGGTAAATACGGGGCCGAGGATGGCGCCGAGGCCGGAGCAGGTGCCGAGGGCGATGCTCTGGCCCAGAGCGACGCCGAGGTAGCGCATGCTGAGGCCGAAGGTGAGGCCGCCGACGCCCCAAAGGGCTCCGAAGAGGATGGTGAGAAGGGTACTCTTGGGGTCAGCCTGCATGAGGCCCAGCAGGTCCCCGAAGCTTCCGGAGGTGCCGGACACGGAAAGCAGCGCTCCCAGCAGCGGGAACAGCAGCCATGCGAACACGCCCTGCACCAGCCAGTAGCTCTCCCAGCTCCAGGACTTTATCTTGTTGATCGGAACATAGCTGCTGCTCTGGCAGAACGCTCCGACTGCAATAATCAGTAGACCGATAATCAGATACATAATAATTATCGTTTACTTGTAACGTCTTTTTCGTACTTTTCTATGGCGGGGATGAACTCTTCGCCGACGGGGACGCCGTTCTTGAGGTTGAAGTAATCGAAGACGGCGCCGAAGGGCATGGTCTTGGCCTCTTCCAGGAGGGCGAGGCGCTGGAAGCCCTTGCCGGCGTCCTCGTACTCACGGAGCTTTGCGAGAGGCTCCAGAAGGGCGCTGAGGAGGCACTTCTGGGTGGCGCGGGTGCCGATTACGTAGGCGCCGATACGGTTGATGGCGGCGTCGAAGTAATCGAGGCCGATATGTGCGCGACTGAGTGCGTCCGCACGGACTATTTCCTTGAAGAGGTCCAGCGTCTGGTCGTTCATGATGGTCACGTGGTCGGAGTCCCAGCGGATGGGGCGGCTGACATGGAGCATCAGCTCAGGAACGAACAGCAGCAGGGACGCCACCATGTCGGACACGTTCTCGGTCATTTCGTAATGGCCGGTGTCGAGGGTGTACATCAGCTTGCGGGTGGCGCAGTAGCCGGCGACGAAATCGTGGCTGCCGACAGTATAACTCTCGAGCCCGATGCCGAAGAGCTTGGCCTCAAGGCAGGTCTTCATGCCCGGGAGGTCCTCCTTGAGGATTTCATCTAGCGACCGGGCGAAAATTTCGCGGTAGCGCTTGCGTTCCACGGTCTGGTCCTTGGAGCCGTCGTGCACCCATATATTCATGATGCAAGGGTCGTTCTGGGCCTTTCCCATGGCGTCCGCGATGCGGCGGCAGCGCTTGGTATGCTCGATCCAGAATTCGCGGATGGCGGGATCGGGGTTGGAGAGGCTGAGGTCGCCGCTCTTGGGGTGCCCGAAGGATGTGGAGTTGAAATCCAGCTTGAGTCCGTTCTCCCGGGCCCACTGGATCCAGCTTTCAAAATGCTTTACCTCTACCTGGTCGCGGTCGACGTATTTGCCGCCGAAGTCGCCGTAAATCTCGTGCAGATTGAGCCTGTGGTTGCCTGCGATGAGGCTTTTGGCGAAGAGGACGTCGGCGCGGACTTCGTCTATGTTGCGGGCGCGGCCGGGATAATTGCCGGTGGTCTGGATGCCGCCGGAGAGGCCCGCGGCGCTCTCGAAACCTATTACGTCGTCTGTCTGCCAGCAATGGAGCGAAATGGGTGTGCGCTCCAGCGTTTCAATCGCTTTGTCGGTGTCGACTCCGAGTGCCGCGTAACGCTCGCGCGCGATCTCGTAGGACTTGAGGATTTGGGATTCGTTCATGTTATTTCGGGTTATATGTTTTTACTTCGAATGCCTGTGCTATCATGCGCCGCATCTCCCAGCGGTCGGCCACGAGCCCGGCGGCCTTGGCCTGGACCATTATGTTGCCTATGGCGGTGGCCTCAGTTGGGCCAGCCACCACCGGGATGCCGATGGCGTCCGCCGTCCATTGGTTGAGCAGGACGTTGGCGCTGCCGCCGCCGATTATATGGAGTTTCTCTATCTTGAACGGGGCGAATTGCTGCAGCATGCCCAGCACCTCCGCGTACCGCTCGGCAAGAGAGTGGTAGATACAGGAAACGACCTGCGCGTCGGAAGGAGATTTCTCGAATCCGCCCTTCGGGCTCCGCTCGAAAAGACAAGAGACGATTTCTTCAACCATATTGGATGGGTTGGCGAAGCGGGGGTCGTCGGGGTTGATGCGCCCGGGGAAGGACTCCTCGGCCTTGGCCATCCGGACCAGTTCATCGTACGAATAATCCTTTCCGGCGGCCTTCCAGACCTTGCGGCACTGCTCCAGGAGCCACATGCCGGTGATGTTCTTGAGGAAGCGCGTGGTGCCCTCGATGCCGCCTTCGTTGGTGAAATTGAGGCGGGCCGATTCGGAATTGACAATCGGTTCCGGCACCTCTATTCCCATCAGGCTCCATGTTCCGCTGGAGAGGTAGGCGAAATTTCCGTCGGCGGCCGGGACGGCGGCGATGGCAGATGCCGTATCGTGCCCCGCAACCGCTACCACAGGGATTCCGTGGTATTTGCCGATCTCCACTCCGGGCTGGACTATTGGAAGGAGGACGTCGGTCCTGAGGCCCAGCTTCTCCAGCAGCCCCTTGTTGAACTGGCGGGAAGACTGGTCCATCATACCGGAAGTAGATGCGATGGTGTATTCGCAAACCTTATTCCCCGTCAGCATATATGACAGGAGGTCCGGGATGAAGAGGATATCGGCGGCATGCCTCAACGGTGCGAAGCCTTCACGCTGCTGGGCATAAAGCTGGAAAATGGAGTTGAAATTCATTATCTGTATGCCAGTGGCGGCATAAAGCTCCTCCCGGGGAACCGTTTCGTAAACCTTTTCCGGGATGCCGTCGGTGTACGGGTCCCTGTATGCGCGGGGATTGCCGAGCAGCGAACCGTCGGACGCCACGAAACCGAAGTCCACGCCCCAGGTGTCTATGCCGATGGAATCGGGCCGTATGCCCTCCCCTTCCAGCTGCGAGAGGCATTTGCAGAAATGGTCGTAAATGGCGAGGATGTCCCAGTAGTACTTCCCGCCGAGCTCTATTATGCCGCTGGGAAAGCGGTAAACCTCCTTCATTTCAAAGCTGCCGCCGTCGAAGGTGGCCAGCACGGCACGCCCGGAAGTGGCGCCGCAGTCGAAGGCTAAGAATCTTTTCATTTTCTTGTTTCCAGGTAAGCTTTGACTTCATCCCAGTCGTAATAGGGGCCCGAGACGGCCTGGAGCTCCGGGATGAGGGTTTCCTGTTCGTTGACGAGGAATTTCACGAGCACTCTGCCTTTGCCGTTGCGGTAAAAGACAAGCTGGAGATTCGCGGCAAACGGGCAGTTCCGGGTACCGTTCCATGTACGGACGGCCTGGTCCGCGGTAAGGCGCGGGTAACCGTAGCCCTCGAGCCCGAAGAAAGAGCAGAGGCCCAGGAACGGCCAGTCGTGCCCGAAGCACAGATCGGCGGCGACGGGCGCACCGGCAATCGCCTCGTCCGCCTTCCTTACCATCTCGAACGCCATATTTGCGGCACGGGGCATGCGCCTGTCGCCGAAGTCGACGGAATTGCAATTCAGCAGGTACGCATGCAAGGCCCTGCGGCAGTATGACCCGACCACGGCGTCCCACGGCAGCATCGAGAAATAGTTGTCTTCTATACCGTATGCCTGGGCATAGGAAGCGACTGTGAAAATGTATGCGACTATGCGCCTGGGATTGCTGATGATCATCCTTCCGCGGGCAGGGTCCGTGAACAGTCTGGAATAAACGGCTGCAGTGTCAAAGGGGAAGGTTGCATTCGAGGCAATTATGGCTGAAGCTTCAGCCTCCCATTCTCTCTTGTACGAGCGGGCTATGTAATACTGGTATTTCTCTCCGCAGTCCCAGCTGAAGACAAGCTTGTTGTTGCATGCAGCAAGGGAAGAAGTAAACGCAGACATGCTCACCAGGCAGCGCGGCACCGTGGAAGACAATGCGTGTACCTCCCCTTTGCGGAACACTCCGGGGAAACGGTGATACATCCTTTCCGCCAGCCTGGAGTGCTCCTGTGCGCCGCGGGGCGTCAGGCGCCCGGGCATCCCGTCATGCAGGGCAAAAACCCTGTCGGCCAGCGCGAGCAAAGAATCCCCTGCCGGAGTCAGGATGCCCTCGGCGGCCCCTACACGCAGCGAATCCCTCAGCTTGGCGTAGCTTGAGCCGTCACCACCGTCCGAACGGGACCCGTGACGACCGTAATGGCTGATGTAGAACGGTTTGAATCCGCACGGGGGCGGCGTATCCTTAACGGGAAGGAACTCGTAGGAATGGACATTTAACGCAGCCCTCAGCGGATATTCCCGCAGATAAGCGTCTATCTCATCCGACACCTGTGCGAAAGCCCCCAGCGGGAAGAGCAGGGCGAGCAGTAATATCAATCGTTGTTTCATCATATATCCTTGATAAGTCTGACCCAATCGTCCAGGCCCGCGATGCCGGCTTTGGACCAGCCGCTGCCGAACCAGTAGATGAAGGTAGTGCCGGGGATGTATGTGGCATGCCCCAGAACGTGGCCGATGGCAGTACCTTGAGGCTGTTCAAACGGCTCGAAGCCCCAGCTGTCGAAGCCTCCGGGAAGCACTGCGCCGCAGTACATTTCGCCATTCTCTCCGATGTTGCGGTCTCCAAGGTCGGCCGTGGCAATCACCCTGCTGTCTGCATAATACCCCTGGGGATTCTCAGCATGGACGACTATACCGATTACCATGGGGCACGGGGCATCGAGACCGTCGTAGGTTATTTCTACGCGATTGAGGCGCTTGCCGCTGTCCAGTGTGATTAGCCTATGCTCCGTGACCTCCCTGCCGTTGACAATGACAGGGGAATAAGAAAGCCGCACCTGGAAGCGCCTGGGGCCGTTCTTTAAGATTTCTGCCTCCTTCCAGCACCAGGGATAGACTATGCCGGACGAATCCACCAGCGCCGCGGTGCCGCAGCCGAGCGTGGGGCCGACGCCGTAGGAATCCATGCCGTCGCCGTGGTCTGTATGGAATGACAGCTTTTCCGGGCCGAGCGCTTTCTCATAGCGGTCGTGAAGGACGGGGTAAGTGACGCTCTTGGTAAAGATATCGTAACCGAAGGCCCGTTCTCCCTTTGCCTGCAAAGCAGGGCCGAACGCCCGGTAGCCGCTGTACTCGTTCTCCCAGATGAGGTCGTCCTTGCGGTCGGCACGGATTTCTCCGCAGACCGTCACGCTGCGGGAGCATCCGACAAGGCAGAGAAGGCAAGACAGGATAAGAAAAAACCGTAGTTTCATAATCTTCCGACAAGATAATCATTTTTCCCGAAAATGACTACCGAAAAAGGCCGGAGATTCTAATACCTGGTCCTGATAGTAAGCGTGGCATCCTCCAGGCCCGGTGAAGAGGCTCCGAGGAGAATTTTGCCTGCTTCTGCATCGGAAGACTGTACGATAACGGTGAGTTTGCCGTTGAACGCATGCATCTGCGGGTTCTGGAAGGGTTCCATACACGTGGGGTCTCCGTTGGCGCAGGCCCGGAAGGTGCCCGGGCCGGAGACGTCAAACGAAACGCTGGCGTCCGACATCGGGCAGAGGTTGCCTTCGGCGTCAACTATGCTGACGGTAACGTATGCAAGGTCATCGCCGTCGGCAATGAGCCTCCGGCCGTCGTATTCGAGCCTGATGCCCGCCGGCTCTCCGGCAGTGCGTACGCGGACGGTGTCCTGCGACGCTCCGGATGCATCCAGCGATACCGCCATGAGCTCACCGGGTTCGTATTTCACGTCCCAGCGCAGCCGGTAGCGGGCCTCCACGTTCTCGCTGCGGTCGCCGGTGGTCAAGTTGCGGGGGGATTCCTCGACTCCGCCCTTCGGGCTCCGCTCGGAATGACAAGAGGTGTGGACCTTGCCAGCGCTTTTCCTGTCATTTCGACCGAGCGAAGCGAGTGGAGAAATATCCTTGCATCTTATTCCGAGGCTCCTGCCATTGAGGAAGAGTTCCGCGGCGGGCGCATCGGTGTAAACATATACGGGAACTTCCTGGCCGGTGGACCAGTTCCAGTGTGGCAGCATATGCATCGTATGATCAGAGGTGTTCCAAACGCTGCGGAACAGCCAGTAACGATCCTTAGGAATGGAGGCAAGGTCAACTATGCCGAACATCGAGCTGTGATTCGGATAGGTATTCTCCTCATACGGGGTAGGCTCTCCAAGATAATCGAACCCTGTCCAGACAAACTGGCCTATAGCCCAGTTCCAGTCCTCGTGCATGGCAATGTCGCAATCCGGAGTATTGGACCATGTCGTGGATTCCAGATCATAGGAAGAGCACTGCTGATCGGGGCTTAATCCCATATCGCGCTTCTTTTCGGCCGGAAGATGATAAACGCCCCTGGAGCTCAACGTAGAGCCGCTTTCCGCCCCGAGGATAAGCCTGTCGCCGATAGTTTCCCTGAGTTCCAGGAACTTCCATGGATGATAATTAATGCCGATGACGTCAAACGCTTCCACCCATTCCTTCTTGAGGAACCTGTTCCACATATGCATGCCCACGGTTACAGGGCGCGTGGGATCTTCCCGATGGCAAATCTCCGTGAGGAACTTGGCCTCGGTCAGCCCTTCCTGCGGGTCGTCCTTAACGCGGCACACCTCGTTGCCCGTGCTCCACATAATCACGCTGGGATTGTTGCGGAAGGCACGTATCATGCCGCTGAGGTCCTTCTCCGCCCACTCGTCGAAGTAATTGTGATAGCCGTTGGCGCATTTTGCCGATTTCCACTCGTCAAAGGCCTCCACCATCATCATGAAGCCCATCTCGTCGCACAGTTGCACCAGTTCGGGTGCGGGCTGATTGTGGGAGGTGCGAACGGCGTTGCAGCCCATATCCTTGAGAATCTGCAGCTGATGCCTGAGCGCAGGTACGCTCACTGCGGCTCCCAAGGGCCCCAAATCGTGATGCAGGCACACGCCCTTGAACTTTGCGGGCTCCCCGTTCAGGTAGAACCCTTTGCCGTCGATAAACTCCGCCTTGCGTATGCCGAAGGAGGTAGTCGTTTCGTCCACCAGCTTTCCGTCAGCATAGACACTGCTTACGGCTTTATAAAGATTCGGCTCCTCCGGGCTCCAGAGCTTTGGCGATTCGATAGTTATGTCATTTCGACCGACAGATTTCTCGACTCCGCCTTTCAGGCTCCGCTCGAAATGACAAGAGACCACTGTCCCGTCGGGGCCAAGGATCGTTGTGCAGACTGAGATATTCCGCCCCTTGGCGCCTTCTACGGTCGTTTCAATATGCACTGTCGCTTGATCTGCGGATACCTCGGGGGTGGTAATATGTACGCCCCAGACAGGGATGTGGATTGCATCTGTGGTAATCAGGTGGACATTGCGGTACAGGCCGGCACCGGGATACCAGCGGGAACTGGCCGGGAGGTTTTCCATGCGCACAAGAACAGTGTTCTCACCCGGGACTGCCACGTCGCTTACATCAACGGGAACGGCGCTGTAGCCATTGGGCCAGGAACAAAGCTCCTTTCCGTTTACAGATACCGTTGCGTGGCTCATGGCCCCGTCGAACAGGAGCGTAACATTCTTGCCTTCCGGAACAGAGAATGTCGTTCTGTACCAACCGATTCCCTCCCAGGGCAGAGCTCCGGTTCGTCCGGGAACATTAACCCAGCCCTCCGAACCGTTCCACAATTCACTGTTTTCCGCAAACGGGCCGTTTATGGCCCAGTCATGGGGCACCCGCACGTTTTGCCATTCCTCCCCTTCCCGGCGGAATTCCCAGTCATGAAGCATGATTTCACGGCGCGGGGATGTATGCAGGGCAAGGTGAGTGACGCGCAAGCCCTCTATGGGTCCAGACGCAACCACCTCCTTCACCTCTCCGGGCATCAGGTTGAAGCTGTTGTCGGAGAAACGCTTGACGCCGGGGGCGGATAGCCAGACATAGTAAGCCGGCTTGTCGGTGGTAAGGGAAATCACCCATTTGCCGCCGCGCTCGGAGACGTCAGCAGTCACGTTGGCGTCAGGAACATCTTTGAGGTCCGGGAAAACCGACGGCTCCAGCGGCGCGTCAGGGGCGAATATACGTTTGAGGTGGTAATGCGCGGGCTTCCAGCTGCCGTCGTATTCCAGAGTGGACCAGGACGGCCCGGGCCAGATGTCGTTCAGCTGCCATACGAGTATGCCGTTGCACTCCGGCAGCGAGCGCCAGTACGATGCCGCCGTCTCCAGGCCGATGGCCTGCTCCAGTTGGGAGAGGTAGATGAGGTCGGCGGAGGAAGACGGATTGAACAGATTGCCGATACGCTTCATTATGTTCTCATACCCGCCCTTTTCCCGCATGTGGGCCTTCTGCTCTTCCATGGTAGAAAGCATGCCGGAGAAGCTGGAGTGCCCGAACTCCGACATGAAGTGCGGGTGATACTTGTAATATTCAGACAGCGGGCGGGCATTCTTGGAGACGTCCCATAGGTGCATGTCACCATTGGAATCATCGTTCCAGCCGTTGGTGCTGTAGTCTCCCGGACCTCCGCAGGGCGAAGTGGGCCAGTACAGCCGCTCCGGGTCCAGGGATGCGACCAAATTGCCGCGAAGGTCGATAAGAGCCTTATAATCGGACAGGTAGAGCTGCGGATTCTGCTTCCAGATGCGCTTGTTCATGTTGTCCATACCCTCGTTGTCGCCGCACCAGAGGGCGATGGAAGGATGGCTCTGGAGCCGTTTGACCTGATGGGTAATCTCCTCCCGCACCTGGCCCAAAAACTCTTCGCTTGCCGGATACATGCCGCAGGCGAACATGAAGTCGTGCCAGATCAGAAGGCCCAGCGAGTCGCAGATCTCGTAGAAACAGTCGGGCTCGAATTTGCCGCCGCCCCAGAGGCGTATCATGTTCATGTTGGCGTCGCGGGCGGAGGACAGCAGGTCGCGGTAACGTTCGCGCGTCTGGGCTGTCTCCGAGGTGTCGCATGGGATCCAGTTAGCCCCCCTTGCGAATATGGGCTTGCCGTTGACCTTGAAGGCAAGATTATCGCCGACTTCAATCTTGCGCAGGCCTACTTTCTTCGCCAGAGTCTGACCGTCTGCGTTCACGCTTGCCTCGTACAGATACTGACTGCCCATTCCGGCGGGCCACCAGAGCTTCGGACGGCAGATGCTGAAAGACTGTTCGACAGTATTGACACCCGGAGCAAGCGTCACCTTCTGCCTGCGAACCTTTTTGCCGAATCGGAATTCAACTTCGGTAGTGCCACCTTCAGGAGAAAAAAATTCCGCAGCTAGCGTAACCTTACATCTGCCGGAGTGCGAATGGTCCTGGGTACAGCGCAGGTAATCCACCCGCGCCACGTTCACCGTAATCAGCTTCACAGGACCGGCAAACCCTGCGTACATGCACTTGGGGCCCCAGTCCCATCCGCCGTGATACTGCGGCTTGCGTATCAGGTTGAGGTGCGGCACAAAACCCATTCCACCCATCGGTACGGGATATGCCAGGGCGTCGTTAAGCTGTTCGGAGACGGCTTCCGCATCATGGAATTCTCCCTTCAGTTCGTTCTCTCCCGCATGCAGCAGCGGCTTCACATTCCACTCCCACCTGCGGAAGCGGTTGCTGGTAGAGCCAACATACTGTCCGTTAATACTAACGTCGCAAAACGTATCCACATCCTCAGCCCGCAAGTACACCGCCTTGGCCTCCAGCATTTCACCAGTTACATCCAAGGTTTTGGTTACAACTGTCTGGGCCGAAGCCAGCACGGCACCTGCCATCATCAACCAACCGATAGTAAGGGCTTTTTTCATTTCAATATATGATAATACTAAAGGAGTTTCTTGAGTTCCTCGATGTCCGGCAGAGCTTTTCTGAACTTCTCCGGCATATCTTCCTTGGTCCGGAAAGTGGCCACGCCCATCGGCTTGTTGTAGTCCTTGATAAGGTACTCGACGATTGCTTTGTCTGCACTCTTGCAGAGAATCAAACCTATGGAAGGGTTCTCGTTCGGCTTACGGACATAATCATCCAAGACAGTCAGATAGCTGTTCAGTTGACCAAGATAGGCGGTTTTGAAAGGACCTCGTTTCAATTCCACGGCTACGAGTGATCCCAGCTCCCGATTGTAGAACAGCAGGTCAATCTTGAAAGTGTGGCCTTTGACCTCAACGGCATACTGATTCCTGATAAAGAGGAAATCCTGGCCGAAACGAAGTATGAAATCCCGGATATTGTCCACAATCTCATTCTCCAGGACGCGCTCGTCTACATCTTCAATGTCGCCGGCATCAAGTTCTTCCGTGTTGATGAAATCAAGTAAGTACTCATCCTTGAATGCACGAAGGGCTTGGCGGGCACTTTTGGCATCAGTAATGGTAGCAAGGAAGTTGTTCGGCAAGACACCATGATGATGGAAATCGTCTTCTGCTATTGATTTGAGAAGCGCCTCCTTTGAAAGGTGAGACAGCGCCGTATGGCGGATGTAGAACAATCGAGCGTCTCGTTCCTTCACCTTCTCCAGAATTCGGATATGGTGAGTGAATGGCACGGCCAAAAACTCTTCCAGGGGAAGGCCCTCGTAATTCGCCAACCGGAATTGGCGAATTGCAATTGGCTCAGAATCCAACACTTGTAAATCGCCAACCGCGATTGGCGATTTAGGCGGTTCGATAGACCAGGCTTCATAGAAAAGCCGCATATTCTTGAGGCTGCTCACACCGAAGCCCATCAGACCCGGAAGATCCTCTTTCAGCTGAGTGCTGATTAACTCCAAGGCCCCAGTACCCCAATAACCGGTACGCGAATTCTCCGATATGTATCGGCCGATGGCGTAATACAACTGTAATTGCTCCTGATTCGCAAGCCGGATGGCGTTGTACTGGCTTTGGAGAATGGCTGTCTTGATCAGTTCGACGGCCTGGAGGTATTTGGGCTCTATCTTGTCCATAGGTTGTCGTGTTAAACGATTCATAATGAATCATGGCAATTGTAAATATACAAAATCTTTATCAAGATTGCAATTCACCAGTATAGAATTAAGATAAAAGGCTGCCGGGTTTCTCCCCGGCAGCCTTTTATCTTAGTGGTGCGGAAGGTTACTCCTTGGCGGAATAGGCCTGCAGAATAGGCAGTATTACGCTTTCCATGATGCTGTAGCCGTCCTTGTTGGGGTGGGTGCCGTCGGAGGAGAGGGATGACGGAAGGCCGCCGTACTCATCGGCCAGAGCGGAGTGATAGTCGGCGTAGCCATACCCTTTCTCCTCGGCTAGCGCCTTGATGAGCTTGTTGAGCTCGACTATGGTGACTTCCGGATGTGAGATGGACGTGGACCAGCTGAACCCCCGACTAGGCGTAACGGAGCACAGCACCACACGAATTCCGGCACTGGAGGCTTCAGCTGCCATCGCCGCGATATTGTCGCGAATCTCCTCAATCGGCACGTACCGGCCGTCGTTCTGCGCAATGTCGTTGGTGCCACCGGAAATGACTGCCTGCCTCGGATGCTTGTCTATCACGGACAATTTAAAGAGCCGTTTCAGGTAGTCAGTAGTTTTCCCGGAATAGCCCATGCCAAGATAATTATGTTCATGGAAGAAATCCGGATGGCCCCGGTCCTCCCTTATCCAGTTGGCGGTGATGGAATCCCCGATGAAGACGGCTTCATACTTGTAGCCGTCTTCATCCGGGGTTTCCTCCAGACCGCTGCATGCACAAACCAGTGCAATGCAGCAGAGGATCAGCAAACGCCTAATCAGCAGAATACTCAACGTGAACGGTGACGTTGGCGCCACTTTGAATATGACCTACTGCATAAGTGTCAACATTGTCTGCCGAGATGGTCACTGCAGGAAGGTCTTTCTTGGCAATGGTTCCGCTGGCCTGGATCTTGCCGGCCGCTTCGCCGAATTCAATGGTCTTTCCTTCGCCTCTGATGTCGCCGAAAAGCAGACCGACACTTGTATTCAACGTGCTTGAAGATACGGAGCCCTTGAAAGTACAGGGAACTTCGTCACGCGTTCCATAGGCTGGGTATCCGCTGGTATTGGCACCGCCCCAGCGGCCCAGCAAGCCGCCTACTGCAAGCCATTCTTCATCGTCTCCGTTGAAGTTGTCAGCTTTGACCGTAGCGGCGCAGGAACAGGCTCTTACAATGTAATTTGCCACAGGGCCGTCCACGTAACCGGTTAGACCGCCTATGGAACCCTTATACCCGACAAAAGTAATCTTGCATTCTTCTGTTACCTGGTTTCCTATCTGCTTTCCGCCAATTCCGAAGATACCTCCTGCAGATGCACTTCCCTTGCCGTTTACGGTGATGCTGCCTTTGTTCTTGCAGTAATAGGCATAGCTGCCGGCATGCCCTTCGATAGAGTCGTCGTCGGGATTCTGACGTCCGCAGATACCGCCGACCGCTCCATGGACACGGTTGCCCATATAGGTGCCGTCGTATTCTGCTGTGATGTCGGCTTCGTTTGAGCAGCCCTCAAATCCCAATCCCCAGGTTCCGGTGCCGGCGATTCCGCCGACGTGTATGACGTAATTGCGGAGTTTTACACCCTCCCTGTCGCTGGAAATGGCAGTAACGTTGATGGGCCCCCAGTTCTTGCACTTGGTTGCGTCGCCGCGGGCACGGCCGGTAATGCCTCCAACACCTACCATACCTTGGCTGTCTTCAGACTTAAGGTTGTTTATCTTCGTATGATTGAGCGTAATTACGCCTGAGGTCTCGTTCTGGCATTCGGTGAAGACGCAATAATTGTCTCCGCTTAAATCCTGGCCGCCACCGAGGATACCGCCTACGCTGATACCTCCGTTATCCCTGCCGGCAAGCTTTGTCCTGGGATTGCCGTAATCGGCATTCAGGGTAACGGGACCGCGGTTCACGCAGGACTCAAATGTGGCGCTTTCTGCATATCCCACAAGTCCGCCAAGGCCTGCAGCTTTGTGGCTATGGCCTCCGGCCTCGATTGAAATTGCTCCGCTGTTGGAGCAGTTGTTGAAGATGCCGCCTATAGACTCGCCCACCAGACCGCCGATAGCAATATAATCACTTACGTCAGAGTCGGTCTTGAAAGTGACGCTGGCGCGATTCTTCACTGCAATATAGTTGCCGTGGCTGTCTTTGCCTACCAGTGCACCGAAAACAGTGCTGCCGGTGGTGAATTTGCAGGATTCATCTATGACAAGGTCGTTGATTGTGCCGCAGTTGGTTGCAAAGAGAGGAACGCTCGACTTAAGATTCTTGATGGAGAATCCCTGGCCTGCCAGAGTTCCTGAGAATCCGGATGCGCTGGTGATGGATACGCCGCTCATATCTATGTCGGTTGTGATGGCGGTCACGTCTCTGGTATCCTCGGAAATGCTGCTCAGCCATGCAACCAACTGAGCTGCAGAGCTGATGGAGTTGGCCGCTTCTGCGGTGGTGGCTACGGTTTTTATCTCCGAATAAGCCATGCTGTATCCTTCGGCTATGACGCCCACACGCACATCATAGGACACCCCGCTTTCAAGTCCGGTGATCCTGTACGATGTTTCCGTTACCGAGGCATCAGTCTTGAATTCGGTGTCAATGGACAGCCTGTGCTCAACTTGATAGTTTGCTGCGCCCTCGACGGCATCCCAGACGACGTTAAGGAAACCGATTCCGGAAGTCACCTGAATGACAGGACTGGGAAGGTACCTTACGATATCTACTGTGACGACGTTTGAATAAGGACTCTCAGATTCGCCGCATGTGGCTTTGACCCGGAAATCATAGCTGAGTCCGAATTCAAGACCGGTAACCTGATATGGGCTGTACGTAGGAGTGCCGGAGACGGCGAATTCACTGTCCGTCGTTTTTTTATACTCCACTTTATATCCTGTGGCATTGGTTACAGACGACCAGGAAACAGAGACTGTGGTTCCGTCGGCAACGGCAGAAATCACAGGAGCCTTAAGATCCACCTTCTCGGGCTCGGGTTCCGGCTTCTCGCATGAGATGACGAATGCCCCCATGAGGGCCAGGCCTGTAATGGCAAGGATGATTCTTTTCATGTTGGTTGCTATTTTAATGTTTTTATTCTGTTCAAGGCTTCAAGGAAGTAATAATCCGCATAAGGGAGGGGAACGTCAATCTCGGAGCCTCCGGGGAGATTGCCCACGCTGTGCTTCAACAGGAAATTTCCGTTGGTGCCGACCGGGGCAAGGTATTCGGGACCGGCGAGAGTGCGGATCTGTCTTTCGGCCATCTGCAGACAAGATTTGGCGAGCTTTTTGTCTGCTGTCTGCCCGCTAAGTTCGATAAATGCCGAGCACATAATGGCTCCGGCAGAAGCGTCCCTGTAAGTGGGGATGCCGGGGTCGTCGAAGTCCCAATATGGGATGCCGTTATGCGGCAAGCGCTGCAGAAGCATACGTGCCACCGCCTCCGCCTGGGCCAGGTATTCGGGACGTCCGGTTTCGCGGTACATCATGGAATAACCGTAAATCGCCCATGCCTGGCCACGAGCCCAGGCACTGTCGTCGGAATAACCCTGTACGGTTACGCGCCGCAACACTTCGCCGGTGCAAGGGTCGTAATCCAGCATATGCCAGCTTGTGGCATCGGGACGGAAATGGTTGCGGAGAGTCGTCTCCGCGTGTGCTACTGCAATAGTTTGCAACGAATCACAGCTGAAGAGCTTGCCGGCGTACTCCAGCAGCTCCAGGTTCATCATATTGTCAATGATGACAGGGTATTTTCCCCTTTCGCCCGCGGTCCAGCTGAGAGTTGCGCCGACAGCAGGATTAAAGCGCCCCGCAAGGGCGGCTGCGGCCTCTTCAATAAGCGGCAGGTACTGCTCCTCCCCGGTAATCCTGTAAGCGTTGCCATAGCTGCAATTTACCTGGAAGCCGATGTCGTGGCTCAGGGGGAAACTGAGTATGTCTGCTAGCTTGGCGGTTTCCTTACGGGCGAGGTCCAACACCTCCGGGGATTCAGTAAATTGATACAGCATCCACAGCGAGCCGGAGTAGAAGCCGCTGCCCCAGTATCCAATGCCTGAATCTTTGACGCTGCCGTCAGGCTTGAGGGTACGTGGAACAGTGGTGTCAGAAAGACGGGAAGACATAAGTGCATACTGCTCACAGGCCCTATTGGCGACTTTTCCCGTCAGGGAGTCGATAGATTCGGGGGCATCAGGGACGAACCTGATCTTGTAGGTCCCCTTGCTCCGGACCTGACTGTCTGTAAGGCTCAAACGGTACAGGGCGTCGCCCCAGCGGGGACTGAACCCCAGGCCTTTCAGGCACTTCTTTTCT
The DNA here is from genome assembly GCA_017615615.1 of Bacteroidales bacterium. Classification (GTDB taxonomy): domain Bacteria; phylum Bacteroidota; class Bacteroidia; order Bacteroidales; family UBA932; genus Cryptobacteroides. The sequence continues at coordinate 27,584 of JAFZZW010000091.1, forward strand.
ATGCTTGCCGTGAAGGTTTGCGGGTCGAAAAGAATGCTGACGCCGGAAGGAAGGGTAACGCGGCCTTCCTGGATGACCGGCTCGTCAGTCAGCAGGAAATGAAGCTCGTTGGGCTTGCCGGCATTCTCCAGCAAAAATTTGTGCTTGATGGTCATGCCGCCTTTGCGGTCCAGCCTGTAGCTTACGCGCCAGGATTTGACTCCGGCGGAATCCGGATATGCCCCGGCGATGTCAGTGGTGAACCGGCGCATGCATTTACTTGCATTGCTGCCGGTTGCTTTATAATCGGCGCCGAATTCCTGCTCGCAGCCGTTTACCACCGGGAGGTTGTGCCAGCCACTCTGTATGAACCAGTTGCGGAAGCGGCCGGAGCCGAAGGTGTCGCGGGTGTAAGTGCCTACGCCCGCATCAATCAGGACGGGCGCGCAGTCGTAGAAGTAGATGCAGGAGCCTACGTCGTTGTGATTGTGGCGTTCAAGGTTGTTACCTCCCTTGGCGGCAAGGAAAGCCTTTCCGGAACGGATGAAAGCCACTTGGGCATCTGGATAATACACGAAATCATGCGGCTTGTATTCTGCATCAGGCTGTTGTTTGAGGGTACGTATGGCCTTGAGATTCTCCATTGACTGGTAGAAAAGAGTCCAGTCCAGAGTAGTCACTGGATTGTGGAGGAAAACCTTGCTGCGGCTGACGGCAAAATCAATCATGGTCTTGTTGCCGCTGTCGCGACCATAGCGAAATATCATATGATTGAGTGGATTCCGGGACGGCTTGCCATCTGCAAAGTTCACCTGCCAGTTGTCGCCTATATCGGCATTCACTATATAATCTCCAAGTCTGCGGATGAGCGGGTCGCTCCAGAGCGATACTTCGCCGCCGGTAATCATTTCCAGGCACTCCAGACAGTCCATTACATGACCGGTTGACTTGTACCAGTACGTAGTGCCTTCGTCGCAGGCGCCGTCTGCCGTTACAGATTCCAGATACAGGTTCAGTGAGCGGACGGCTTTGTCAATCGCAGCGGCAAGGGTATCCCGGTCATTCTCCAGAAGCATGAAGCACAGCATGGCATTGGCATTGCACCAGGGATTCCAGTTGTTCAGGACTTTCCCGGGAACAGGCTTGAAGCCCATCCACCAGAAATCGTCCCGTTGCAAGAACAGGTCAAGTTCCCTCCTTTGCAGTTCCGAACGCAGCCTTGCAGCCAGCCCAGGCTGAACCTCGTCCAGCTGTTCGTGGAAGTAGTAATAGGTCCACGACAGCAACTGTGAGATATTGCCCTGGTACAATGCCAGAATGGGGTCGTCCGGATCCGGAAGCGGGCTCTTGCTCTTCTGGTATTTGGCAAGGTGGGCCGAGACAGCCCAGGCAGGAGCGTCGCAGAACCAATTTACGCCTTTTACGATGTCGGGAATAAACCGGCCTTGGCCTTCGGCCAGCTCGGCAATTACCATGCGGCTGAGGGCGTCGGTGTTTGCCTCCTGCTTGTCTTCCATGATGGCGCGGTCTCCGGTGAGTTCGTAGGCCATATAATCGTCAGAGGTAATGGTAACCCACTGGAAGTCCAGCTGGGCCTCCCCCTGTGCAATCAGCGGCGCCTGATACTCTCCCAGAACCTCAGCCCAGCCGTCCCTGTCGGAGTATGCCGGATAAGGCACCCATCCCTGGTTCATCACCAGAGATGGGGCCGATAGGAAGAGTGCAAGTAGTAACGACTTGAACATTAAATAGTTTCCTCGTCGTCAACGCCCATGTTCTCCGTGTATTGGCTGTTGAATGAAGCACATATCGGATAACAAGTATGCGCTATTTCAAGTATGTTTACTTCGGGTACAATGTAATTATTTTTCATAACCGTTCGCTTTTAGGAAATGTGGGCGATGATGGGATAGTGGTCGGACAGGAAAGTCTCGCCGTTCGTGGTATAACCGCCGTAGTTACGGACGGCGGAAGTCAGGGTGACATAAGAATCCACCGTGATGGATTTGCTCACCCAGATGTGATCCACCTTATTGCGGTCCTTGCTGGTGTCCCCGAAAGCATTGTAGGTGTAAAGATTCTGGTTCTCTTCGCTGACAATCGAGGCTGCGGAATACCTGGTGTTATTCATCGATGATTTGATGCTGTCCCAGCATGCGTTTCCAATCACACAGTTGAAATCGCCCATAAGGATAACCGGATAATTGTTGGTATTAAGCGCAGCAATCCGGCTTTCAACCAGCGCTGTGGCTTTGGAGAAACCGCTGTTCGAGTCGTTCATCGGGAAATGGGTCGTGACGTAGAAGAAATAACGGCCGGTCGCCTTTTCCCGGACGGTAGCATAGAGGGCCGTCCTTTCATAACCGTCCCAACTGGTCCCTTCACTGGAATAGCTGTCGCGAAGCCAGAAGTGACCGATGTCGCTCAACTCTACCGTACTTGTTTTGTAGAGGATAGCGTTTGACTTGTCGCTGTAACGATAACCCGTATAAGCACTGAGGTTGTCTGTCAGGTAATTCCAAGGGTGCTTGCCCTCTGTCGCAAGGTCCCACACGTCAAGATCCTTGACTTCCTGAAGACCGATGATGTCCGGGCTTTCGCCGTTTATCATCGACACGATGGGGCTCTTGCGATCGCTCCAGTTGCTTCCCTCGCGGATATTGAAGCTCATAAGATTGAGGTTGGCTGGGGCTGCGGTCTCGCTGGTGACATAAATGTTCACCGTGCCGGCCGTGGAACCTATTGCATAATCCTCGACGTTTCCAGCGTGAATCGTCAGCGGCTCGCTCATGGCGTTATCATAATCATAGCCCCAGCGATGGATGGTACCGGTAACCAGAATCGGAGTCTCAGATGTACCGAACACTTTTTCATTATTGCCGCCAATCCAACCGATGACCATACCCACCTTCATCGAAGAGGTAGAAACGATATTGCCGGTATAATGGCAGCGCTGCGAATCGCTTGAATAAGGAACAAGGCTCGGATAACTTCCTGTTGCGCCGGTAGCAAAGTAGCCGATAAGGCCGCCGACAGATACTACGCTGCGGTCCGTATTCCATATATTCTCTGCCGTAATATCAGCCTCGCAATAGGAAGTGCGGATGTGCTGATACTGAGAGCTACCGTCTGCAAAACCAAGCAGGCCGCCCACATAGCCCTTCTTGCATCTTACGTTGATAGGAGCAGTATCGTATACCCTGCACCCACGCATGGATCCTGAAGATCCGGTGATGCCGCCAACGGTAATATGGCTGTTTCCGGTAACGGTAATGGGACCGCGATTGGTGCTGAAGGTAACTTTTGCATTGGAGAGGCCGTAACCTTGTTTTCCGATGATACCTCCGACAGCAGACATATTTCTTGTTGTATCATCCCAAGAGCCGTCGTAGTTGACGTTTATGGCACCCCTGTTGGAGCAAGAATTAATGCTAAGCCCTTCCCAGGTCAGGCCGGCGACTCCTCCGACTTTGAGCAGGCAGGGGCGTCTCGACCAATAATCATTATTCGCAGGACAGATGGCGATAGCCGTGATGGGCGCATAGTTGACGCAACTTTCCATGGATCCGTTACTCTGGCCGCAGATTCCCGCCACATTCAGGCATCCAGTCTTATCGACCTTCGGTAGTGCGTCCATATGACCGTGATTCAGGGTAATGGCGCCTGCGGCAAGATTCTCACAGTGATTATAACTGCTCTTGACATCTGTAGTCTTCTCATGGTCCAATGCCCTTCCGCAAATACCGGCCACACTGATGTTGCCGTCAGTATCAGTAGTTTCACTGCTTATGAATGACCACTGGTGGGAATAGCCGTCACCGTACTGGGCATAGAGGGATACAGGACCGCTGTTGGTGCAGTAATCAAATGTGGACTTCCTGGTCCAGCCAACAATGCCTGCCATGGCAACCGCCCAGTGGGAATATGCCGTAGCGTCGATGGTGATGGCACCGCTGTTGGAGCAATGATCAAAAGTACTGCCGCTAGCGTTATTGGATGCACCGATCAGACCGCCAAGGGCAATGTTGTTGGTAATGTTCTCAGTTGCGGTAATAGTAATGCTTGCAGCGTTATTAACATTAGTGTAGGTTCCGCCGTTGTCAAGAGCCGCAAGGGCACCGAACTCGGTTACCGTTTGTGCCGGAGTAAATGCGCAGGTGCCGTCCAGAGTAAGGTTGCTCACGGAACCGCTGATCTCGGCAAACAGGGGAACGCTGGAAGTGATGTTGCTGATTACATGGTCGTTACCGTTAAGAGTGCCGCCGAAGCCGGAGGCGCTGGTGATGGTGTAACCGGTCATGTCAAGGTCAGCTGTGATATTATAAGTACCCGTGTCACTGGAGGAAGTGCCTGCAAGGAATGCAGCCAGTTCACGGGGCGAGTCGATACTGTTGTCGTAGCCGCCCATGACCGGCGTCCAGTTGGCGCTGGAAAGGTCGAGGTTGAGGGGCTTTATGGTAGCGCGCTTGTATTCCCTGGAGGAGCCGGAAACATAGGTATAATCTCCTGTACTGGTGCGGATTACATAGGTTCCGCCGTATGTTCCGGGGGCTACTACCATGTAGAAAACAGCGCCATTCTCTTTGCTGTTACCTACAGTTACAGGGCTGGCACCGTTGCCGGAAACGACTACGTCATTTTCTGTATAACCGCTGATGGCGGGCATATTGTCCGCGTCAACGCTTGTAAGATTGTAGGTGAACGATCCTGCGCAGGCTGCTCCGGCCTGGAACGTCACATTCTCAATCTTTTCGCCTGCCGCAAAGCCGCTGCTCTTGTAGATGTTGAGTTTGATGACGGAGCCAAGGTTCATAAACTGAAGCGTGCCCACTTCGGTGTCTGTATATTTATCGACAGGTCCTGTAAGCTCAAAGGGGAGGGCAGCCATAGGCATGGCGGCGGCGGTCCCTGAAACCTGATTTCTGGGGATTTCCAGGGTAATCGCAGTAGCTTCCGCCTCGTTATTCACCTTATTGTAAGGTGCATAGGCATATACCATATCGCCTGCGGAAAGGGCAACGGTGCTCCTGATGGTCATTGTTACGTTGCCGCTGACATCATCTATCTCAACATCGGTGTATTTATTCTTTGATGTCGAGGCAAATGCAGCAATTTGGTCACCGGTGGTCCACTTGACATAATTGTTCTCAAAGGTGGATTTGGTGCCTTCGTCACCTTCGTTCTTGAGAATGAAGGTATAGGAATACTCACCGGAGTTTCCAGGCTCGATAGTTTCTTCCTGGTCCTGAGGGCCGGAAGGGACAGGCTCCGGTTCTTCTTTCTGCGTACAGGCGAAAAACAGCATGCCTGCCAGCAGACAAGGGATGATTAGGATTCTTGATTTCATACTTTTGTATTATTAAATTTGTTCATTATCATCTATGATGAATATCTCTGTAGAATCGGTGAGATCGAAATTGGATTGACAGAGCACTTCGCCGTAATCCATTATCGACAATTCACAAACGGGTATTATATATTTTTCCATAACCGGACTGTTTTAAGCGATAACTGCAATAATTGGATAATGGTCGGACAAGTACTCCTGGTCCCCATATTTCTTAATTTCCTGGGTAAGGGTAAGATAAGAAGCCACCGTTATGGATTTGCTAACCCAGATGTGGTCAATTTTGTTGCGGTCCGAACTGCTGTCGCCAAAGGCGTTATATGTGTAAAGGTTTTGGTTCTCGGCGCTATAAACGCTCACGCCGGGCGCATAACGGGTGTTGTACATCCAGGTCTTGATGCTATCCCAGCAGGAATTGCCATATACGCAGTTGAAGTCTCCCACCAGAATTACAGGATATTTGTTGGTATTCAGCTCCCCGATACGGCTCTCCAGAAGCGTTGCCGAATTAGTCTGGCCTGTCTGGTTCAGAGGGAAATGGGTGTTGACATAAAAGTAGTAATTACCGGTGGCTATATCCCGGACGGTAGCATAGACAGCCGTTCTTTCGTAACTGTCCCAACTGTTGGCGGCACCGCTGGCGCTGTAATCCGTTCCCAGGTAAAAGAAACCGGTTTTGCTGAGTTCTACTGCGCTGGTTTTGTATAAAATGGCGTTGGTCTTTATGCCTGGGCGAAAACCGGAATAATCTGATAATTGAGAGGTAAGGTATTCCCAAGGCTCTATATTATCGACCTCTTGAATGCCGATGATATCCGGGCTCTGGTCCTTGAACATTTCCACGATTCCACTTTTACGGGCACTCCAAGTGCTCGAACCCCGTATGTTAAAACTCATCAGATTGAGGGCGGAGGCTGAGCTTTCTACATAGATTGTCACCGTGCCTGCCGTGGAACCGATAGCATATTCCTCAACATTGGAAGAATTGATCATCAAAGGCTCACTCATGGCGTTGTCTGCGTCATAACCCCAGCGATGGATGGTGCCGGTAACCAGAATCGGAGTCTCTGCGGTGCCGAACACCTTTTCATTATTACCGCCAATCTGACCGATGACCATACCCACCTTCATCTGTCCGGTGGAAACAATGTTGCCGGTATAATGGCAACGCTGTGTATCACTGGAATAGGGGATAAGGCTCGGATAGCTACCGGTTGCGCCGGTAGCGAAGTACCCGATCAGGCCGCCGACACATACTTTGTAGCGGTTCGTATCCCATATGTTCTCCGCCGTAATGTCAGCCTCGCAATAGGATGTGCGGATGTACTGATACTGAGAATTTCCGTCTGCAAAACCTAGCAAGCCTCCCACAAAGCCAGCCTTGCAACTCACGTTGATTGGCGCCGTATCATATACCCTGTTTCCACGCATTGATCCAGATGATCCGGTAATACCACCGACAGCCACGTGCCCGTTTCCTGTAACAGTAATGGGACCGTGATTGGTGCTGAACGTAACTTTTGCGTTGGAGAGGCCATATCCTTGTTTTCCGATTACACCTCCGACAGCCGACATATTTCTTTGAGTCTTTTCCCAAGAACCGTCATAGTTGACGAAAATGCTCCCCCTGTTGGAGCAGGAGTTAATGGCGAGTCCTTCCCAGGTCAGGCCAGCGACTCCTCCTACCTTGAGTAAGCAATTACGTCTCTCCCAATAATCATTATTCGCAGGACATATGGCGATAGCCGTAATGGGCGCATAGTTTACACACTTTTCCATAGAGCCGTTACTCTGGCCGCAGATTCCGGCCACATTCAGGCATCCGGTCTTGTCAAGCTTCGGAAGCGCGTCCATATGACCGTGATTGAGAGTAATAGCACCTGCGGCGAGATTCTCACAGTGATTATAGCTGCTCATGACATCTTTAGTTTGCTCATGATCCAGAGCCCTTCCGGCAATGCCGGCTACACTGATATTACCGTCAGTATCAGAAGTTTCACTACTTATGAAAGACCACTGATGGGAATAGCCGTCGCCGCACTGGGCATAAAGGGATATAGGACCGTTGTTTGTGCAGTAATCGAAAGAGGATTTCCTGGTCCAGCCGACTATACCTGCCATGGCAACCGCCCAATGGGTGTACTCGGTAGCATCGATTGTGATGGCGCCGCTGTTGGAGCAGGTGGTGAAAGTGCTTCCGTCAACGTTGTTGGATGCACCGACAAGGCCTCCGAGGGCTATGTTGTTGGTAATATTCTCGGTAGCGGTGATTGTAATGCTTGCAGCGGTATTAATATTTTCATACGTACCACCGTTGTCCATTGCCGCAATTGCTCCAAACTCTGTTACCGTTTGTGCCGGGGTGAACGCGCAGGTCTCGTCCAGGGTAAGGTTACTGATGCTGCCGCTGTTCTGCGCGAACAGGGGGACATCGGAAATCAGATTGCTGATGGTGTGACTGCCGCCGTCCAGAGAGCCGCCGAAGCCGGAGGCGCTGGTGATGCTTATTCCGGACATGTCAAGGTCGGTGGTGATGGTGTAGCTGGCTGTGTCTTCTGCGGAAGTCCCTGCCAGGAAGGCCTTGAACTCAGCCGGCGAATCTATGCTTGTGTCGTACCCGCCGGTCTCCGCAGTCCAGTTGGCGCTGCCAAGGTCGAAGTCGAAGGGCTTGAGCCCTGCGCGGGCGTAGGTCCTGTCCTTGCTGGAGGTGTAGGTGTATTCTCCTTTGTCCGTGCTGACGGTAAAACTGCCGGCGTAAGTACCCGGGGCTACGACCAGATACAGGACGCCGCCGTCAGCAGCGCTTGAGCCGACCGTTACTGAGTTTCCGGCGGAAACCGTCACCTGGGTGGCCTCATAACCGCTGATTGATGCATTCGAAGCATCCGCTGCAGTCAGGTCGAACGTAAACTCTCCGGCACAGGGAACGCCGGCGTTGAAAGTAACTCTCTGTATGGTCTCGCCCTGATAAGCGGAGTTGCTCGAAAAGATGTTCATCTTTATAACCGAACCGAGGTTGAGGAACCTCAGGGTGCCGACCTCAGTATCGGTGTCCGGCGAGACGGATCCGGTCAAAGTGAAAGGCAGAGCGGCCATGGGCATCGCATCCGCAGTGCCGATTACCTGTTTGGAAGGGATCTCCATCTTTACCGCAGACGCAGAGGATGCGTCGTTCCTGTCGTTGTACGGATAGTAGGCGTACACCATATCCCCTGCGGAGAGGGCTACAGAACTCTTGACTTTTACAGTCACATTGCTGCCGACCGTGACGGCCGCAGCCTGGTTTTTGGAAGTCAGGGCAAAGCAGGCGACCCGGTCGCCGTCCTGCCATGCGACGTGGTCCGGACTGAATTCCGTTTTGGTATCCTCGGAACCCAGCTTGAAAGTGTAGGCGAATTCCAGGACGTCCGGTCCCGCTAGTTCTTTCTCCACGCAGGCGACGAGAGCCAGCGCAAAGACCGAAATGCTGAAAATACGAAGGAATCTATTCATAATAAACTGTTAATATTCAGGGTTGTTCGGCAGAAGGTTCTGGTTCATGGTGATATCTACGGTAGCAATGGGCTCGAGATACATTTTGTCCTGCCAGGTGCGGCCGGGGAGATTGTGGGTGACAAAATATCCTCCGGGGACGGAAATATAATTGGGAGTAACCGCTATGCTGGCATATTCAGCCGCAGAACCGGCTCCCGTTCCGACGAACAGCACATCGTATTTGCCGTCGCCGTTGACATCCATGGGCTTGTCGAGCTCGGGAACGAAGATGCCTGTCCATTTGGCATTGGCCCAGAGTTCACCGCAGGCCCAGCGGAAGAGATCCCTCTTGCGGAATCCTTCCAGGCACAGTTCACAGGTGCGCTCGCGGCGGATCTCGAGAATGACGGGATCATTGATGCCGGGGTAGAAATTGCCCTTCAGGTAGGGGTCCACCTTGGTGGGCTTGGCATCGAGGTCTCCTCCTGTGATGCCGGCACGGCGGCGAAGTGCGCCTATCGTCATCTTCCAGTCGTCATTGGTCAGGGTGCCCAGTTCGGCCTTGGCTTCTGCATAATTGAGCAGCACTTCGGCATAACGCATAACCGGAATGTCGTTGCCGTTGGCTCCGTACACATTGTATGCGACATCGTCTTGCGTGAACTTGATGATGTGATAGCCCGTCAGTGAGTAACCGAAGTCCGGAGTAGTGGGAACCATAGAGCCTTTGGCGTCCTTGCAGGTGTAGTCATACGCCCTGATGGTCTGGTTTAGACGCAGGTCCCTGCCTGTGGTTTCTTCCAGGAAAGCCTTGTACTTGCCGTCGCTGCCGGTCTCCGAGTAGAAGGAGCCGTCGCGGTTGAGGTAAGTGTTGATGAAAGGCCTGGTCAGCGAGTGCTTGCTTGCCTGAACGTTATAGAAGTAGTTGGCGTAGCCTACGGACAACTTGGAATCGTTCTGAATTGCAAGCATCACTTCGTCCGCGGGGGCAGTCTCGCTGGAGAACAGGTCGCGGTAAGAACCGCGCCCGTGCGAGTATTCCGTTCCCGTGTGCAGCGAGAAAATACCGCTCTGGATGATTTCCCATGCAGCGTCGGCTGCGAGGCTGAACAGTTCGTCGGAGCTCATCTCGCACCCTGCAACATATGGTGTGCCTGCGTGATACTTGCGCCAGGAGGCCTCAAAGAGACAAATCCTGGACTTGAGCAGAAGGGCGCACCATTTGTTCACCAGGCAGGCGTTGCTGTTCTTTGAATTGTCGGCCAGAATGTGCTGGTAGGCAAAGTCGCAGTCCTCTATGATATGTTTGACAATCACATCCCTGCTGTCACGCGGAGCGGTGAGTTCCGGGTCTCCGGGATTGAGCACGCGGCCCACCCAGGGAACCTCTCCGTAGCGGACCAGCTTGTTGTAGTACAGCATTGCGCGGAAGAAGCAGGCTATGCCGCTGTAATTGTCGCGCACCTGCTGGGGAACGGCCGGGTTGACGTTGTGGTCCAGGAAATAATTGACATTGCGGATGTCTTCCCAGTCCCAGGACTTCTGGGCGTCCGGGGTGATGCCTCCGGACTCATAAAGCTCCAGGCTTGACTTGGCTACGTATTCAGCCATTTCGTCGTCCTGGCTGTGGGCGTTGCTTCCGCTGGGGAGAAGTCCGTAGAAGGAATAGCAATATGACCGCAGACCGGTTTCGGAACCGAACACCAGCGAAGTGCCTGCCGAAGACTGCGGAGACTCTGTAAGATCGCAGGAAGTGGCGGCGGCAAAGCCGGTCAGAAGCATAACAATAAAAGGTATTATTGACTTTCTCATGGTTGCCGGGGATTAGAATGTGATATTGATTCCGAAACTGTAGGAGCTCATGATAGGGTAACAGCCACCGGATCCGGCGGTAGAGTCGGAATTCTCGGGGTCCTCGCCGAGACCGAGGACGTCGACCGTGCCCCATACATGTTCATACATGGGAGACCAGTCCCAGAGATTCTCTCCGGAGAAGAAAATGCTTGCGCGGGAGATGCGCAGGGGTTTAACCCATTTTTCCGGGAGAGTGTAGCCAAACTGGACATTCTTGAGCCTGATATAGGAAGCGTCGAGGATATACCTGGTATTCGCGCGCCTCTGGATGGAGTAGAACGGACTCATACGGGCTGAATAGCGGGGCATCCAGGCGTCGCGGTTGTCTTCGGTCCAATAGTTGCCGAGCTGCCACATGGGCATCTGGTTGTACTGCCTGTTGTACTGGCCCCAGATCATGCCGCTGTCGCCTCCGGTGATGTAATCGCGCTTGCCCACGCCCTGGAAGAATATGGAAGCAAAGAAGTTGTTCCAGTCGGCGCCAAGGGTGAAGCTGTAAAGGAACCGGGGCTCCACGTTGCCGATAATGCGGCGGTCGCCGGGATTGTCGAGAGTCTGGTCGCCGCGGTCGATGTAGCCATTGCCGTTGAGGTCCTCAATCTTGATGTCTCCCGGATGCAGGGAATAATTGGAAGCCATCTGGTTGAGGGAGTCATAATGGGGCTGCCCGGCTGCAGCGGCACCGGCCTCGGCTACGTCAATATCTTCCTGGCTCTGCCACAGGCCGTTGCACTCGAATCCCCAGCGCTCGCCGATGATCATTCCCACATAATACTCAGGAGTATTGCTGCCGCCGATGAAGTTGGTGTCGTTGTTGAATTTGTCTATTCTGGATACGTAGTCGGCAAGGGTGGCTTTGACGCTGTAGTTGAACGTCTTGCTTCCGAGTTTGAATCCGTCTTTCCAGGACAGCAAAACTTCAAAGCCACGGGTGGAGAGCTCGGCATAGTTGCCTTTGGGGGATTCTGCGCCGTAGATGGCCTGGATTGAAGGACCGTCGGTGAACATGTCCTCCGTCTTGCGGAGGTAAATATCGGCCACAAGCTGGAGCCTGTCGTTGAAGAAGCCGAGGTCCACGCCGGCGTCGTAGGTGGTGGAGCGCTCCCATGTGAGGTTGCCGGGGATGGGGTCCGGCGACGAGGTCTTGCGGTAGATGGTGCCGTCGAGCAGGCGGCTGTTGCCGAAGCTGAAAGTCTCGTCGTAATAATAAGGATCGACGTTGCTGTTGCCAAGGGTACCCCAGGAGAGGCGCAGTTTAGCGTTGGAGAGAACATCTTTTCCGATGGGTTTGACCCAGGGTTCTTCGGTTATCCTCCAGCCTGCCGACAGCGAAGGGAAGAAAGCCCAGCGCTCGTTGGAAGGGAACTTGGAAGAGCCGTCATAGCGCCCGTTGAACTGCAACAGATAGCGGTCGTCGAAACTGTAGTTGAGGCGGCTGAATACGCCTACTGAACGCCATTTGCTCCACTTGTCGGTGGCTCTTTTCTTCTCGGTGCCGAACGACAGGCTGATGCTCTCGACATCTTCGGAAAGGAGGTCAGTATTATAGGTAGTGAGAGTGCTCTTGGAGCGCTGCTCGTAGTTATATCCGATCAAGCCCTTTATGTAGTGCTTGCCGAAAGTCTTTGTGTAGTCGGCGTAAATGTTCGCCGCCAGATACTTGGTGTCGCTGTGGTCTTTCTGCATGGAAGAGACCAGGCCGGGCTTGGTTGAAACGGTGCCGGGAGCTTCAGAGAACTCGTCGGGGTAGAGGCGGATCATGCCATTGTAGTCGTCCAGCTTGTAGGTGGCGTCTCCGTTGATTGTCAGGGCTTTGTCGAAGAAGGATGCGGTGAAGCCCATCGTGTTGCGGATGTAATCGGTCTCGTACACATTCTTGCTGTTGCCGTACAGGAAACCGCCTACGGTATATGCGGCGGCCTTGGTCATGGTGCCGTCCGGATTGTAGAAAGGCATGCAGACAGGAGCGTTGCCGTTGATTACCGCCCATATATTGCCGGCTGCGCCGCTGGAAACGAAGGGGTTGTTGTAATGGCGGTGCCCCATCTCGAAGTTGTTGGAAAGCTTGAGCCAGGGGAAAGCCTGGTAGCCAACCTTCACTCTCATGTTCTGGCTGTTGCAATCGTCGGTGTTGGTCTTGGAGTCGTACAGACCGTAATAATTGTACATACGGCCGGACACGTAGTACTCAAAGTCACCGGAGGAACCCGAAACCGAGAAATTATGGGTCTGTGCGAAGGTGTGGTCCTTGTAGAGCAAGCCGAACCAGTCCGTGCCCTCGCCGAAGTAGGCATAGTTGCCGGCGTTCACCCTGTATGAACCGTCGCTGATGATGGTGCCCAGGTTGCCTGTCTCCTTCCTCAATGCGTATTCGGAGAGCCAGTTTGTATTGAACGGCATCATGGTGTTCATGTCGGTGGGGTTGGAGCCGTTGTAATTGTAGTACCCCAGATAGAAGTGCTCTGCCCAGGTAAAGCCGTCAGTCACATACTGAGGCTTGACCACAGGCTGGGAGATGGTGAAGTTGTTGGAATAATTCACCACTATCTTGCTCTTGGAAGGGTTCTTGGTGGTGATCAGCACCACGCCGTAAGGGGCGCGGGAACCGTAAATCGCCGCAGACGCGGCATCCTTCAATACCGTAACTGAAGCTATGTCGTCCGGATTGAGGTAGGCAGGGTCGCCTTCCACGCCGTCTATGAGGATGAGGGCGCTGCCTCCCTGGCCTATTGATGTTGTACCGCGGATATTGTATTCTGCGGTACGTATCGGCTTGCCGTCCTCCAGGGAAATGTTGAGATTGGGGATTGCACCTTCCAGCATCTGGGTGACGTTGGAGTTGGGCCTGGAGGCAAATACATCGCTGCCAACCTGGTCAACCGCGCCGGTAAGGTCTATCTTGCGCTGGGTACCGTAACCTACAACGACCGTTTCTTCAAGGAGGAAGGAGTCTTCCTTGAGAGTGATGTCTATTACGGACTTGCTGCCTACCGCGACGGTTTGGGAAACGTAGCCGAATGATGAGAACTCGAGAGTCTCGTTTGCTGAAGCATTGATGGAATAATGGCCGTCCATATCTGCGGATGTGCCTCGCGATGTCCCGGAGACCATTACAACCGCACCCGGGATGGGCTGGCCGGTCTCGTCCAGTACCTTACCGGAAACGGTATGTTTGTCCTGGGCCTGCAAAACAGCGGGCAAGACTACGCACAGGCAGGCTGCTGCAAAGAAAATCTTAAGACGTTTCAGCATACTGCAGAGGGTTAGAATTTGATGATTGAATATACGGGATAATGGTCCGAAATGAGTGTGTGGCCATCGTATGACTGAGTGACGGTCTTGTACTCGGAGCACGATATGCTGCTTGTAATCCAGATGTGGTCGCAGACATAGGGTCTGTTGTCCGGAAGGTTCCAGCCGTTATATGTGTCGAGGTTGTCCGTGATTGGAGCGACGTCCCTGGTGCATACCATGGTCTTTCGGAAACTGTCGAATACAGAATCTGTTGAAAGGGTGTTGCAGTCTCCCATAAAGACCACAGGAAGGTTTTCAGGGTTGTACTGGGGCAAGCGGTTCATAATGACATTCATCCCGGTTTTCCTCGACTGCGTGTTAAGCCCAAAGTGGGAGTTCATAAAGAAGAAACACTGCCCTGTGGCGGTTATCTTCATTATCGCCCACTTTACGTAGCGCTCGAAGCCGTCCGAGCTCGTGGATGGCACGTCGGGAGTGTCGGTGAGCCAGAAATTGCCGCCGGAGACATACTCCAGAATATCCCTCCTGTACATGAAGGCGTTCTTGACGTCCTGGGTTGCAACTCCGGAATATCCATACCGTGACAAGCCTTCGCTCATATAGTTCCACTGGGTTTCCGAAAGCTCCTGGAGGCCAAGGATGGTGGGTTTCTGGTCAATAACCATCAACTTGCAGGAGTTGGAGCGCAAAGACCAGTGATTCCAGGCGTCTTTCTCCGTCGTTTGCTGGCGGATATTGAAGCTCATAACCTTGAGTTGCCCGGGTTCCAGGGTGTTGACGGGAATCGTGTCGCCGCCGGAGGGCTTGTCCTTGCCAGGGTCCACTTTCCCGCCGTTGGGATTGCAGGAGGCCAGCAAAACGGCTGTCAGGAATAAGGCGAATTGATTTCTCATATGGATGATTTTTGGTTACTCGTGCGTGTTTGTTGCAAAAGTATGCAGGTTTATTGTCAATAATATTTAATAATGTCAAATAATGTTTTAATTTTGTGCAAATGTTGTTTTTGTTAAACATACTGGCTTCCCTGGTTTCCAGCTCGCTGTTTTTCCATTCTTTGCCCGTGCAGTCCACGGGAGTGAATGTTCGCACCGTTTGCCAGGACTCCCATGGAAACATGTGGTTCGGAGGAACGGACGGCATTACGCGATACGACGGGACGCGATATACCGACTTCCGTTACAACTCCGGCGGCGCGGCAGAATCCGGAGAAGACCACATCTACCGCATCTTATGCGATTCCCGCGGAACCGTATGGGCAACGCATCTTGCCGGAGTCTCATCTTATGACGCCGGGACCGGAATGTTCCGATTGTACAACGGCCCCGAGGATGTTGCAAGGGAAATGCAGGAGCTTTCCGACGGCCGTTTCCTCGTTTCCTTCGGCTACCGCCTGTGGCTGTTTGACGGGGCCTCCGGCTCGTTCTCCAGGGACGGGATACCGGAGACGCTGTCCAATCTTTCGATAAGCGGAATATACATTTCCCCGGAAGACGGCAGCCTTCTGCTGGGAAGCCGGGACGGACGCGTTTTCTCCGCTTCTTCGGACCTGAAGGACGTTCACGAACTTTCCCTCAACATCGGAAACGTACAGATTAATTGTTTCCTTAGGGACTCCCCTTTCCGCCTGTTGGTAGGAACGGAAGGAAACGGCCTCTGGGAGTTCTCGCTGTCCGGAGAAGAACCCCGTCATTACGACCTTGACTATGTAAGGTCGCTCTGCGGGGATGATGACGGCGCCCTCTGGATCGGGACGAAGAACGGCCTTGTCATTATGAGGAACGGGCGCGCGGACGAGTATCACCATGATTATTACGACATCAGCAGCATCACGCACGACAGCGTTCTGGATATCTTCAGGGACGCGCAGGGCACTATGTGGCTCGGCACCTATTATGGCGGCGTCTGCTATTGCACCTCCAGGCCTACCGTATTCAAGGGAATGGTCTCGCGCCCGGGGGACAATTCCCTCAACGGCAACGTCATATCGGACATCGTGGAAGATTCCGACGGCAGCCTCTGGATAGGGACCAATTCCGGCGGCCTCAACCATCTCCTCCCCGACGGCAGCTTCCGGCATATCAAGGGACTCGGCGACGCATGGTCGGACCAGCCGGACATCAAGTCCATCATCGTCAGCAAGAGTACCGGGCTTATATACATCGGCGCCGACAAGGGAGACCTCTCGATTCTCCGGCCCGGGAGCAAGCGGCTTCAGACGCTCAACTCCGGCATAGGCAACGGTTCATACGCCCTGGAGGAAGGCTCCGACGGCACCCTTTATGTGGGCTCTCCGGACGGGCTTTTCCGGTACGATCAGCGTTCAGGCAGGCTTTCGGCAATTCCGGTCAAGGGCGTACGCTCCCACATTTGGGCTCTGCGGCTGGTCAGCGACGGCACACTCTGGATCGGCCAGAAGTTCGGCGCCGTGGCCATTAACCCGGAGACCGGAGAGGAAATCAGCCTTCCGGAGGAATTGGCGGACATCCGTTACGTGGAGGATTTCCTGGAAGATTCGGCAGGACGTATCTGGATCAGCTCCAGCGACGGCCTGTTCTGCTACTCTGACGGGGAGGTCCGTTCTTATACGGTTCAGGACGGCATGCCTGACAACGTGGTTCACGGGGTGGAGGAAGACGCCGGCGGAAGGCTTTGGATCAGCACCAACAAGGGCCTGTGCCGCATGGATCCCTTGTCCGGGGAAAAGTGGATATTCACGGTCGCCGACGGCCTCCCGGGGGACCGTTTTACCCCGTATGCCCATTGCAGGACGAGGAGCGGGGAGATGTACTTCGGAGGCCTCTCCTGGATCGTTCATTTCAACCCGGATGACGTGAATACTTCGTACAAAATGGTGTCGCCGGTGCTTTCGGGCATTGAGGTAAACGGCCGCTGGCAGAACCTTTCCGGCAGTTCCGTCACCCTTCGGCCAGGAGACCGCGACATCAGCCTCATGTTCTCCGCCCCGGATTATCTGTCGGGCCAGAACGGGCACTTCTTTTATACCCTCAAGGGCGAGGGAATCAAGGACGTGCGGCATGAGGCCGGCGCGGACAGGATTGCGTCCTATCACGGTCTGGCTCATGGCAGGTACACCTTCCTTCTGGAATACCGCAACAGCGCCGGTATCCTGAGTCCGGACGGGCTGGAATTCGAATTTACCATCCCGCCTTACTGGTACGAAACCCTGGCCGCGAGGGTCGCTTTCGCCGTCCTGATGGTCCTGGGTTTCGCCGTTTTCGTGCTGTGGCTTCTGTCCAAGAAGAAGGCCGAATACCGCTCCGAGATGGAGAAAGTGCGCAATGAGCTCCTCAATGAGTTCTCGCTGGAGTTCGTGCGCATCGGAGCCAACAAATCCGATTCGGAGGAGACCAGCGTCGCCAAGGTGTTCTACAAGGGGGACGAGGAATTCATGCGCAAGGCAATGCAGGTGGTGAAGAAGAACCTGGACAACGCGGAGTTCTCCGTAGAGGCGCTGGCGTCCGCCATGAACATGAGCCGCAGCAATCTGCACATCCGCTCCAAGGCGCTCTTCGGCGTGTCGGCGCACGAGTTCATCAAGACGGTGCGCTTCAACGAGGCCTGCCGCCTGCTGCTGGAGAAGAAGCATTCCGTGGCCGAAATCAGCGACATGGTGGGCTTCGCCACACCATCCTACTTTGCCTCGGCCTTCCACAAATTCATAGGCGTCACCCCCACCGAATACGTCCGCCAGAATTCTCCGGCGGGTTGAGTCAGGTATTTAGCACTTACGCAAGAGAGCTCAAATCAACAATGTCTTGATGACTTTCCAAATCCGGTCTGTCCATTCGCCAGGAATACCGGCTGCAGTACAGCGGTCCGGGAATGATGCCACAACCCGGCTGATGGAGCGGACTATCTCCCGGCAGCCGTATATGCCGATATCTTCTCCAAAATCCACGCAATCTTCCAATGTAATATGAGATCGCTTCTGCCACATTCCCAGACAGTGGGATATGGCTGATGGATTCTCCCATGTATTTGAAGAAAACATGACGTCATAGGCCGGAGCAAGCGACCACCGGCCGGTTTTATCCATCAAGAAAGAGAAATTCCGGTTGTGGTCGTCACTGACTCCGGAAAGGAAGTTGAAAACCATCCTCCGGAACAGATCCTCTTTCTGCCCCTCCGGCACATGAAGTTTATTACATAGCCAAAACAGGTTCATATAATCACCGGCTGACGGGCTAAGTGCCCTGAGCGACTGGACATGAACCTTTTCACCTCCGGGAAGTCGGTCAAAACGTTCCGTCAGAAAGTGATTGACACCTGCAATTGGGAACAGCTCTGAATGCATCATCGTTATGCCGGCATCTACAGCCATCTTATAGAAAACATGCTCAATCTCACAAGCCGGCACCTTCGTGTCCTCGTTGAACTTCAACAGGCAGTATCGGTAATCGGCCGGAAGGGGTACTTGCCCGGAACGTACTTCTCCCCTGCCATTCATGGCAATGACACCCTTGGCATGTTTACCTCCGGCCGATGTCCCCAACGTAATCAATTGCTGCAAGGTGCTGTTGTTCACAATATCCAAATGCTTCGCCTCGCGATCATGAAGCACCTGCATCGCTACCTCATACAGAGACCCCATGTCAATAGTATCATCTGGAGTGTCCGTATCAATTTCCGGAACGAACTCAAGGGCGCCCATCCCTCTTTTCCCTATAAAAGACAGTTTCATGAGGGATCGCATATCATTAAGCGGTATATGGTGGTCGCTGGTCCACTTGTCGAAAAGGGTGTTTCCCCAATCGTCCGGAAGCGAGTCAGCCAGAAACTCCGGCAGCCCCTCGGTTGCCTTGTTCCCATAGAATGACTTATAACGGAACCGATCTTTAGAGAAAGCCGACGGGGAGATGTCAAATGGCGCGTCCAGATACTCCTCGCTGAACGAAAAGACAGAAAGCATAGCTGACGAGTCCCAGGAAAGCTTTCCTATCAATACATCCCAAAGGAATACTTTAACGGTGATTTCATCTTTCTTCATAACGCTCTCTCATTTTTGATGAAGCATAAGGCCGTTTGGATAAAGGTTTGTTCAGCGCCGGATGAATGGGAACATCTTCCACAAGGTCAGCCAACCCGTCAAGCATCCCCCCGGCCCGGAGGATACGCAAAAGGTTACCGAAGGACACTTCAAACAACCTTCCGGATTCCGCCCTTCTGATTGTAGACAAAGAGACTCCGGAAAGACTGGCAAACTCGCTTTGGGAGACACATGAGCTAAGACGCAGTGCCTTCAACCGGGCACTTAACACCCGGGCTATCTCTTCATCCGAAAAGGAATAGACATTCTCTTTTGCAAAAAAAACCTTCATGATTTGCTCAAATTTGACACAAAGGTAATAATTTGTTCAAATATAAGCAAATTTATACTTTTTTTTTTGGGGGGGGGGGGGGGGAATAAA
>JAFZZW010000011.1 GCA_017615615.1 Bacteroidales bacterium
CGTCTTTTTCGACCCCTTGTACAGCAGAGCCTACTTTCGAACAGCCGTCAGTCCAGCTTGCGGTAATTGACTCCCAGAAGATCCAGAAGAGGCAGCTGGCGGGTGGCCAGGCACTGCCTGAAGGCGTCGAAATCCTTGCGGGCTGGATCGCTCCAGGCGATTTCCGACAGCGCGAGCACTCGCGGGAAGAGCATGTACTCCAGGTGCTCCGGGGTGGCGATGTACTCGGTCCAGAGATTGCACTGGACGCCGAGGATCCGGCCCTGGTCGCCGGCAGGAATCTCCCCGAGGGGATCGTACCCGTAAACCCTTTCCAGGGTGATAGGTGTCTTCACCTTCTTCTTTTTGGGACTCCACATGTGGGAGATGCTGAAGGGCTCCTTGTCCATGTCTTCCGACTGTATATAATCGATATAGCAATGCGAATTGGGAGTCATGATGACGTCGTAACCCATCGAGGCAGCCTTGATGCCGCCGGCCGTTCCGCGCCAGCTCATCACCGTCGCACCCTCGGCGAGCTCGCCCTCCAGGATTTCATCCCATCCGATTATCTTCTTGCCCTTTCCGGCAAGGAACTTCTGCATGCGTGCGGTAACGTAATTCTGCAGGCGCGCCTCGGGTGAAACGCCACCGTCGGCGGTCAATCCGAGCTCGGCAATCTTGGCCTGGCAGTCGGGATCGGTCTTCCACTCGTCGCGAGGGCACTCGTCGCCGCCGATGTGGATGTATTCGCCGGGGAACAGGTCGGCGATCTCGCCAAGGACGTCCTCCAGGAACTGCATGGTCTTCTCGTTGCCTACATTGAGCACCTGCCTGGAGACGCCCCAGATGGTCCAGACCTCATAAGGCTGGGGCTGGCTTCCTGCGCACCCCAGCTCGGGATACGACGCCAGGGCGGCCTGCATGTGGCCAGGAAGGTCGATTTCCGGCACAATCGTGATGCCGCGGGCCTCCGCATAGGCGATGACGTCGCGGATCTGGTCCTTGGTATAATAACCGCCGTAGCGTATGCCGTCGTTGGATTTCCAGTCGCCGCCGACCATGGTGCCGTTGCGGAAGGCGCCAATCTCCGTGAGGCGGGGATACTTGTCGATTTCGACCCTCCATCCCTGGTCGTCCGACAGGTGCCAGTGCAGGCGGTTGAGTTTGTAGAACGCCATTACGTCAAGCACTTTCCTGACCTCGTCGACGCTGAAGAAATGCCGGCAGCAATCGAGCATGAGCCCCCTGTAGCGGAAGCGGGGAGCGTCTTCAATCTCACAGCAGGGGATGGTCCATCTGGACGAATTGTCCGGCTCGGTGCCGTATATGGACAGAGGCAGCATCTGGCGAAGTGTCTGCAGTGAATACAGCACGCCGCTGACGGAGCTTGCACGGATGACGGCTGCACGGGACGAGACGCTTATCCTGTACCCTTCGGGCGGGACGGACGCATCCTTGATGAAATACATTCCCTTGATCTTGCCTCCTTCGACCGTACGTGCGAGCCCGATGGGGCTGGCGACGGAACTTGTCTTGCCGCTGACCAGCGACAGCCTGTCCGAGAACTGCCTCACGGCACGTACGC
Source organism: Bacteroidales bacterium (assembly GCA_017615615.1). Taxonomy (GTDB): domain Bacteria; phylum Bacteroidota; class Bacteroidia; order Bacteroidales; family UBA932; genus Cryptobacteroides. The sequence continues at coordinate 1,568 of JAFZZW010000011.1, forward strand.
TGGGGGCGTCCAGGGCCGGGTCGCAGTTGATGTTGATACCCTTGAGGTTGAGCGTACCTTTCCCGTATTCGAAACTGGCGGGAGCGGGGACGATACGGGTCTCGACCGTCTTTGCGGCGCAACCGAAGCATCCGAAGCAGGCAAGGAGAGCCGTCGCTATGAGAAAACGTTTCATTTGAGAACAGTTTTTTCTGCTATTGAACGAAGGTAAGCGGCGTCGGACTCGGGGAGGCCGCATGAGGGAACCGTCCCGCTGAATGGCTTGCCGCTGATGACCAGGTACTCCACGCAGGCCTTCAGGTACGACCCGGCGAGGCTCTGATGCTTGTCGTCGTCGCCCAGCAGATTGACGGACGAACCGTCGGCACGGACGGCCGCAAACGCAGGACCGACGGGGATGCTTTCTCCCCGGCACGCAACGGCGAGGAGCCCGGAGCCCTCGGTGAGGAGCTCGTCAAAGCGTTCCAGGCTGCCGAAGCCGCCGCAGTCGCCGGCTCCGTACGCCCAGGTGTTCTCTACGAAAACCTTGCAGTCGGGCGAAGTGCTGCGCAAGGCGTCGCAGAGGTCCAGCAGTGCGCTCTTGACGTCGCGCTGGCCGGAAGGGTCTTCGGCATAACGTGCGCTCTCCTGGCTCTGGCCCTGGAGGAAAGCGTAATCGTACTTCTCCAGCGAGCACTGGACCAGCGACATTGTAAGCCCCGAATGCTGGCGGAAGGTCTGCCCGCCCTTCAGGGATGCGTTGATGTCGAGCTCGATACCCTGCGAAAACGCAATCTCCTGCAGCATGAACGGCACGCCGTAGAAATAGGTGAAAGAGTTGCCCAGCATGAGCACCTTCTTGCGGACGATGGGAACTTTCCTGCCGAGGGGATTAAGCCTGGCGCCCACATAATGCATGCTCTTCATGCTTACGCTGTTGGCGGGATCGTCCTTGAAGAGAGCGGTGCGGTCGGAGGTGTAATGGCTGCATACCCTGCAACGGACCTTGAGGGTGTCCTGTACGGTCTGGCGCAGGCGGAAAAGGTCGATATAGGTGGACGGATGGGCGTACTTCGCGGGAACCGTGAAGAACGAATAGCCCGACAGGCCGTCATTGAACACAGGGGTGGACAGGCACTCCCATTTCTTGCCCTGGAGCACCTCCACAATATAGTAGCGGGGGGCCTTGTCGCCGTTGTTCTCCAGGGTGACGCCGAACTGCACGTATGTCCCTGCCGGAAGTTTTTCTTCAACCGGGATGCTGAAGGTTATGGCGTCCCCCTCCATGAGGCCGCGGTATTCAACCGGTTCCGGTGTGAACCACAGTCCGGGCAGGGCCTGGGCTATAATGCCGAGCAGGAGCGGAAGTTTCATTCTGCGTACAGTTTAATTATGTTGAGGATGACGGCGGATGCCTTCTGCATGCTCTCCAGCGGCACCCATTCGAACTTGCCGTGGAAATTGAGCCCGCCGGCGAAGATGTTGGGGCAGGGGAGGCCCTTGAAGGACAGGTTGGCTCCGTCGGTGCCGCCGCGGATGGGCTGGATGTGGGGTCTTACGCCTGCCATCTCCATTGCCCGTACGGCCTTTTCTATGACGGTGCCGTAATACGGCTCGACCTTCTCGCGCATGTTGTAGTACTGGTCCTTCAGCGTCAGGTTTGCGGTTCCTTCGCCGTACTTGCCGTTGATGAAATCGCAGCAGCGGCGCATGGTCTCCTTCTTCTGCTCGAAGAGGGCGCGGTCGTGGTCGCGGATGATCCATGTAAGTGAGGCATCCTCCACCGTTCCCTTGAAACTGACTATGTGGAAGAACCCTTCGTAATCCTGGGTGAATTCCGGACGCTGGTTCACCGGGAGGAGGGAAATGAGTTCCTGCCCCACAAGGATGGCGTTGAGCATCTTGCCCTTGGCGTATCCCGGATGGACGTTGCAGCCCTGGATGCGTACCGTAGCGGATGCGGCGTTGAAGTTCTCGAACTCCAGTTCTCCGACCTCGCCGCCGTCCATGGTGTAAGCGAAGTCGGCGCCGAAGCGCTCGACGTCGAACTTTACCACTCCGCGGCCGATTTCCTCGTCGGGGGTGAATCCTATCTTGATTTCGCCGTGCTTGAATTCGGGATGCTCTACGATATATTGCACCGCATCCATAATCTCGGCGACGCCGGCCTTGTCGTCGGCTCCCAGAAGCGTGGTGCCGTCCGTTGTGATGATGGTTTCGCCCTTGTGGGCAAGCAGCTCGGGGAAGACCGCAGGGTCAAGAGTCAGCCCCGGAACTCCCTTAAGCGGTATGGGCGAGCCGTCGTAGTCCTTGATTATCTGGGGCTTGATGTCCTTTCCGGAAGCGTCGGGGGCCGTATCCACGTGGGCTATGAAACCGAGCTTGGGCGCCGGCTTGTCCGTATTTGCCGGGATGCTGGCCATCACGTAGCCGTATTCGTCGAGCGTGGCCTTGACGCCCATCGCCAGCAGTTCGTCGCGCAGCATCTGCAGCAGCAACAGTTCCTTGACCTCGGAAGGCTGGCTCTGGCTGTCTTCATTTGACTGGGTGTCTATCGCGACGTAACGCAGAAAACGATCGAGAATTGTATCCATCTGATTATCAATGTTTTGCTTTGCGACCTCTGGTGAAATCTCCCGGAGGTGGAAACGTAAGTTGCTGTTATTCAGTCTTTTGCTTTTTAAGTGAGGCGAATATCATATAGGCGCAGATGCAGAGGAACGGTACGACTGCGATGAATTCCGAAGGGGCTGCGCCGCTTGCTCCGGGGGTGTTCCAACCGGTGAGGAACCAGTCGACGCCGGCGAACTTGAGGATTGCGGAGACGACACCCATGAGGGCGCCGCCGGCGATGAAGCCGCTGGCGATGAGGGTGCCGCGTTCCTGACGTGCCTGGTTGACGGAGGCATCCTTGCTGCGGGTGCTGACGAACCGGGAGATGGCGCCGCCCACCAGCAGCGGGAGGTTGAGGTCGATGGGGATGAACATGCCGAGGCAGAATGCCAGTGCCGGCACTTTGAACACGGTGAGGAGGATGGCTATGACGGCGCCGATGCCGTAGAGCAGCCAGGGCGCGCTCCCGCCGTTCATCATGGGCTGGATTACCGCCGCCATGGCGTTGGCCTGAGGGGCTACCAGCGCGCCCTCTCCGGTGAATCCGTAAGTCTTGTTGAGCACGAGCATGACTCCGCCCACAGTTGCGGCGGCGACGGCGATGCCCAGGAACTTCCAGGCTTCCTGCTTGCGGGGCGTGGTGCCGATCCAGTAACCGATCTTGAAGTCGGTGATGAGGCCTCCGGCGGTGCTGAGGGCCGTACAGACCACGCCTCCGATTACCATGGCGGCCACCATTCCGGCATTGCCCTTGAGACCCACTGCGACGAGTACAAGGGCCGTGATGATCAGCGTCATGATGGTCATGCCGCTCACCGGGTTGGTGCCCACGATAGCTATGGCGTTGGCCGCTACCGTGGTGAACAGGAAGGCTATGACGGCTACTATCAGAAGGGCGATGAGCGCCTGCCAGACGTTATTAACCACTCCTCCGAATGCAAAGAAGGCGAAGATGGCGAGAAGGGCTACCGTGACTCCGAGTATGACGGTACGCATGGGCAGATCCTCCTGGGTGCGCTCGGCGGCCTGCCTGCCCTCGCCGGGCTTGCGCTTGAACTCTCCTACTGCAAGGCCCACGGCGCTCTTGATGACGCCGGCGCTCTTGATTATGCCGATTATTCCGGCTGTAGCTATGCCTCCGATGCCAATATGGCGTGCGTACTCCTTGAAAATCTGCTCGGGAGCCATCTGGGAGATGGTCTGCGCGACGCCTGTTCCCATGAGGTCGATGACCTGTCCTCCCCAAACGAGGTTCATAAGGGGAATGATTACTCCCCATACCAGGAACGAGCCGCAGCAGATGATAAGTGCGTACTTGAGGCCGACTATGTAGCCGAGTCCGAGCACTGCGGCGCCGGTGTTGAGCTTGAGTACCAGTTTTGCTTTGTCCGCAATCACCTGGCCGGCATGGGTGACGGTGGTGCTGAGGGTTTCCGCCCATGCGCCGAACGTGGCGACGACGAAGTCGTACAAGCCGCCTACGAGGCCTGCGAGGACCAGCGTCTTGGCGCTGCTGCCTCCGCCCTCGCCGCTGACGAGGACCTGCGTGGTGGCGGTAGCCTCCGGGAAGGGGAACTTGCCGTGCATCTCCTGCACGAAGTATTTACGGAAGGGTATGAGGAACAGGATGCCGAGGGCGCCTCCCAGCAGGGAACTGAGGAACATCTGCCAGAAGTTCACGTCGAGTCCGAGGATATAGATGGCCGGCAGGGTGAAAATGGCGCCTGCGACCACCACGCCGGAGCATGCGCCGATGCTCTGGATGATGACGTTCTGCGAAAGGGAGTCCTTCTTGCCGAGAATCCCGGTTACGCCTACGGCTATGATGGCTATGGGGATCGCCGCCTCGAAGACCTGACCGACCTTAAGTCCCAGGTACGCCGCCGCCGCCGAGAACAGGATTGTCATCAGCAGGCCCATTGTTACGGAGTACGGGGTCACCTCTAGGGGCTTCTTCTCCGGACTCAGGAGGGGCTGGTACTTCTCCCCCGGTTTCAGCGTCCGATGGGCGTTCTCCGGAAGACTTTGACTTTTGTTGTTTTCTTTCATACTCCTTACGGTATTTCTCGATGTATTTCTGCAACCTGGCCTCTTCCCGCCGGCGCTCTTTCTCCATCGCTTTGAGCTGCTTGAGCTTGCGTGCGCGCTCCTTGTCCAGCTTCTTCTGCGCCTTTGCGGCGGCCTTTGCGGCGTCGAGGGAGTCGAGCTGCGCCCAGCGCTTCTCCTTGGCCGCGATACGCGCCTCGCGCGCCGCTATGCGCAGCTTGCGGCGGGTCTCGCGTTCTTCTATCCTCTTCTGTTTGGGATCGGTGGTGGGGATGGACAGAGGGTCGATTTCATTGCCCCCGGAGGCCAGGGAGTCGGCCGCGGCGCCAAGGGACGCAAGGCTGTCGGCGGCTGCGGCGAGGCTGTCGACCTGCCCGGCAACGTCGCTCACGAGGGAATCCACTTTCGCGGCCAGGGAGTCGGCCTGAGCGAACAGGGAATCGGCTGCGGATTCGGCAAGAGGTACGACCCGTTTGGGCTTGGGCAGGCGTGAAAGGGAATCGCGGATGGCTATTTCCCTGCGGATTCCCGCGATGTAGCCGGGGAAGTACCTGGCGGAATGCTGGAAGCCGGGCTGGTCTATGGATTCGAACTGCGCGCGCTGGGACTCCCGGAGCTTGAGCGGAGTGACGTCCTCCGGACAGGTGGGACGTTCGTCTTCGCGCCAGTTGAATCCTTTCATCTTCTTGTCCGCCTCCGGAATCTGGACGATGGGGTATGCGTTGTTGTGAGGCTGGTCGAAGTAATAAACCTGGTCGAGCGTGCCTTCCTTGAGTATGGCGGAGAGCATCTTGGCTTCCACCTTGTTCACCGTCGCTATGACGCCGTTCTCCTCCAGGTAGAAGAGGGCCGTGGTGCCTCCCAGGGCGTCGAAACGCTGGAGGGTGTTGGTCGTGGAGTCAAAGTACGCCATTATCTCTGCGCCCTTGATCTGGTCGAAAATGTCGGCTTCGTCCTGGGTGATGATGAAAGCGTTGGACTGCAGGCTGGCCTTGCGTACGCCTCCTCCTCCGATGAGGGTGAACAGGCTGTCGGAAGTATACTGGCGGTTGCCTTCATTCCATACGACGGGGTCGAGGTAGAAACGGGCGGTGGAGTCCAGGTCGTTGTAAACCATGGAGTCGCAGCGTACCTGGATGTCCCTTCGGAATATCTTGACTTTTCCGCGGGCCATCGCGAATCCGTAGCGCGTGGTGTCCAGCGGCTCGGCGGGAGCGGCCAGGCTGTCGCTCCGGACGCCAAGGCTGTCCGCGGGAAGGGCGAGGCTGTCGGGGGCCGCAGGGCCGGATTCCGCCGGTAAAACAACTTCGGGGAGCGGCGGGGCCTCAAGGATGGAGTCCGCCCTGTGCAGCAGAGTGTCCGCCGGGGCCGAGAGGGAATCTATCCCCGCCGGCAGGGTGTCTGCCGGAGCCATGCTGGAGTCGGCTCGATGCTGCAGCGTATCCGCCGGGGCCGGGGCCGATGGCGCAGGCTGCGCAGTTTCCTCATCTGCGGGTGCCTGGCCGCCTGCGGGGGCGTTTGCCTTTGCGGCCGGGGTTGCCGGTGGAGCGGGCTTGGCAAGTCCCTGCTTGATCTTGTTCTCCTCCTCGGCGCGTGCCGCCGCGGCGGCTTCTGCGGCCTTGCGGCGGAATTCGGTCACGGCGTCCGTGAGTATGTCGTTAAGCCTTGCCTTGCTGGATTGAACCGTGCCCTCGGGGATGTCGCAGAAGCGGTATTGCCTGTACGAGAGGACGTCGCCGCCGATGTAGATGGTGTCCTTTTTCCCTTCTTCTTCTTCCGTGAAGAGGGCCACGGCGGCATCCCTTTTAAGCGTTACCTGGCGAATGGAGTCTTCGTAATGGATATAATGGCCCATCGCGGCAACTTCCCGCGTGGTGTCCTGCACCTGGGCGTGGCCCATCAGAAGCATGTCGCCGGTGTTCCGGTGATAGAACAGGGTGTCGGACCAGAACTCCTGGGAATCGGTGAGTCCGTGCACCCATCCGCGGAAGAAGAATGTCTCCCGCCCCCTGTTGTACCATCCCGTCCTCGCGGAAAGCATGCTCTTGCCGTGCCAGAAGTTGATGGCGTTGGGGAAGTCGGCGCGTTCCTCGTCCGAATGGTACATCAGCCTGGTGGTGCTCATGAATACGGAGTCGGTGAACATGCAGACGTCGTCCTCGAAGTTGAACAGCTTGCTGCCGGAGCTGTAGCTGCCGGACTGGCTCTCGATAAGCTGGCCGTTCTCGTCGCGCATGGAAGCGCCTCCGTGGAACACCGCGAGGCTGTCCTTGGTGTTGTAATCCAGGTTGCGTGTGCGGAGTATGTTTTTCTTTTTGTTCTGGAGCTGTACCAGCGTGCCCTTGAACTGGGCGAGGTTGTCGTCGATGAGGTAGTCGAGCTTGTCGGAGGTCAGAATGGTCTCGTCCTGGATTACCTTGACGTGGCCGACGCAGTTTATGATCCGGGTATCGACGTTCCAGAGGGCGGAATCGCTTATGAGGTAAGTGCCGTTATGCAGGAACGTGGAAGAAATGGCCTTCCGGTACTGCTGGCCGTTCTTTTCCAGCTGTTCGATGTAATCGGCCTTCATCAGGCGCACAAGGTTGTCGTTCCCCTCGTCCTTCGGCGGACGGGCGGACACGCTCAGGAGCGCTGCGGCGAGCAGCGCCAGGAGCGGCGTCAGTCTTGTGCGAACTTGCTTTCCCATCCTTCCGTTTCGAATTCACAGTCCCGGAAAAGGGGATCGATTTTAATGTATGTGACTTTTATCTTCTCCTTGATGAAGTTTTGTATGGCCTCCTGCTGCTTCTGGCTCTGGACGTCGCCGAGCAGCTCCGTGTAGTCCCGCTCGAACGATGCGGTATGGGCGGGGACTATGGTGTCCAGGCGGAGTATCTTGTAGACCAGGTTGCCGTCGCGGCCTTCGTTGTCCAGGGACTCGATAGGCTCGGAAATCTCGCCGACCTTGAGATTCTTCAGGGCGGTGTAGTCCTGCGGCTTGATCTGGTCGATCTCGAAGTAGGCGCTGCCGGTGTTGGGGTCTGCCATCTGGCCGCCGTTGGTGCGGGTGGCGGGGTCCTGGGAGAAGAAACGGGCCGCCATCTCGAAGGTAATGAGGGAATCGAGGATGGAGGTGCGCAGGCTGTCCAGCACCTTGAATGCCTTCTCGCGGTCCTCGGAAGTGTAGTGGGGCTTGAGGAGGATGTGGCGGGCGTTGAACATGTCGCCTTTCTTTTCCAGGACCTCTATGATGTGGTAGCCGTCAGGGGTTTCGACAATCTGCGAGATGGAACCGGCCTTGAGGGACATCGCGGCGTCGGAGAATGCGGGCCAGAAGATGGATTTGGATGCCATTCCGAGCTCGCCGCCCTTGCGCGCGCTGCCGGGATCCTCCGAGTACAGGCGGGCCAGGGTGGAGAACTTCTCGCCGTTGATTATGCGCTCGCGTATGGACAGCAGGCGTTCCTTCACGGCGGTGGCTGCGGCCTCGCGGTCGGGGTACACGCAGATTTGGCTGACTTTGTACTTGATGGGAACGATGGGAAGGCGCTCCACGGCGGAAGTGTCGATGTAGCGCTTGACGTCGTACGGGGTTACGTCCGGGATATTCTTCGCGATTTCCTGCTGTTCCTGCTGGGTGAGGGTGTTTTCCTCGATCTGCCTGCGCCATTCCTGGCGGAGCTTGTATACGGGCTTGTGGAAATACTCTGCCACCCCTTCGTCCCCTCCGAGCGCCGTGCGCACCTGGTCCATCTGCTGGCTCAGCTGGGCGTCCACCATTTCCTGGTTGACGGTCAGGGAGTCGAGGCGGGCCTGCATGAGGAAGAGTTTGGACTTCATCATGGCTTCCAGCAGCTCGCAGCGGATGTTGCGGTCCGAGGCCATGCCGCGGGCGGTCATCATCTGGACTTCCTGTTCTATGTCGGAAAGGGTTATGAGTTCACCGCCTATCGTGGCGATGGACTTGTCCACTACGCCCTGATACTTCTGGGCGCCGGCGGAAAAAGTGGCAGCGGCCGCCAAGGCCGCAATGCAGATTGAGGCTCTGATGCTTTTCATTACGGGGGGCTTTGGTTGCAAAGCTTGTTCCAAACTATTTCCCGGCGAGGCGCTTCTCCCAGGCCCATGCGGAGGCGAGGGTCTCCTCCACGGTGCGGGTGGCCTTCCAGCCGAGTTTCTTTTCGGCGAGGGAAGGGTCTGCCCACACGGCGGTCACGTCGCCTTCCCTGCGGGGGGCGAAGCGGTAGTTGAGCTTGAGGGCGTTGACCTTCTGGAAGGAGTTGACCAGTTCGAGAACGGAAACTGGACGGCCGGTGCCTATGTTGAAGATCTCGTACGGCTCGTCCATCTTGCCTTCCACCATGCGTGTGACGGCGCAGACGTGGGCCTTGGCAAGATCGACTATGTCGATGTAGTCGCGGAGGCAGGTGCCGTCGGGGGTGGGGTAGTCGTTGCCGAATATGGAGAGGCACTCACGCTTGCCGATTGCGGTCTGGGTGATGAAGGGAACAAGGTTGTTGGGGACGCCGCGGGGGAGTTCGCCGATAAGTGCCGAAGGGTGCGCGCCGATGGGGTTGAAGTAGCACAGCGCGATGCCGTGCATGCCGTATGCGGCTACGCAGTCGCGGAGGAAGTCCTCGCACATCTGCTTGGTGTTGCCGTAGGGGGATGTGGCGGGCTTGCGTGGCGACTGCTCGGTCACGGGCGTCTCGTCGGGCTCGCCGTAAACGGTGGCGGAGGAGGAGAAGAGGACGTTGGTGCCGTGCTCGCGTGCGGCCTGCAGTATGTTGAGGAACGAATCAAGGTTGTTCTTGTAATACATGAGGGGCTCGGCGACGGATTCGCCCACGGCCTTGAACGCCGCGAAGTGGATGAGCGCGTCGAATCTGTATTTGGCGAAGAGGGCTTTTACAGCGGCCTCGTCGCAGAAGTCCATCTTGATGAGGGGGAGGGTCTTCCCGAGGATGGCGCAGACGCCCTTGTAGTTGGTTTCGTCGCAGTTGGACATGTTGTCCGCGATGACTACGTCGTAACCGGCCTGCGACAGTTCGACCGTGACGTGGCTTCCGATAAATCCGGCTCCGCCGGAGACAAGTACAGTTTTGCTCATTTTACATTACATGTAATGTTCGTAACCTACAAATTTAGCCTAATCTGTCGATATTTCCAAACGGACGCAAAATTCCTTATCTTTGCGTCCGAATATGGGACACGACAAATTGCGTAAATTCGCGGAGAACGAGACTTTCTCCTGCCTGGTCCAGCCCTCGGCGGAAGAGCTGCTCCGCGACGGCTATTTCGCCCTCAGGGACCATCCGGTCAAGGGACATTGGGGAGAGCGTTTCGCTTCTGCCGGCGCGCCGCTGGTGCTGGAACTAGGGTGCGGGAAAGGGGAGTATACCATCGCCCTCGCCGAGCGCTATCCGGACAGGAATTACGTCGGCGTCGACATCAAGGGCGCCCGCCTTTGGAAGGGGGCAAAATATGCTACGGAGCACGCTCTGGGCAATGTCGGCTTTCTGCGTACGCGTATCGAGTTCATCTCCGCTTTCTTCGCTCCGGGGGAGGTCTCGGAGGTCTGGCTTACCTTTTCCGACCCTCAGGTCCGCAGCGAGAACTCGCGCCTTACTTCGCCCGTATTCCTGGAAAGATACTCCAGGTTTCTTGCTCCCGGAGGCCTGATCCACCTCAAGACGGATTCCCAGTTCCTGTACCGGTACACCCTTGCCGTCTGCCGGGCCAACGCCCTGCCGGTCGTCGCTTCGTCGGAGGACTTATATGCCGAGGCCTCTTCCTTCGACCCTTGCCTCACGCAGGTCCAGACCTTCTATGAGCGGATGTTCCGCGAGCAGGGGTATCCCATCAAGTACCTCTGCTTCCGGCTTGATGCCTTTGACGAAGACGGCTGCGTTCCGCAGGAAGACTGTCTCCCTGCTCCCACGTCGTCTCCTGCTGACATTCAGGGTTCTCTTCCTCTGTCATTTCGACCGGAGCGAAGCGTAGTGGAGAAATCTCCTTCCAGATTCATCAGCCCGGTGGATTTCGATGCGGACTACTGGCGGAGCGTGGAAGGCAACCGCACGCTCTTCGGCCGCGACACCGCGGAGACCCGCCGGCAGAAGCTCCGGAAAGCCAAGCCGCAGTAAATCAGGCACATACGCATCGACCTCTGGGATATTTTCCCAGAGGTCGAAACGTATGTTGCTGAGTGTCAGCGCAATCAGATTTCGACGTCGGCACTGAGGCGGATGTCGTCTGAGGCGGAGCCGACCAGCAGCTGCAGTTTGCCGTGCTCCAGCGCCCATGCGGCTGCGGCCTCGTCCCAGTAGCGGAGGTCCTTGAGGGGTATGTCAAGAGAAATCTTCCGGCTCTCTCCGGCCTTCAGGCTCACGCGCTTGAACGCCTTAAGCTCCTTGGCGGGCCATTCGACGGCGGAATCGACCCTGGCGACATAGAGCTGGACCACTTCGTCGGCGGGCATCGAGCCTTCGTTGCGGAGCGTGAAACTCACTTTGACCGCATCCTTGCCGGCTTTGGCCTTTATCCCTTCGTAGGCGAAATCGACGTACGACAGTCCGTGGCCGAAGGCATACATCGGCTTTATCTCCTTGGTGTCGAACCACCTGTAGCCCACGTAGAAGCGTTCGGTGTACTTGGAGACGGGCTTAGGCAGGGAGTCGATGAACTTCTGACGCTCCTCCGGGCTCATTTTGAGCACGTCGGGACGGAACATCAGGGAGAAGAGGTCGCCGCCGACGTTGGGATCGGGGAAGTTGCCCATTGCGTACGCAGGGGAGTCCTCAAGCCTTGCGGGGAAGGTGAAAGGGAGTTTGCCGGAAGGGGCGATTTCGCCGAAGAGGACTTCCGCCAGCGCGGTGCCGCCTTCGGTGCCGTTCCACCAGCCCTGTACGATGGCGGGGCAGATGCTGTCAAGCACGCGGAGGTCCGTGGGGCCGCCGGAGATCAGCACCGTAACCAGATTGGGGTTGGCCACATACAGCGCCTGCACCAGAGTCTCCTGGCCGCAGGGGAGGTCGATGGTCTTGCGGTCGGAGCCTTCGGTTTCGATATACTTGTTGGTGCCGCCGAAGAAGATTACGAGGTCGGCGTCCTTTGCGAGCGCAACCGCCTCGGCAAGCAGTACGGGGTCTGCGGGTTCGTCAATTGCTGCGGCCTCGAGCGGATCGGGCTCGGCGGGGGCGGGTCCCCAGCGGCGTCCGGGGAAATTCTTGTAGCCGGGGGCGTAGGATACCTCGATGCCTTTTTCGTCGGCCTTAGCCCTGATGCCGTCCAGCGGGGTTACTTCGTAAAGGGCCTTGACTCCGGCTCCCATGCCGCCGCTCTGCGTCTTGAGGACGGCGTTCTGGCCGATGACGGCGATTTTGCGGACCTCGGGGGCGATGGGCAGGGTGCCGCAGTTCTTGAGCAGTACGATGGACTTGCGGGCCACTTCAAGCGCAATCTCCTGGCATTCGGGCTGGGAGGTCATGACGGTATTGGCCACGTCGTCGGGTATGGCCTCGACGGCGTAACGGACGCGGAGTATCTGGCGTACTTTCTCGTTGACGAGGTCTTCCGTAAGAGCGCCGGTGGATATGGAATCGATGACGGGCTGGCCGAGGTAGTTGCTGCCGGTCATCTGTACGTTGAGGCCGTGAAGCATGGCGCCCATGGTGCTGTGGGTGCCGCCCCAGTCGCTCACGGTGAAGCCTTTGAAGCCCCATTCGCCGCGGAGGATCTCGTTGAGCAGGTGTTCGTTTTCGGAACAATAGTCGCCGTTGACCTTGTTGTATGCGGGCATGACGGACATGGCGCCTCCTTCTACGACAGCCCTTTCGAAGGGTTTGAGGTAGATTTCGCGGAGGGTCCTCTCGTCGAGCTGGGCGTCCACGCTGCCGCGGTTGGTTTCCTGGTTGTTTACGGCGAAGTGCTTGATGCACACTGCGGTACCCTGGTCCTGGCAGCCCTTGGTGTATTCGAGCGCTATGGCGGCGGAGAGCAGAGGGTCTTCGCTCAGGTACTCATAGGTGCGGCCTCCGACGGGGAGCCTCTGGATGTTGACTGCCGGACCGAGGATGACGTCCTTTCCGCGCAGGCGGGCTTCCTTGCCCATGCCGGTTCCGTATTTGTAGGCCAGTTCTTCGCTCCAGGTGGCTGCGAGGGCACTTCCGGTGGGGAAGAAGGTGGCGGAGTCGAGAGTCCAGCCTGCGCTCATGAAGCCGTTTGGCTGGCCTTCTTCGCGTATGCCGAAGGGGCCGTCGGCGTAATGGATGTCGGCGATTCCGAGTCTCTCGACGCCTGCGGAGGACATATTGGTCTTGCTGTGAAGCATGTTGACCTTTTCTTCCAGGGTCATCTGCGCGATGATGGCGTCAATCTTCTTGTCGTTGAGGGTGAGCCTGTCCTGGGGGGACCTGAGGCTGCCGCAGGCCGATGCGAACAGTGCCGCGACTGCCAGCGTAATGAGAATCCGTTTCATATTGTGAGGTTCATTGGTTATTCCGGTACCAAATATAGGCATTCTGCAGAATCCTTTCAAGCGTGCGCGGTTAATTTGAACGATGGAGAAACAATTTATACAAGCCGGGAAAGCAGATGCTTGCAAGGTTTGCTATCTTTGCGTCTATGAAAAAGATACTACTGCTTCTGGCTATGTTTGCCACGCTGCCCCTGAGCGCCCAGTGGTTCAGGCAGCCTACCCCTAACGATACCCTCCGCAGCACCCGTGTGCTTGCCGACGGCAGGGTGCTGTTCCAGATATACGCCCCCAAGGCGTCCTCGGTCGCGGTAACCGGCGACCTCCCCTGGGACAGGCCGGTCAAGTTCGAAAAGGCGGAGAACGGCGTCTGGAAAGGTGTGTGCGAAGGCCTGGGTGACGGGTGTTTCCGTTATTCCTTCCTGGTGGACGGCGTCCGTGTCCAGGACTCCAAGGCCCCGCTCTCGGCCGAACAGGCGTCTTTGCTTACAAAAGGTGAGGGTTACGTCCGCGACGTGCCGCATGGAGCGGTTGCCCAAAGGTGGTACTGGTCCCGCACACTTGCATGTCAGCGCAGGATGCATGTCTGGACGCCTGCCGGGTATGAAAAGTCTGCCGAGGCCCTGCCGGTCCTGTACCTGATTCACGGCGGCGGCGACAACGACGCGGCCTGGCCCGGAGTGGGCGCGGCGGGCTGGATCCTTGACAATCTGCTGGCAGAAGGCAAGATTGTCCCGATGATAGTCGTTATGCCCAACGGTACTATCCAGACTTCGGACATGATGGGCGAAGTCCCTCTGTTCGCGGAAGACATGGTGCGCGATATCATTCCGTTCGTGGAGAATAATTACAGGGTTCTTGCCGACCAGGCGCACCGTGCAATGGCGGGCCTGTCGATGGGAGGGATGGAAACCATCGAGACCGCATTCCTGCATCCTGAGCTGTTTGATTACGTATGGGTTTTGAGTTCAAGCTTCTCACCCGGCAAGCAGAAGGAGTACGTGGAGCGAATCCGGCTGAAGGAAATAGCCCCAGCGCTGAACCGGAATTTCAAGGCCTTGTACTTCACCCAGGGCGGCCAGGCCGACATCGCCTGGAAGAACTGCCAGGAAGCACTCGGCTACCTGCGAGACGCCGGCATCCGGTTCGAATACCTTGAGAACGCCCAGGCCGGCCACAGCTGGACCACCTGGCGCGCCGACCTCCAGGCTCTCGCTCCTGCGTTATTCCGCTGACCCTCAGATACTTATGATTCGACCTCTGGGAGTTTTTCCCAAAGGTCGAAACGTAAGGTGCTTAAAATGAGACACCTACAGTGCTGGCAGTATGTAATCCCAGATGAGATTCAGTTCCTTCTGCATATCGGAGACATGCGCGGTAGCGGCAATGACCGCATCCTGGTCGGGAAGGATGATGATGTACTGGCCGTTGGCTCCGTCGGCGCGGAAGGCATTATGACGGCAGCGCCACATCTGGTAGCCGTATCCCTGTACCCAGTCGCTGGTTTCCGGGAGGAATGCCGGAATGTCTGGATGCGCTTCGAGGATCTCCTTCATCTGGTTTTCGTTGAGGCCGGCGCCGACTGAAGGTACCTGATTGGCTCCCATTTCCTTGACCCACTCGGCCGGAATCACCTGCTTGCCGCAGAATCTGCCTCCGTTAAGGATGCATAGTCCCATTCGGGCCATATCCTCGGTATGGATAAACAGGCCCCAGCCTCCTGTGTTGATACCTGCCGGACTCTCCTGCCAGAACGGCTTCTCAATACCGAGCGGCTTCCAAAGCCGGGGTTCAAGGTAATCTACAATCTTATACCCAGTAACTTTCTGAACAGCAGCAGAAAGCAGATAGGTGCCGAGGCTGTTGTAGCAGTAGCAGGTCCCAGGCTCATACTTGACAGGCCACTCCATAAAGGTCCGAATCCAGTCGCCGTCACCTTTGCGGGCTGCATAAGTGGGGTCTTTGGCGTGTCCGGAATTCATGGTCAGCAGATGACGGATTGTAATGCGCTGCAACGTATCGGACGGATTCTCCGGAACGCTTTCCGGGAACAGGTCGACAATCTTGTCTTCCAGTGAAAGCAGGCCCTCGCTGATCGCAAAACCCACAGCAGCAGATGTGAATGTCTTGGAAACGGAATTCATAATGTGAGCGGTGTCGGGCGCGAACTGCTTCTCTTCCAGCACCTTGCCGTGCTGGAGCACCATTATGCTGTGCATCTCAACGGAACTGTCGGCAACGGCTTGAAGGTACGACGCGAAAGCCGCATCCATCTCAGCGGACGCTTGTGCCCGCGGGAGCGGACTCCCCGGGTTCTGGCAAGCCAGCAGCAACACCGCTGCTGCCAAAGAAATTGAAAGGTGTTTCATATTGACGTAAAGGTAAGAAATAAAAGCTAAATCACAACCAACTATGCTTCAACTATTTATGTTTCGACCTCTGGGAGATTTTCCCAGAGGTGAGGATGCAATATCTTGACGCACAGCACTTTGCTGATTCTATGGCTATGTCTATTGCTTTTCTTGGAATAGTTTGATACCTTTGCGGGACATAAACTCTTAAACTATGGGAAGACATAATCGATATTGCGTCTCCGGCGCGCTCAATCACTGCTATCAAAGAACCAAAGATGGAATAGTGCTTTTCTATTCCGTCAGTGATTACCTGGTTTTCTTTACGCTTTTATGCATTCTTGCTTCTAGGTATGATGTTCAGGTTCTTGCATTGGCCATAATGCCGGACCACCTCCACGAAAGCGTGATTGCTCGAAGCAGATATGAACTATGGCGTTTTATGCAAACGCTGTTATCCAAGTTTGCAAAAGAGCATAACGTTACTTGTCATAGAAAGGGCGCTCTGTTCAAAAGCCCGTTTGGAAGCGCACCTAAAACAACAGATAAAAAGGTGCGTACCAATCTGGCTTATGTCGCAAATAATCCAGTGGAGCGGCATCTGGCCAGATTTGCAGAAGATTACCGCTGGACATTTCTAGCCTATGCTAAAAGCGATAATCCTTTTTCAAAGCCCATATCTATGAAGCGTGCATCAAAAGAGCTTAAGAAAGCACTCGCCGTTGTAGATTCATATTATGCTGAGGGAAAGCACTTAAAGTATCATGTTCTGCAAATAATGTTTGCTCGTTTGAATAATGATGAGAGCCAGCAGCTTACCGATTACATCATTTCAAAGTATTCTGTTATTGATTACCAGGCTGCAATAGACTATTATGGTTGTTATGAAAAGATGCTTATGGCTTTTCATTCAAACACCGGAAATGAATATGATATCAAAGAGTCATTCAATGGCAAGAGGGATGACGTTTATCAAAAAATGACTTCCATTTTGATGGGCACCGGCCGTTTTAAAGACATACACGATGTGTTGGGACTGAAAGCGGAAGAGAAGATTGATATTTTCAATTACCTTAACGGCAAGACAGAAGCCACACCAAGTCAAATAGCCAATTTCCTTCAAATGGAGATACGTTTTATCTAAGGTGTTGATTATGCGTGAGATACGATTCGACCTCTGGGAAAATCTCCCAGAGGTCGAAATGTAAGGAATTGAGAGTCAGGTGCTTACTTGAACAACAGGGGCACGAACTCGGTCAGGTAGATTCTCCAGTTTTTCCAGATGTGGCCGCCTTCGGTCTCAAGGTAGGTGTACTTGAAGCCGTTGTCGTCCAGCTTCTTCATGAAGTCCTTGTTGGCCTGATAGAGGAAGTCGGTCTTGCCGCAGCCGATCCAGAGCAGCGAAGGCTTGCCGGCGTAATACTTGGCGAGCTTGGCGTCGAAGTCCTGGTAAATGGGGCTGACGGAAGGGTCGCTGACGCCGATGGCGGCGGAGAACATGCCGGACCAGCCGAACAGCTGGGGATAGTTGAGCGACAGATAGAGCGTGTGGAAACCGCCCATCGAGAGTGTTCGGCAACAAGTTCCTTTCGTCTGCATTCGCCGGCAAGACGGTCATCTCGCTCGATACCGACAAGTCGGGCAACCTCTGGATAACCACCCTCCGCGACGGCCTTTGGCGCTACGGCCTGGCCGACGGCAGCCTTGAGCAGGTCCCGCTTGATTACCTTATTCCGGATTCCGGTGTCGGATATATCCGTATCACCAGGGTGTTCTGCGACTCCTCGGGCGAATTGTGGCTGATGTTTACCGACAAGATGCGCGCTGTGCGCTGCAACTGGAACGGCAGGCGCTTCGTGCCCGTCGATACGGTTTACGCATTCAGCCCCGTATGCATCGCCGAGGACGACCGCGGCTGCATCTGGATAGGCGGATTCAGCCCCGCCCTCGTGCGGTACGACAAGACCGACCGCAGTTCCTCCGTGGTTCCCCTTACGCAGCAGGACGAATGGACATTCGTATCGGATTTGCTGCTGCGCGAGCCCGGGCGCCTTCTTGCCGCCTGCTTCGACCGTATGCCTCTGGAGGTCAACACCTACAGTCTGGAGGCCTCCCCGGCGGCGGTTTCGCCGGAAGAAACGGAGGCCTGCATCAGGCGCCGCCCGCTCGTATCCACCTGCCTGTTTCAGGACAGCGCCGGCAGCGTCTGGCTCGGCACTACGGACAACGGAATCATCTGCCGGGATGCTTCGGGTGGCGTTTTGCGGCCCGTAGACGGCGCCCCGTGCCCCGACATCTGTTCCATCCGGGAAGACCGCAACGGCAACATCTGGGTCTCCACGATGAACGGCCTTGGCAAATACGACAGGACGGTCGGGAGCTTCGTCCATTACTTCGAATCCGACGGCATCGGCGGCAACCAGTTCTCCCCCAGGGCCTCCTGCGTGCTGCCCGACGGCACGCTCGTTTTCGGCGGCACCCACGGCATCACCTGGTTCAATCCGCTCGACGCTCCCGCCCGCCGCACGGTTCCGCTCGTGTTCGAGGATCTCAAGATCCACAATCAGCTGGTTCGTCCTTCCGCGGACGGTCCGATAGAGGCGGAGTTGTCCGGGAAGCCGCAAGTTACCATCAGGGACAGCCAGAACGGCTTCAGCATTTCGTTCGCGGCACTGGACTACAGCGGCTTCGAGCAGATCCGCTACGCCTGTATGCTTGAGGGCTTCGACAAGTACTGGATACGTCTGGGCACGGCTCACGAGGTGTATTACGCCAACCTGCCGCCGGGGCGCTATACGCTTCGCGTCCGTGTGGCGGACGGCAGCCACAGCATCACGGAGACGGAGGAATCCCTCTGCATCAGGGTGCTGCCGCCGTGGTACCGCAGCTGGTGGGCAATCGTTCTGTTCTCCCTTGCCGGCCTGGGGGTGCTGTATGTGGTCTGGAGGTTCTACCGCCACATCAGGCGCGTCCGCAAGCAGGCAGCGGCTCACATCAGGGCCGAACGGCGCGAGCGGGAACAGGCGGAGGCGGCAAGGGAGGCCGAGAAGGAGCTCAACCGCATCCAGATGAATTATTTCTCCAACGTCGCGCATGAGTTCCGCACCCCTCTGACCATGATAGCCGGGCCGGTGTCCCAGCTTGCGGCGTCCGAGGGCGTCAAGGGGCAGGACCGCCAGCTGGTCAGCATCATCCAGCGCAACACCGCATGGATGCTGTCGCTGGTGGGGCAGCTGCTCGACTTCAACCGCATCGGCAACAGCAAGCTGCAGATGCGCGTGGCCAAGATGGACGTCCTGGTGCCCCTCCGCGACATCGCCGGCCTCTTCCGCTTCAACGCCGAGTCCAAGGGAATCGATTTTACCACTTATGGCATAGAGGATTCCTTCGTTATGTGGGTGGATGCCGACAAGATGCAGAAGATAGTCATGAACCTGCTCTCCAACGCTATGAAATTCACCCCGTCCGGAGGCAGGGTGTCGCTCGGCTTCGACGTCGTATCCCGCTCCGAGGCCGCTTCGCGCTTCCCGCTGACTGACTCCGACTCCGACGGCCAGTATGCCCAGATTTCCGTCGCCGACTCCGGCCCCGGCATCCCCGAGGAAGAGATGGAAAAGATATTCGAACGCTTCTATCAGACCGGAGGCCACAAAGGGCAGGGCTCGGGCATCGGCCTGTATTATGCCAGGGTGCTCACAGGATTGCATCACGGCTACATCAAGGCCTGGAACCGTCCCGAGGGCGGCGCCCTGTTCAGCGTCGTGCTGCCTGTGAGCGCGTCGTCCTATACCGAGGACGAGCGCACCTCCGAGGCCCCTCAGCTGCAGCTGCATGCAGCCGCCGTGGCGCTGCCGGCGGAGGATGGAGCCGCAGGGGCCGAGAAGAAGCATATAGCGGTGGTCGATGACGACATCGACATAGCCAATTACCTCAAGGTGATGCTGTCTCCGCTTTACAGGGTGTCGGTTTACTTCGACGCCGCCTCCGCCCTTTCCGGTATGGGAGAAGACGCGCCGGACCTCGTCGTGAGCGACGTCGTGATGCCGGGCAAGAGCGGTTACGAGCTGTGCGAGGCCGTCAAGGGAGACTTGCAGCTGAGCCACATTCCGGTTATACTCGTTACCGCCAAGGTCGCGGTGGAGAATCAGGTCCTCGGACTGGACAAGGGCGCCGACGCCTATGTCACCAAGCCTTTCCAGCCGGCCTACCTGCTGGCGCTTATAAAATCTCTGCTGGAAAACCGCGACAAGCTGCGCCGCCAGCTGGGCTCCGTGACCACCACCGAGGAAATCGCTCCCGAGGCCCTTTCGCCCCGCGACTCAGCCTTCATGAAAGACCTGTACGCCCTGATGGAGAAAGAACTTGCCAACGCCGACCTGGACATCACCCGCATGACCGAGATGCTCAAGATTTCCCGTACCAAGTTCTACTACAAGGTCAAGGGCCTTACCGGCGAGAATCCCGCGGTCTTCTTCAAGCGCTACAAGCTCAACCGCGCCGCCGACCTTCTTCGCGAAGGCAAGTTCAACATGTCGGAGATTGCCTACATGACAGGCTTCAACACCCTGTCGCACTTCTCCACCTCCTTCAAGAAGCAGTTCGGCGTCCCTCCCACCGAGTACCGTGGCTGACAATCAACCACTTACGTTTCGACCTCTGGGAAAATCTCCCATAGGTCGAAACGTATGATGCTGGCTGTCAGCTATTTGACTTGAATCTCCTCGATGGGCTTCTCGGGGAGGCATACGGCGTTGACGGGCCAGGACTGTGCCTTTGCAATCTTGAAGTTCGCGGTGGCGCGGATGTCGTCTGCGGACGCGCCGAAGCGAGCCACATAGGCGCCGGGCGCGGTCTCCCATGCCGAGGTGCTCTCGTTGAAGGATGCGAGACCGTAAGCATCAACCGTCATGACAAGTGTCTGGGATTCGCCGGGGGCGAGTTCGCCGGTCTTGGCGAATGCCCTGAGTTCATACGCTGGCTTGACGAGGCCGCATCCGGGGGCGGTGACATAGAGCTGGACGGCCTCCTTGCCGGCGACCTTGCCCGTATTCCGGACGACGATGCTGGCGGTGACGGTGCCGTCCTTGGCAACTTTCACGGACGGTTTGCCGTACTCGAAGCTTGTGTAGCTCAGGCCGTAGCCGAGGGGGTAGGAGACGTTCTTGCCGGCCGTGGTGAAGTAGCGGTAGCCCACCCAGATGCCTTCTTTGTATTCGGTATAATCGACATCCTTGACCTGCCTTCTGCGCTGGCCGCCTCCTCCGAGGAGCGCCGCGATGTCTATGGAATTGCCTCCCTTGTAGTTATAGGGGAAGTTGTAAGAGGAGGGGATGTCGAAGTATCCTACGGGGAAGGTCATGGGAAGTTTCCCGGAAGGGTTGACGGCGCCGGTGAGCACGTCGGCCACAGCGAGACCGCCTTCCTGCCCCGGGGTCCATGCGAGCAGCACTGCGTCCGGGATGTGCTTCCAGGATGCGGTTTCCACAACGCCGCCGATGTTCAGCACCACAACCAGCTTCTTGCCGGCTGCGTGATAGACGTCGGCAAGGGTCTGGAGAAGCTCGCGTTCGGCTCCGGTGAGTGTCCAGTCGCCGTCGGCGGCCTTGCGGTCGTCGCCTTCGCCGGCGTTGCGGGAGATGACGAGTACGGCGAGGTCGGTGGCGGGCTGCTTGCGTTCTACGAAGCTGCGGGAAATCTCCATTTCGGGGATGACGGGGTCGCCGAGCAGTATGCCCAGGCCGTTGGGGGTTGCGTTGTTGCGGAGCTCGGTCTTCTTGAGGGAAATGTACTGTTCGTACCAGCTCCGGAGGTCTTTGTCGACAGTGATGCCGCTGGCCTCGAGGCCTTCCGCCACGTTGCGTACGTATGCCTTGTTGACGTTGCCGCTGCCGGTGCCTCCTGCGATGAAATCATAGGCTCCGGTGCCATAGAGGGCAATATTACGGATACCCTTGAGAGGCAGCACGCCGTTGTTCTCCAGCAGAACGAGCCCCTCGGCGGCACCCTTGCGGGCAACCTCTGCGTGAGCCTTCAGGTCGGGCTTGTTGGAATACTTGTAACCGGCGAAACGAGGGGTGCGGACGATGTACTGGAGCATCTTGCGGACGTTTCGGTCCACGTCGGCGATGTCCAGGCTGCCGTCGTTCACCGCGTTCACGATGCGTTCGATCTCGTTTGGCATGCCGGGCTCCATGAGGTCGTTGCCCGCATGCACGGCGGCGACGGTGCCTTCCTTGTTGCCCCAGTCGGTCATGACTATGCCGCGGAAGCCCCACTCGTCGCGCAGGATGGTGGTGAGAAGGTCCCTGCTCTGCTGGGCGTAGGCGCCGTTAATCTTGTTGTAGGACGACATTACGGTCCATGGATCGGACTCCCTGACGGCTATCTCGAAGCCCTTGAGCGCCATCTCGCGCAGGGCCCGGGGATTCATGCGGCTGTCGTTGGACATACGGTTGACTTCCTGGTCGTTGGCGGCGAAATGCTTGACGCTTACGCCGACTCCGTTGCTCTGGATGCCGCGTACGTAGGCGGCGGCCATCTTCCCGCTAAGCAGGGGGTCTTCGGAGAAATACTCGAAGTTGCGGCCGCACAGGGGATTGCGGTGGAGGTCCATTCCGGGCGCCAGAAGGACGTCGGCACCATATTCCTTGACCTCGTTGCCCATGGCCCGGGTGATTTCTTCGACCAGCTCCGTGTTCCATGTGGAGGCAAGCACGGTGCCCACGGGGAAACCGGTGCAGTAGAAGGTGGCGTCCGTCCCGGGACGGGTGGGGTTGATCCTGAGGCCTGCAGGGCCGTCTGCAAGTACGGTGGTGGGAATTCCCAGGCGGGGGATCGCCCTTGTGGTGCCCGCGGCTCCGGAAACGAGCGACTCGTTGGAGGCGGTGAGGGAACCGGCGGTCATGCTGCCCCAGCCGCCGCCTACGAGGAGGGTGGCCTTCTCCTGAAGTGTCATGGCGGCGAGAACCTCGTCGATGTTGTCCGGGGTGAGCTTGGGTTGGGCTGCAAGGCTGGCGGCGCAAAGCACGGCAGCGGAAAGGATTATCAGTTTCTTCATTATCGATGTGGATTAACTTCTGATGCAAACATAACAAATCCTTCCGTAGTCTGCAAAGTTTTGTCTTTTGCGGAAAACAATTGAACAAATAGTAAACTATAATAAAATTATTCGTATCTTTGCGGCATAATGCAGAATTAGGCGTTATTTGAGAGGAATATTAATAACTAAAAACTCGATAGTATATGGAGAAAACAATTTACGAAATTCCCCTTGTGCGGATCCTTCAGATCAGGGTCGAGGGGACAATGCTGACAGGCAGTGTTGAGACTATGCGCACCGTCGAGGGCTCATGGGAAGAAGATGATGAATAAATGGAGGAATGGATTATGAAAAAAGTTTTTTATCTCGTAGCCATTGCTACACTTGCTTTAGTCTCTTGCCAGAAAGAGCTCGACGTCAACAATGACATAGCTCGTGACGCTTTCACTGTCAAGGCCTCCATAGAGGCTCCCGCAACAAAAGGAACACTCAATGCCAGCAATCAGCTCGTTTGGGCCACCGGTGATAAGATTGGTCTTTATGTAGATGACGCCTCCTGGACTGATAAGAACCAGCCCTTCACCCTTTCAAGTGGTGAAGGCACCACTCAGGGTGAGTTCGCCTGGGATTATTCCGGCACATTCAGCGACAAAGCCATTGCTGCGTTTTATCCTTGGGACAATAACGACAATGCTGGTGACGGAACCCTGAACAATGTTTATGACGGATATGCGTATTTCACGCTGAATGATGGTATTTACAGTTATTCTTCCGGGAAGATGATTACACCGCTGGTCGCAAAAATGACAAGCAGTGCAGATCGAATCTTGTTCATGCATGCAGGTGCTGCCGTGAAGGTGCACATCAACAATGTTCCCAAGCGTGTGCATTCCATCGGCATGAGTGTAAACGGTCAGCAGGTCACGGGTGAATTCAAAGTCAGTGTTGCCAATGCCGGCACCGATGCGATGACCCCCGTGACTGCCGATGCTACAAAAAACACAGTTTGGCTCAACATCTGGAATGGCGCAGAGGCCGCATGGGATTTTATCTTCCCCGTACCCGAACTCACCAAACCTAAGTTATCATTCCAGATGTATGACGAGAATGACATTCTTGTCTGGTCCAAGAATCTGAAGGCCCAGTCTTCCGACCTCGGCCGTGGAGATATCCTTATTATGCCCGACCTTACCATTACCCCGTATAGCCAGTTCACTGAGAGCACCGAATGGACTCTTTGTGGAAAGATTGGTGGTATCGACGCGTGGAACGCTGATATTCCTATGTACACCGACGGTACTGTGACCATTCTTAAAGGCATTTCCTTCAAAGCAGATGATGCATTCAAGATCCGCAAGAACAAAGCTTGGACCGAGTCTTATCCTGGCAGCGATTATGCTATTACCGAAGATTGCACCAAGGATGTTTGGTTCAACAACAGCACCCACGAAATCACCCTCAAGGATGCCAAATGCGATTACCCCGCTCCTAAGGTAACTCTATATTTCGGTATCAACGGCGCAATCCCTAAGAGCATCCACATCAGCTCTTCCACCCTCGCCCCCGGTGCTGAGTGGCCCGGCCTGGAACTGACCGAGAAGGAATACATCAACGGCAAGTGGTACTACAAGCACGTGGTTGACGGCACTACTGTATGGGGCAGGTCCATTTCCAGTGTTTACATCGTCAGCAAAGACAGTTGGAACACTTCCAGTTCTACAATTACATTCTCCAGCATCAAGACAGAATACTACTTCGAAGCCACCGCATCAACAGCGATTGAGCAGTTGAGCGCCCGTCCGGAAGAGGCTGCAACCACAGGAATTACTATCGATGGTAATATGTCAGACTGGACCTCTATAATACCGTTGGAGAGCAACAACGGCGGCACTGGCAGAATCCGTTCCTGGAAATATTCATCCACTGATGATACACTCTTCTTCTACTTCGTTCTTAGAAAGAATAGGATGAGTACGGCTAACACTTTATCCATTGGATTCGACTATTCAGAAGGTGGTACCAAGGTGGATAATTTGAGTGGTTATGATACGTACATAAAACTCCAGCCTTTTACCAACGCTTCAGAAGGAACGCCTACCTGTGTAAATGGAACCATCTCTACCGCTAATATCAACGGAACAGATCAAACAGGCTTAACCATTAAAGCATATGGAGCAGACCCTAATTCTTCTGATACGGGAGATTCTGCGGATTACTATCTTGAAGTCAGTATTCCCAGGTCTATCTTGACCGGGCTTCCTACTAAAGGCACGACTGTTAGTGTCGGCGCAGGTTGCAATGGATATAATACTGGTCTCCAGAGTATTACTCTCTAGTTGGCACTTTATAACAATTCCGGCGCGGAGCTTCTTGCTCCGCGTCGGTTGTTTTTGAGCAACCCAGCAAATGACATAATCTCATTTTTACCCCGCGACGTGACTCTGGAAAGGCCTGGAATCACGTCGCATGCCACTTTCGGCCGTTTTGCCCGAAAACACGTCAGTGACGTGATATAATGGGGTGTGGGAGTCAGTAAGCATTCGAACAAGTACGACTGTCAGTTTGAGTAAGTGAGCTGTACCTTTGCATCACTAACACAAACTGATATGCTTACAAGAGAACAAATCGAGGAGATCCAGGCCGAGAGCCGCGAGAGAGGGATCTCCATCAAAG
>JAFZZW010000092.1 GCA_017615615.1 Bacteroidales bacterium
CCCACGCAGTGGGAGGGGCGGAGCGAAGCGGAGGGTTTCAGGAAACCTGACTGCCGGTTTGAGGCCGACGGCCATAAAGTTCTCGTCTCGTAATAAAGAATAGCAAAGCTATGTTTTCATTTATAATAAGTATCGTAGCGCTGATACTGGGTTATCTGGTTTACGGACGCATAGTAGAGAAAGTTTTCAAGCCGGATGCGTCAAGGGTTACGCCGGCGGTGGAGATGAAGGACGGGGTGGACTACATCCCGATGCCCACATGGAAAGTATTCATGATTCAGTTCCTGAACATCGCCGGAACAGGTCCCATCTTCGGTGCCATCATGGGCGCCAAATTCGGCCCCTCGTGCTATCTGTGGATAGTGCTGGGCTGCATTTTCGCCGGGGGAGTGCACGACTATTTCTCCGGCATGCTGTCCATACGCAAGAAGGGCGCGACCCTTCCGGAAATAGTCGGCAGCGAGCTTCGCTGGGGAAGCCGAACCGTGATCATAATCTTTACCACCATCGTGTTGCTGATGGTCGGCGCCGTCTTCGTGTACAGTCCGGCCCTCATCCTGGGAGACCTTGCAGGCGACGGCACGTCAAGGGCGATGCTCATCTGGGCCTTAGTCATCCTTGCATATTACATAGTCGCCACGCTGCTTCCGGTGGACAAGATAATCGGAAAGATATATCCCGTATTCGCGTTCGCGCTGCTGTTCATGGCGGCGTCGCTCCTTGTCTGCCTTCTCGTCAAATGGCCCTCCATCCCGGAGATCTGGCAGGGCCTCGGCAACAGGGCGCCCAGCGTAGGCGTCAACGGACAGAGCATCTTCCCGTGCCTCTTCATCACGGTCGCCTGCGGCGCGATAAGCGGCTTCCACGGCACCCAGAGCCCCATGATGGCCAGGTGCCTCAAGAACGAGCGCCTCGGTCGCCCCATCTTCTACGGCGCTATGATCGTAGAGGGCATCGTGGCCCTGGTGTGGGCCGCCGTCAGCTCATATTTCTTCTTCGACGGCGGGATGGCCGAGTGCGGCATGCAGTCGGCGTCGGCTCCACAGGTGGTGACCGCCGTCAGCAAGCAATGGCTCGGAGTGGCCGGCAGCGTACTTGCCATCCTTGGCGTCGTCGCCGCCCCCATCACCTCGGGAGATACAGCCCTTCGAGGAGCGCGCCTTAACATCGCGGAGTTTTTCCACTTCCGTCAGGACAAGATAGTCAACCGTCTTGTGGTGAGCGTCCCCATCTTCGTATGCGTCGGCCTGCTGCTCTGGTTCAACCTTGAGAACGAAGACGGATTCAACGTCATCTGGCGTTATTTCGGCCTGTCCAACCAGTTGCTGTCGGTCTTTATGCTGGGTGCGGCAACCGTCTATCTTGTACGCACTTATCCCCGTGGGTGGCAGTTCCTTGTCACCGGCATTCCGGCGATCTTCATGTACACCGTCTGCCTTACCTTCATCTGCGTGGACAAGACCTGCCTCGGCCTTCCTATGGAGTGGGTCCGCTGGCTTGCTCCTGCCTGGGCGCTGCTGGCCACGCTCCAGCTCGCTACATGGGTGGCGTCGGTCAAACGCAAGAACCTTCTTAAATGAAACGATTCGATATCCCGCTGCGCTGCTCTTCCCAGCAGGTGCGCCAGGCCGCCCGTGAAGCGGAGGGCGAATTCACCCTGATTTATACACGTCCCACTCAGCTCAGCTGGGTGCGTTTCGGGCTCGAACGCCTTGTCCAGGTGGCCCGCGATTCCGGCGCCGCCATGGCCTATGCGGACCACTTCGACGGCGACGTCCCTTCCCCCGTAATAGACTATCAGCCAGGGGCTTTGAGGGACGAATTCGACTTCGGAGGAGTACAGCTTTACCGCACCTCGGCCCTCAAGGAGGCTGCTGCTGCCATGACGTCCGAATATGAGTATGCCGGCCTTTACGAGCTTCGCCTGAGGGTATCGCAGATGGGCCCTCTGGTGCATGTTCCGGAGCTTCTTTATTACGAAATCGACACCGACAAACGTTCGTCCGGCGAGAAGCTTTTCGACTATGTGGATCCCCGCAACCGCGCCGTCCAGATAGAGATGGAGCAGGCCTGCACGGAGCACCTCAAGCGTATCGGAGGCTGGCTGGCGCCGGTTTTCAAGGAGGTCGATCTGGAAGAGGGAGATTTCCAATATGAGGCCTCTGTCGTCATCCCTTGCCGCAACCGCGCCGCCACCATCGGCGACGCCATCCGCTCGGCGCTGGACCAGAAAACGACCTTCCCCTACAACGTCATAGTGGTCGATGACAACAGCACCGACGGTACCGTGGACGTAATCAAGTCGTTCGAGGGTGATCCGAGGCTCATATACATCGCCCAGGACAAGACTTACCATGCGATAGGCGGCAACTGGAATGCGGCCCTCCACCACCCGTCCTGCGGGCGCTTCGCCCTGCAGCTTGATTCCGACGACGTGTATGCCCATGACGGCGTGGTACAGATGTTCGTGGACGCCTTCCGGCAGCAGCGCTGCGCCATGGTGGTGGGCACTTACAGGATAACCGATTTCGAGCTTAACGAGCTCCCTCCGGGGAAGATCGACCACCGTGAATGGACTCTTGAGAACGGACGCAACAACGCGCTGAGGGTCAATGGCCTGGGCGCGCCGCGCGGCTTCTGGACGCCGCTCCTGAGGGAGATGAATTTCCCCACCACGAAATACGGCGAAGACTACGCCGTAGGCCTTCGCATCTGTCGCGAATACCGCATCGGCCGAATATGGGACGTGATGTACAATTGCCGCCGCTGGGGCGGGAATTCAGACTCGCAGCTGGACGTCGAGGCCGTCAACCGCAACAACCTCTACAAAGACAAAATCCGCACCTGGGAGCTCCAGGCGCGGATAGCGCTTAACAAGGAGTAAACAATCTTACAGTCCCCAGTCTTCGGCCTTGTACGTTCCCTTGGGGGCGTTGGGCACGTTGGGAAAGTATGTCACGCCGGTGAGTGCCTCCAGTTCGGATATCGACTTGAGCTCCCTGGCCGTTACTGACTGGCCCTTGAGCTCATTGGTGTGCGTGCGGACGAAGGCGACGCACTTGAGCTCGTCGGAGGTGCAGTTCTTGACGCTCTTGCCGCTGCTGCCGCTTTTGGTGCGCAGTACGGCATAGTAGAACATGGTGGGCTGCACGACGTCGTCGCGGCCGCAATAGGAAATTGTCTTGGGAGAGGCCGTTTTTCCGTAGCCGTCCGTGAACTGCTTGAAGTAGCAGCCTATCACTACGTACAGGGTGTCCGAGCAGACAAGGTCGTCGATGTAATCTTCCAGAGTGTTCCAGCCGCCGCCTCCGGTGTTGAATCCGCTGGAGAGCTGAGGCGCTATGTTGGAATAATAGAACACCTGTGCATTGGTGCCGTTGGTGCAGGTGCGCTCGGCGCTGCCAAGCATATGTCCCTTGTTGCAGCCGCCGCCGACCGACTTGGAAGAATACTGGATGCTTGAAGGTATGTCCGGATCGGGTTTGTAGCTCTCCGACCGGCCCGAACCGGTCTCATAAGACCTGTGCCTCGGCGCCGCCACCCATACCGGGCAGTGATACGTGGAGCTGAAGCATACGGTGTAGTTGCGCGCGGCCTTCTTGTTGGGATGATAGATGTAGAAGTCCGGACAGATGTGCCAGGCGTAGTATTCGGTCGTATTCTGGCTGTTGACCATATACTCCTTGCCGCTCATCGTTACCGTCGATATGTTCATCAGCGGCAGCTCGGCCCAGGAAGGCTGGGAGCCGGTATCGGGAACGTCCTGCTGGACGTTTGTGGTGAAGCTGGCAGTAGCGCCGGTAAACTCCTGCATGTCCGAGCCGTTCTGCAGGATGACGTAGGCGCGGTAGAAGTACTTGGTGCCGGGGTTCAACTGGTCGATATTGCAAGAGAAGCTGCCGGAAGCGGCTGAAGTGATGTCTGCCTGATAGTACTCGCCGAGGTTTGACGAGCTGGTCCCGATCTGGAATCCGGCCTCGCGGACGGTGGCGGTAGCGCCGCTCCAGCTGCCGCTGACGGTGGCGGACATGGCAGTTATGGCGTTGGCGCCGCCTGTGGTGACGGTTACGCTCATACTCTGGCCCTGACCGCCGCCGGAACCCGATCCGGAACCGCCTCCGCGGCGGAAGATTGCCACGGGCATCTGGGTCGTCGCGCTGTTGTAGCAGCTGAAACGGAGACCGTTTTCGTTGTTGTTATACCTGATGTAAGTGCTCACTCCGGCCTGGGCCTGGATAGTGGCCTCGCCGTTCGATGCGATGCTGACGGCCCAACTGGAATTGGCGTCTTTGGTGGTGGAATTCAGAAGGGAATTATCCTTCGTGGAGGATGTGGAACTGGACAGATAGTTGTCTCCGTCCCTGAATGACCAGGTGCCTGAAATGCTTCCTGCCTCGAGGGTGAGGACGGTGGCGCTGCCGGGGTTGGAGATTGTCGTGCCGCCTTCGATGGTGACGTCTGCGCGGGTGCGGTATTTGCCGCCGCTGTGTTCTTCCGCCATAGCCAGGTGCTCATCGATGTACACTATCAGCACCTCATCTCCTGCCTTGAGCGTGGAAGCGTCCGTGACCAGGGTGAAATCGGAACCGGGCTCGACATAGTCGTCCCAGTCCTTCTCCGTAATGGTGATGGGCCTGATGGACCTCATGTGGTTGCGCTCCAGCGTGAAGGTCTTGTGCGACGCCGGCTGGATAGTGGCGGTACGGCCGTCCGCGTCCGTGAACTTAACCTCCAGATCGTTGTATTCGCCAGGTGCGACGACCGCCCAGTACTGCTGTCCGCTGACTATGTTTCCGCTCAACGTTACGGAGCCGTTCTGGCTCCAGGAGATGATTTCCGGCTCGGAGTCGTCGGGGCCGAACTGCACCATGGAACTGCCGCAGATGGCGCCGCCGTTGATTTCCGTTGCGCTTATCTTTATGGATTTGATGCCGTCCGCGACGACGGAAACGCCCAGCAGACTGCAGACATTGAGGAATAAAAGCGAATTGCCTTCAACTATTTTCGCCACTGCAGGACTCGTGCCCGGTGCAAAGCTGCCGGCTGTTGCCTGCTGCAGTTCGGGGATAATAACCGGGAAACCGCCGCTGCTGTATCCGCTGCCGTCTTGATATGCAGGATAGACGGCGATGTCCAGGGCCTTGTCCGGCACATCGCCGGCGAAGGTGGCGGTGCGGCGGTCGGAACTGACGCTCTTCTGGGTGAGCGTCCAGCAGCCGCCGTCGCAATCGATTATGCTGATGCTCTCGCCGCTCTGGTCCCACAGGACGTGGTTCTCGCTGAGGGACGTTTTGGAGCCTCCCGGAACGGAGGCCGTGAATTCGCGGTAAACGAGATTCACGGCAGGTGAGTCGTCGGGAATATCGGGCGTCTTGGGGCTGCAGGCCACTGCCGCGAGGGCGGCGGCGCATGCGAGGATTATCAGTTTTACGGTTTTCATCGTCATACGGGTTAATCACACAAAGGTACGTCTTATTTGCGTCAATAGCAAACTTGTATTCGGGCCAGGGATTTTTTGGCAATTCGCGCGAATTATATTATATTTGTAAGAATTTCCAATTTCCTTGGGAAAGAAGGGGTCAGTGGCACCGGTCTCGGACGGGACAAGGACCTTGCGGGAAGAGAAATCTCCCGATGACCCGGCCTCGTCGGCCGCCATACAACGTGGCGTGCCGAGGAGGGGAAGATATATCCAAAAACGCATGATCAACGTAATAGGACTGGGCTATATAGGTTTGCCCACCGCTCTTATGCTTGCCTCGCACGGCGCAGAGGTAGTGGGTACCGACTGCAACGCCGCCCTCGTGGACCGTCTCAACGCCGGCCGGACAACCTTCAAGGAGAAGGGCCTGGACGAGCTCTTCGAGGCGGCGCTCGCCGGCGGCATCAGGTTCACCACGGAATATCAACGGACCGACATGTACATCGTCAGCGTCCCCACCCCGTACGACAAGTTCAGCAAGAAGGTGGACGCCGGCTACGTCGTCGCCGCGGTGCAGGAGCTCATGAAGCACTGCCCCCGGGGCGCCACCGTCGTAATCGAATCCACCGTCAGCCCCGGGACCATCGACAAGTACGTCCGTCCCGCAATCGAGGCCGGCGGCTTCACCCCGGGGGTGGATATCCACCTCGTACATGCGCCCGAGCGCATCATTCCCGGCAACATGGTGTACGAACTTGTCCATAACAACCGCACCATAGGCGCCGACAGCAAAGAGGCCGGCGAGCGCGTCAAGGCGTGCTACGCGTCGTTCTGCCAGGGTGAGATAGTAGTCACCGACATCCGCACCGCCGAGATGACCAAGGTGGTGGAGAACACCTACCGTGCCGTCAACATAGCGTTCGCCAACGAGCTCAGCCGCATCTGCCGTCACGACGGGATGGACGTTTACGAGATAATACGCATCTGCAACATGCACCCGCGCGTGAACATCCTTCAGCCCGGCCCCGGCGTGGGCGGCCACTGCATCAGCGTGGATCCGTGGTTCCTCGTGGGCGATTACCCCAAGCTCGCCAAGGTGATCGACGAAAGCATGAAGACCAACGACAGCCAGCCCGAGTTCGTGCTGGAGCGCATCCACGAGATAATGAAGGCCGCCGGCATCACGGACGACCGCCGCGTTGGCCTGTACGGCCTCACGTACAAGGAGAACGTGGACGACATCCGCGAGAGCCCCACCCTCCAGCTGCTCGAGCTCCAGCAGCGTCACCTCGCCCGTCCGCTCAAGACCTTCGACCCGTATTTCACCGACCGCCCCATAGTGGAGAACCAGGTGCTCAGCTTCGACAGCTTCCTGGAGGGCCTGGACATGGTGGTCATCATGGTGGGCCACGAGCACATCCGGCAGAATTGGGACAGGCTCCGCGGCAAGGTCATATTCGACACACGCAACATCTGCCCGCTCGAGGGCGTTCATCACTTATAGCTCAAGACATGAAAATCGCAGTAGCAGGAACCGGATACGTCGGTCTTTCGATCGCCACACTCCTCGCACAGAAGAACGAGGTGGTGGCGGTGGACGTCATTCCGGAAAAAGTGGAAAAGATAAACCGCCGGGAAAGCCCCATCCAGGACGAATACATCGAAAAGTACCTTTCGGAAAAGGACCTTGACATCGTTGCCACACTGGACGGCCGTGCCGCGTACGCCGGCGCCGATTTCGTCGTAATCGCCGCTCCCACCAACTACGACCCCAAGAAGAACTTCTTCGACACCTCCCATGTGGAGGAGGTCATCAACCTGGTGCTGGAGGTCAACCCCGACGCCGTCATGGTCATCAAGTCCACCGTGCCCGTAGGCTACACCGCGCACGTTCGGGAGAAGTTCTCCTACCGCGAGCGCCTCGCCGACGGCAGCTTCCGGGTGGTGATCCCCAGGATCATCTTCGCCCCCGAGTTCCTCCGCGAGAGCAAGGCCCTGTACGACAACCTCTATCCCAGCAGGATCATTGTCGGTTACGATGAGGATGTTTTGGAACACGCGGCCCGCACCTTTGCCGGCCTCATCAAGGAGGGTGCGCTGAAGGAAGACGTCCCCGTGCTGTTCATGGGGTCAACGGAGGCGGAGGCGGTGAAGCTCTTCGCCAACACCTACCTGGCGCTGCGGGTGAGCTACTTCAA
>JAFZZW010000012.1 GCA_017615615.1 Bacteroidales bacterium
TACAGACCTCCCTTGGTCTCGGACGCGCAGCCGGAACTGACGAAATCCAGGGATTTGGGAAACGCATCACCGATCCAACTGCATCCTTCAAGGAAAAGCGCAGCGCATAAGACGAAAACAAACCTTTTCATATTGGTCCAATTTTTTTTTGATATTTAAACGTGATTCTTCACTGATTACTGCACGGCCGCCTTGAAAAAACGTCATTTTGCCATGTACATCCGGCGCTCATCCTCTGGGAACTTCTCGATAGCGTAGCGCAGCATGGTACGGGGCATGCCTAAGGCGCGCGGCGCCAGCCAGGCCCGCAGGGCGCTGCCGTCGCGTTTGCCCGCTTCGCGGAGCAACCAGCCGACGGCCTTGTGTATCAGGTCATGCGGATGGTGCAGAAGGATGTCAGAGATGGCAAAGGTGTCGTCCAACTGCCCGTGCCGGATGAAAGTCATCGTGCTCACGATGCCTATCCGCTGCTCCCATATAGTCCTGCCGTTCCGGGCAAGGTCGTACAGCAGTCCGCGGTCCCTGTCCAGCAGCCAGACGCCCAGGAGCGGATAGCAGGACAGGTCCACCAGGTCCCAGTTGTTGATCCGGTCCGTATGGGCGAGGTAGAAGTCGACGCAACGCTGCTGCTGCCCTTCATTCCTGCCGGACTTCTTCCCTGCATCCTCGAATATCGCCACAAGGCAGAGCAGGGCAGCCAGCCGCACCTCATGGTATTCGCTGGCGATGCACTCCTCCAGATCGTCAAAACAGGTCTGCCTCCAGCAGCCCTTAACCACGGCCCTCGTCACGGGCACCTTGATGCCAAGGAACCTGTCCCCTTCACCATACTGCCCCGGCCCGGTCTTGAAGAACCGTGACAGCCCCTCCACCTGCACCGGGTCGGCATGGGAAAGCATTTCATTCAAAAGTATATTCATGATGGAAATATACAAAAAAACCGCCGCTGTGCAAAGCGCCGGAACATATATATTGAAGTTATTGGTCGTAAGGGCTTCATACAGGCCTCTTACTTATGTTGCTGTTGGGTAGCGGGAGTGGGGCATGATCCCACGACCTCCGGATTATGAATCCGACGCTCTAACCAGCTGAGCTACCCCGCCATCATAAACCCCGAGGGGTTGTTGAGATAGAAGGATTCGAACCCTCACTGACAGAGCCAGAATCTGTAGTGCTACCATTACACCATATCTCAATGTGCTTATGTCAATACCCCGCCGAAAACGGGACTGCAAATTTACAACAGTTTTAGGAAATTGCAAAAAAAACGGTAACTTTCTCCACAATTCAGGATAATTTATTATTTTTACCAAACCGGATGGCATTCCGGCCACATGATTATTTAACCGAAAACACTGAAACACTAAATTTTAACTGATTATGGCAACCCTTACCGATCTTCTCGCCAAGACTGTCGCATCCGCAGCCCAGGGCGTCGAAATCCCTTCCAACGTACAGAATACCGTCCTCAACGGCCTTTCTGATTCCGTCCTCAAGAGCCTCACCCAGACGGCTGCCACCCCCGGCGGTGTCGACGTCCTCAAGAACCTCCTGAGCGGCAAGTCCAACGCTGCCACCAGCCCTGTCACCGCTCTTGCAGGCAAGCTCTTCGCCAATAACATCCTCAGCAAGCTCGGCCTCGGCACCAAGACCAATTCCGCCCTTACCGGACTTATCCCGACCATCATCGGCAAGCTCTCCGGCCTCATCAAGGATATGGACGGTGACGGTGATGTCGACCTCAACGACATCATCCTGTCCCTCAGCGGCGCCCAGCCCAAGCAGCAGAAGAAGTCCGGCGGCCTCCTCGGCTCCGTCGCAGGAAGCGTGCTCGGCAGCATCCTCAAGGGAAAATAGTATAATGAAACGGATTCTTACCCTTCTGGCTGCAGCATGGCTTTTCGCCGGCTGCGGCCTTTTGACGGCTATAAACTGGGACGGCGAGCGCATCGCTTCCGCCACCGGCAAGGCCGTCACGGCCATGGCCATCTCCGACGAACAGATCGTCGAACTGTGCCGCCAGTCAGTGGCGCAGCTCGACCAGCAGAACACCATTGACAACGGCGCCTACATCACCAGGCTCCGTCGCCTCATGTCCAAGGTGGGCAAGGTCGGAGACATGACTCTGAATTATAAGGTGTACAGGACCGAAGAAGTCAACGCTTTCGCCAGCGGTGACGGCTCCGTCCGCGTCTACAGCGGCCTTATGGACCTGATGACAGACGACGAGCTTGTCGCAGTCATCGGCCATGAGATCGGCCATGTCGTCCACCAGGACTCCAAGAACGCCCTGAAGAAGGCCTACATGGCATCGGCCGCCAGCGACCTTGTCGGCGCGGCCGGCTCCGTGGGCGCCGTGACGCAGGCGGTCGCCGGCAATATCGGGCAGGCCCTTGTCAACGCGCAGTTCTCCCAGAAGCAGGAGTACAAGGCCGACGAGTTCGGCTTCGAATTCGCCGTCGCCCAAGGCTACAACCCTTACGGCATGTACAATTCCCTGATGAAGCTCACGCAACTTGCCGAGAGCTCACAGGCTTCCTCCGTGGCCCAGATGTTCTCTTCGCACCCCGACAACCTCAAGCGTGCCGAGAGGATGAAGGTCAAGGCGGAGAACTATCTGAAAAAGCAGCAATAAACTTTAACGCATGAATAAATCTTTGCTCTGCACCCTGCTCCTCGTAGCAGGGTTTGCGGTTTCAGCCCGCGCCGAAGAAGGAAGGCTCCTTCGATTCCCCACCACCAACGGCACCGACGTCGTATTCTCTTATGCCGGAGACCTCTACAAGGCACCGCTCAGCGGAGGCCGCGCCGTGCGTCTCACCTCGCATATCGGTTACGAGATGTTCGCCCGTTTCTCGCCTGACGGCAGGACAATAGCCTTCACGGGACAGTACGACGGCAATACCGAGGTCTATTCGATGCCGGCCATCGGCGGCGAGCCGGTCCGGCTCACCTTCACCGGCACCAACAGCCGCGACGACCTCGGCGACCGCATGGGCCCGAACAACATTGTAATGGGATGGACTCCTGACGGAAAGGAGATTGTGTACCGCAACCGCATCAGCGACTCCTTTGACGGAAAGCTATGGAAAGTTCCCGCCGCCGGAGGCATGAGCGAATGCCTGCCGCTGCCGGAAGGCGGCTTCTGCAGCTATTCCCCTGACGGGAAGAAGCTCGCGTACAACCGCGTTTTCCGTGAGTTCCGCACATGGAAATACTACCGCGGCGGCCAGGCAGACGAAATCTGGATCTATGACGGCAAGTCCGTCAAGGCCATTACGGACAACGAGGCCCAGGACATCATCCCTATGTGGGTGGGCGACGAGATTTATTTCATCTCCGACCGCGACCACTGGATGAATATCTTCGTATACGACACCAAGACCGGGCAGACCTCCAAGGTTACTGATTTCAAGGAGTACGACGTCAAGTTCCCGAGTACCAACGGCAAGTGGATCGTATTCGAGAACGGCGGATACCTTTATTCCCTGAATCCCGCCGACCGTTCGTACCGCAAGATCGACATAGAACTCGATGCCGAAGGCCTCTATGCCCGTCCCGAAAAGATGCACGTGGACAGGAACCTGTCCAACATAAGCATCTCCGAGAAGGGTGACCGTCTGGCTGTCACGGCGCGCGGCGAGGTGTTCAACGTGCCCGTCAAGGCCGGTGTCACCCGCAACATCACACGCACTCCCGGCGCCAACGAGCGCGGTGCGGAGTTCTCCCCTGACGGGAAATACATCGCCTACATCTCCGACCGTACCGGCGAGACCGAAATCTATCTCCAGGAAACGGACAAGACCGAACCCGTGCAGCTGACCAA
>JAFZZW010000013.1 GCA_017615615.1 Bacteroidales bacterium
ATGAAAGAAGACGGCACCTTCGAGAAGCTCGCAAAGCGTGAGCGCCTCCAGGTCGACCGCCAGAGGGCCAAACTCGAGAAGAACCTCGGCTCCATCCGCGACATGAGCCGCCTCCCTTCTGCGATCTTCGTTATCGACATCCAGAAAGAGGCCAACGCCGTCAAGGAAGCCAACCGCCTCAACATTCCGGTATTCGCAATGGTTGATACTTGTTGCGATCCCACACCCATTGATTATGTGATTCCGGCAAACGACGACGCGGCAAAGAGCATCGAGTGCATCATGAACGTCCTCTGCACCGCCATCGCCGAAGGTCTTGAGGAGCGCAAGCTCGAGAAGGACAAAGAGGCTCCCGCCGAGGAAGAAACCGCAGCCGAGGCCCCCAAGGCAGCGACCCGCAAGCTCCGCGCCCGCAAGGCCGCCAAGGCTGAGGATGAGGCTCCCGCCGCCGAGGCTGAAGCTCCCAAGGCAGAGGCACCTGCAGCAGAGCCCGAGGCCCCCAAGGCCGAAGAGCCCGCCGAGGCAGAAGCCCCCAAAGCAGAATAAGTTCCATCAACAACTCTAAAGAGATAAAGCTATGGCTATTACAGCAGCAGACGTAATGAAGTTACGCAAGATGACTTCCGCCGGCATGATGGATTGCAAGAAGGCTCTCGAAGAGGCCGAAGGCAATTTTGAGAAGGCTATCGGAATCATCCGTGAGAAGGGCAAGATGGTCGCCGCCAAGCGCGCAGACCGCGAAACCTCCGAGGGTGCCGTCAAGGCACGCATCGAAGGCGGCAAGGGCATCCTCGTATGCCTCGGCTGCGAGACCGACTTCGTCTCCCGCAACTCCGACTTCCAGAACCTCGCAGAGGCCATCGCAGACGTCGCCATCGCCAACTGCCCCGCAGATCTCGAAGGCCTCAAGGCCTGCAAGATGGCGGACGGTTACACCGTGGCCGAGGCCGTCGAGGCCCAGACCGGCAAAACCGGCGAGAAGCACGTCCTCGTTGGCTACGCTCTCGTAGAGGCTCCCTTCGTAGTGGAGTACATCCACAAGATCAACGGCAAGCTCGGCGCTCTCGTCGGCTTCAACAAGCCCGTCAGCGAGGCCCTCGCAAAGGGTATCGTCATGCAGGTCGCTTCCATGAACCCCGTCTCCATCGGTATCGCAGACTGCCCTCAGAGCGTCCTCGACAACGAGAAGGCAGTGGCAGTTCAGAAGACCAAGGACGAGATGGTCCAGAAGGCAATCGACGCCGCTCTCAAGAAGGTCGGCATCAACCCCGCCCACTGCGACAGCGAAGACCACATCGAGTCCAACACCGCAAAGGGATGGCTTACTCCCGACCAGGCCGCCCAGGCACGCGAAATCATCAAGACCGTAGGTGCGGAGAAGGCAGCTTCCCTCAACCCCGTCATGATCGAGAACATCGCCAACGGCCGCGTCCAGAAGTTCCTCAAGGAAATGACCCTCGAGGAGCAGGAGTACCAGATGAGTGACGACAAGATCAGCGTCAAAGAGGCTATCGCCAAAGAAGACAAAGAGGCCAAGGTCGTCGCCTTCAAGCGCTTCTCCCTCAACGACTAAGAGTAACTTCATCATTAAAAGGCCGGACAACCTGCGTTGCCCGGCCTTTTTTGAATTCCGCTGAGGGAAGCTCTTAGCGGATCGGTTTTGCGTAATGGGTCTCTGCCTTCTTGGGAGCCGGCTCGGGGTGGACTGCCGCGGCCGGCTGCTTTTTGACGAAGGAGTATATTATCAGCCCTATTCCCAGCAGGATGAACGGGATGGAGAGCAACTGGCCGATGTTGATGGTGGTGAAGCCCAGATTGAAGAATATCCTGGCCTCCTTGACGTATTCTATCATGAACCGGACGCCGAAGCACACTACAAGGAAAAGCCCTATGAGGAAGCCCCTGTTGAGCTTTTCCAGCTTGAATTTGTACAGCCATAGCAGGACGCACCCCAGGACCAGGTATGTTATTGACTCGTACATCTGTGTGGGATGACGGGGCTCGGTCTCCCCGCGGAGCTCGAATATGACGCCCCAGGGGGCATCGGTCACTGGGCCGTAAATCTCGGAATTGAACAGGTTGCCCAGACGTATGAGCGCTCCGGTGAATGCCACCGCTATGGCGAGGTGGTCGATTATCCAAAGGTAGTCGAAGTCGTTCTTTTTGCCGTAATGGGCGGAGAACCACCACATTCCGAGGAACAGCGCGATGGTGCCTCCGTGGCTTGCAAGGCCGCCCTTCCAGGGCATGAAAATCTCAAGGAAACCCTCCCAGGAGCCGAAATAATACGACGGCTGGTAGAAGATGCAATGCCCGAGGCGTGCACCGACGATCGTCGCAATGAGAAGGGTGTAGAGCAGCGGGTCAAGCAGCTTTTCCGAAATGCCTTCCCTGCGGAAGAACCAGCGGAAAAGGTACCAGCCGATGACGAATCCGGCCACGAACAGCAGGGAATACCAGCGTATGCCGAAGCTTCCTATGTGAATGAGCACGGGGTCTACGTGCCAGTGGATTGCCAGAAGGTCCATAACGATGAATTTGAGCCTTCAAAGATAACCCAATCCGCGCGTATTTCCAAACGAAACGCGGGTATAATTTTTGCAGTGAAAGAACGCCTGTTAATATAGTATGAAAAAGTCAATACTCTCTCTGATATTCCTCTCCGTCGTGGCCTTGTCCGCTCAAGCCCAGGACGCCCCGAGGGCAATTACCCTCGAGGATGCCATCCGGATAGCCCTGAGTGAAAACGCATCCGTCAAGGTGGCGGACCTGGAGATAGAACGTACCGGTTACGCACGCAAGGGAACCTACTCGTCCCTGTTTCCCAAGATAGACGGGACCGGTTCCTACCAGCGTACCATCAAGAAGCAGGTGATGTACATGGACTTCAACCTCGGCGGCTCCGGCAGCCAGGGAGAAGGCGGCGCAGGCAGCAACGGCATCGAGATGGGCCGTTGGAACACCTGGTCCGCCGGCGTCAGCGCCAGCATGCCGCTGGTGAACGCCCAGCTCTGGCAGAGCCTGAAAATAAGCGACCAGGATGTAG
Organism: Bacteroidales bacterium; assembly: GCA_017615615.1. Taxonomy (GTDB): domain Bacteria; phylum Bacteroidota; class Bacteroidia; order Bacteroidales; family UBA932; genus Cryptobacteroides. The sequence continues at coordinate 3,047 of JAFZZW010000013.1, forward strand.
AGCTCGCCGTAGAGAAGGCCCGCGCCTCCCGTCTGGAGACCGTCACCCAGGTCAAGAAAGCCTATTACACCGTCCTGCTTGCCAAGGAGGCCTTCGAGGTCTATAAGTCCGTGTACGAGAACGCCCTGGCCAACCACGAGCTCACGCAGAAGAAGTTCAACGCGCAGCGGGCATCCGAGCTCGACCTCACAAGGGCCAAGACCGCCCTGGCCAACGCCATCCCCAACGTGGTGGATTCCGAAAACGCCGTCCAGCTCAGCCTGTGGCAGCTCAAGGCCGTCATGGGCGTGGACCTGGACGCCGAAATAGATGCGGCAGGGACGATTGCCGATTACGCCCGGGAGCTCCAGCAGCCCCTGCCCGAGGGCCTCTCGCCGGACGACAACTCCACTCTCCGCCAGCTGGCCATCCAGGCGGAACAGCTCGCCGGCAACATCAGGCTCCAGCAGTACGCCAACATCCCCACCCTTGCCCTCGCATTCTCCTATTCCCTGAACGCCATGGCCAACGATTACGTCTTCAAGGACTACCGCTGGTCTCCCTACTCATACGTGGGCCTGAGCCTCAGCATCCCCATTTTCAACGGCGGCAAGCGTTATAACGCCATCCGTCAGGCCAAGGTGCAGGCCGCGCAGCTCGACATCCAGAGGGCCGATGTGGAACGCCAGCTCCAGATAGCCATCCGCAGCAGCCTCTCCACCATGGGTACCGCCACCAAGAGCTACGCCTCCGCCAGCAGCGCCGTAGAGACCGCGGAAAAGGCTTACGGCATCGCCAACCAGTCCTACGAAGTGGGCCGCAGCACGCTTACAGACCTGAATGACGCCCAGCTCGCTCTCACCCAGGCCAGGCTCGGCGTCTGCCAGGCGATATTCAGCTACCTCAGCGCCAAATCCGACCTCGAGGGCACCCTCGGCGCCGATTTTCTCCCGGAAAAAGATAACCGCATATGAACAAGACAAGCATCATAGCAGCCGCGATGATTCTTCTCGCAAGCTGCAACAACCAGGGGAGCACGGGCTCCGGCAACCAGGCCCAGGCTCCGGCCGCTGCCGTGAAACAGAAAGTCTCCGTAGTGGAGGCCGCATATCAGAACGTTCCCCAGCAGACATTGTATTCTTCTACGGTTCAGGCCAATGTGGTCAACAACATAGCCCCCCAGAGCGGAGGCCGCATCCAGAAACTCAATGTGGAGGTCGGCGACTTCGTTTCCAAGGGCCAGGTGCTGGCCGAGATGGACCGCGTGCAGCTGGAACAGGCCGAACTCAAGCTCCGCAACGACGAGACCGAGCTTGAACGGGTCCGCGCCCTGCTTGCCCAGGGAGGCATTTCCCAGGCCGACTTCGAGCAGCTGGAGCTTGCCTGCAACGTAAGCCGCAGCAGCTGCAGGAACATCCGGGAAAACACCATCCTGCGCAGCCCGGTCAGCGGCGTGGTAACCGCCCGCAACTACGACAGGGGCGATATGTACGCCATGGCCCAGCCCATCTATACCGTACAGCAGATAACCCCCGTGAAGGTGCTTGTCGCCATATCTGAGACGGAATATACCAAAGTCAAGAAGGGCGACAAGGTTACCCTCACCGCCGACGCCCTCCCCGGCAAGACCTTCGAGGGCAGCGTTGGCCGCCTGTACCCCACCATGGACGCCACTACCCATACGTTCAACGTTGAAGTAGTCGTCCCCAACACCCGGCGCGAGCTCCGTCCCGGGATGTACGTGCGGGCCAGCGTCAACTTCGGCGACAGCCGCAGCATCGTCGTCCCCGACACCGCCATCCTCAAGATGCAGGGCTCCGGTACCAGGACGCTCTTCGTGGTAAACGACGAAGGCCTCGCCGAAATCCGCATAGTTACCCTAGGACGCCACTGGGACGGCAAATACGAAATCCTTTCCGGCCTCCAGGAGGGCGAAAAGGTTGTCTATAAGGGCAATTCCACCCTCAAGGCCGGCGTGGAAGTGGAAATAGGATAAGCCATGAGCATCTACCGCACCGCCGTCAAGCATCCGGTTACGACCACCCTGGTCTTCATCGCCTTCATGATATTCGGCATCTACTCGCTGACGAACCTGAGCATCGCCCAGTTCCCCGAGTTCGATTCCAATGTCATCATGGTGATGTCCTCCTACAACGGGGCCAACGCCGCCGACATCGAGACCAACCTCACCAAGGTCCTTGAGAACTCCCTCAACGGCGTGGAGAACCTCAAGGAACTGTCCACCCGTTCCCGTGAGAACGTATCCATCCTGACACTCACCTTCGAATACGGAACCGACATAGAAGAGGCCACCAACGACGTCCGGGACAAGCTGGACATGGTCAATTCGACGCTTCCCGACGGTGCATCCCTGCCCGTCATCTTCAAGTTCAGCGCCGACGACATGCCCATCATGATCCTCACCGCCACGGCACATGAGAGCATGCAGGGACTGGACAAGATCCTGGACGACCGCCTCGCGACGCCCCTTGCCCGCGTGCCCGGAGTGGGTACCGTGAGCGTGAGCGGCGCCCCCACGCGCGAAATACAGGTCTATTGCGACCCCACCCGCCTGCAGGCGTACAACCTCACCGTCTCCGGCATCGCCGGCGTCATTTCGTCCGAGAACCGCAACCTGCCTTCCGGCAACATCGACATTGGCTCCAACACCTACACCCTGCGTGTCCAGAAGGAGTTCAAGGACCCTTCCGAACTGCTCGACATAGTCGTGGGCTCGATGGGAGGGCGTCCGGTTTATCTTCGTGACGTCGCCACCGTGCGCGACGGCAACGAGGAGCGGGAGCAGGAGTCCTACACCAACGGCGAGCGTTCTGCCCGAATCATCATCCAGAAGCAGTCCGGCGCCAATACCGTCAACGTCATCAATGGCGTAAAGAAGCAGCTGGAGAAGATCAAGCCCAACCTGCCGGCCGACGTTGACGTGACCATCCTGGTGGACGGCTCCACGGAAATCATCAACACCATCAAGACTCTTCGGGACACCATCATCATCACCTTCCTGGTGGTCATGCTAGTAGTGTTCCTGTTCCTCGGCAACTTCCGCTCCACCCTCATAATCGTGCTGAGCATCCCTATCGCCCTGCTGGCGTCGCTGGTGTACCTTACCATGTCCGGCAACACCCTCAACATCATCTCGATGTCCGCTCTGGCGATTGCCATAGGCATGGTGGTGGACGATGCCATCGTGGTACTGGAGAATGTCTCCACGCACCTGTCGCGGGGGGAACGGCCGTCGGAGGCGGCTGTACACGGCACCTCCGAGGTGGGCATCTCCGTCATCGCGTCGACGCTCACCATGCTATGCGTCTTCCTGCCCCTCACCATGATCAAGGGCATGTCGGGAATCATGTTCAGGCAGCTCGGCTGGATAGTGAGCATCATCATGGTCGTATCGACCACGGCGGCCCTCACCCTCGTCCCCATGCTGTGCTCCCGCCTGCTCAAGCCCAACGCAAAGCACGGGCGCTTCTACAACGCCGTGTTCGGCCCCGTCAACCGTTTCCTGGAGTGGATATCCAGGGGCTACGGGCACGTTATACACTGGGCCACCGGCAGGCGCGCCTGGGTCATCCTCGGATTTTTCCTCGTGTTCGTCGTGGTGGTAGCGCTGCTCGCCCCGGGAGTCAAGACCGAATACTTCCCGCACAGCGACACCGACCGCATATCGGCCAATATCGAGCTCCCCATGGGAACGGCGCAGGACGTCACGCGCGAGTTCGCCTTCCGCCTTTATGACGACGTCCGAGCCGAGGTCCCGGAGGCCCAGAGGATCAATTTCACCTTCGGCCAGGCCGACAGCGACAATACCTTCGCCGCGATGCGCAGCAACGGTACGCACATCATTTCCATGAACGTCCGTATCGGAACCTCCAGCACCCGCAAGCGCACGAGCGCCGAGATCGCCGACGTCATCCGCGGCATCATGAAGCGCTACCCCGACATCCACCGCGCCATCGTAACCGAGGGCGGCGGCAGAATGGGAAGTGCGTCGACCGTCAAGGTGGAGGTCTATGGATACAGCTTCGAGGAGACCGACCGCATCGCCCGCGAGCTGCGCGCCAAGATGTCCGAGGACCCGTCGTTCGCCCAGGTCACCCTCAGCCGCGACGAATACACCCCCGAGTACCAGATGGACTTCGACCGCACCAAGCTCGCCCTCAACGGACTCAATTCCACCACCGCCGGTGCAGCGTTCAGCGCCGCCATGAGCGGGTCGCTGGCATCGTTCTACCGCGAGGACGGCGAGGAGTACAATATACGCGTCCGCTACGCGCCGGAGTTCCGCACCAGCATTGAGGATATGGAAAACATAACCGTTACCGGTGCGCAAGGGCAGCCCATCCGTATGAAGGAACTCGGCCGGATAGTGGAGACCCAGGTGCCTCCCACCATCGAACGGAAAGACCGCGAGAGGCTTATCACCATCAACGGCATAGTCGGCCGCGGCGCTGCGCTCTCTGAGGCTGTGCAGGCCGCCCAGAGGGCCATCGACGCCACGGAGATACCGCCGGAGCTGGCGGTGCAGATAGCCGGAGACTACGAGGACCAGCAGGACATGTTCGCCGACCTCATCGTCCTCATCATCCTTATCGTCATCCTGGTATATATGGTCATGGCGTCGCAGTTCGAGTCGTTCATGAGTCCGTTCGTCATAATGTTCAGCCTTCCGTTCGCCGCCGTGGGCGTGCTGATAGGATTCTCCCTGTCCGGGGTCAACCTGGGAATGATGTCCCTGGTGGGTATCATAATCCTGCTGGGTATAGTGGTGAAGAACGGTATCGTGCTGATCGACTATACCATCCTGCTTCGCGAGAGGGGACTGAACGTGCGCAACGCCGTCACCACCGCCGCTCGCAGCCGTCTGAGGCCTATCCTCATGACCACCCTAACCACCGTTCTGGGCCTGCTGCCGATGGCCATCGGCACCGGCGAGGGCTCCGAGATGTGGAAGTCGCTTGGCGTAACAGTGTGCTGGGGCCTCTCGGTATCCACACTGGTCACGCTGGTGCTCATCCCCACGGTGTATTGTGCAATCTGCGTCAGGCAGGAAAACCGTAAGAAGAAAAAAGCCACAAGAGCATGAAAGCCATATTCATAAGTTACAATCAGGCATACAACGAAGAGATAGTCCAGGTGCTTGAGAGCGTCCGCCAGAGGGGATACACCCAGTGGCAGGACATCCAGGGAAAGGGAGGGTTCAACGGAATTCCCCATCTGGGCGACCACGCCTGGCCGGAGCAGAACCACGCCATCCTTACCGTGGTGCCCGACGAAAAGGTGCAGCCCATACTCGATGCGCTGCGCGCCAAGGACGAGGCCTCCCCGGACCTCGGCATCCGCGCTTTTGTTTGGAACATAGAGTCTTTCTATTGATTTTTAGTTATATTTGTAGTCATGGAAAAAGTCGTTACATCAGTCAATATTGAGGAATTCCTGGCGGAGCCGGGACTTCTCGTCATAGATTTCTGGGCCGTATGGTGCGGACCCTGCCGTATCCTTTCACCCGTCGTGGACGAACTTGCAGCCGAGTTCGACGGCCGTGCCGTCATCGCCAAGTGTAATGTGGACGACTGCGAGGACGTCGCCGTCCGCTTCGGCATCCGCAACATCCCCACGCTCGTGTTCGTCAAGAACGGTGAGGTCGTGGACCGCACCGTAGGTGTTGTTCCCAAGGCAGACCTCAAGGCACGCATCGAGGCGGCGCTATGACGGTCCTGTTCTATTGTTCCGCTAACGAGGCAATAGCACCCCAATACAACGACGCAGCCCGCAGCATAGTGCGTGCGGCCGCTGCGCGCGGTTGCCGCATCGTGTCCGGGGGCACCACCAAGGGTATGATGCGCGTGGTGAGCGAGGAAGCCCTGGCCAACGGCGCCTACACCAAAGGCGTGGTACCCCGCTTCATGAAGCCTCTGGTCTATCCCGGCCTCAGCGAGGTGGTCTGGACGGACACCATGTCCGAGCGCAAGGCCGCCATGCTGGAGGGCGTCGACCTTGCCGTCGCTCTCCCCGGAGGTATCGGCACCATGGACGAGCTCTTCGGCACCATGGTCCTGATCAAACTCGGGCAGTACCACGGCCGTGTCGCCGCCCTGAATATCGACGGCTTCTTCGACCCGCTCGCCTCGCTGCTGGACCACTTCGTCGCCACCGGCATGCTCATGCCCGATGAACGCGACATCCTTAAAATGCCCCGCACCGTAGAGGAACTGGAGGAACTGCTTTGAACCGCGAGAGCATCATATCCCTGCTTGGAGGCACCTGGACGGCTTATTCGGAGCTGATCCGGGACTCCCTGCGCTCGGATATCCCTCTCCTTGAGAAGGTCAACTCCGACCTCCTTTCCAACGGCGGCAAACAGATACGTCCGATGCTCTCGCTCCTTGTGTCCAGCGCCCTCGGGCAGCCGGGGGAGGAGAGCGCGGTATTCGCCGCCGCGACGCAGCTCATCCACAACGCCACCCTGTTCCATGACGACGTCGCCGACTGCAGCAGCCTTCGCCGCGGCAAGCCTACGCTGAGTGCCGTCATAGGGCCTTCGGCTGCTGTGCTGGTAGGCGATTTCTGGCTGTCGCGGGCCGTTCGCATCGTGGTTTCCAGGCCCCATCAGTCCGAGGCCATCGAATTGTTTTCCAAGACTCTGTCTGACCTTGCTGAAGGCGAGATGCTCCAGCTCCAGATGGCGTCCGACGCCTCCACGGCGGAGAAGGATTACCTGCGAATAATCTATTGCAAGACGGCCTCCCTGTTCGAAACCGCATGCCGCCTGGCCGCCTGTTCCGTTGACGCGACGCAGGAGCTGACGGACGCCGCCGGACGTTACGGCGCAGCGGTGGGCATGGCTTTCCAGATCAGGGACGACATATTCGACTACCAGCAGGGAGAGATAGGCAAGCCCGTAGGCCTGGACCTTACGGAGCAGAAGATTACCCTCCCGCTTCTCGGCGCTATGAAAAACCTGCCTCAGTCCGGGCAGGAACGCATCCGGGAGCAGGTGCGCCAGATTCCGGACCATCCGGAGAATTGCGAAGCCATACGCTCCTTCGTTCTGGAGAACGGCGGCGTGGAGTACGCTGGCGGACGTCTCGGGGAATTCATCGCGGAGGCCGAGTCCGCCCTGGCGGCATTCCCGGAGTCCGGGTTCCGGGACGCCCTGGCGGCGCTGGCACGTTACAATGCAGTGAGAACCAAATGAGATTCAGCGACATAAACGGCAACGCAGACACCCTGAAGGCCCTTTCCGGCATGATCTCATCCGGAAGGATCCCCCACGCGCTCATGTTCATCGAGCCGGACGGCGGGCCCGCGTTCAGCGTGGCAATGGCGTATCTGCAGCGGCTGTACTGTCATTCCGGGACTGCAGAAGACTCATGCGGCGAGTGCCCGTCCTGCAACCGCGTCGGCAAGCTTATTCATCCGGACATACATTTCGTATTTCCCACCACATCTGGCCAGTCTTCGGTGTCGCTCATGCCGCAGTTCCGCGCGCTGGCGCTTGAGAATCCCCGTTTTACGGAGGCGGAGCTCGGAGCTGCGCTGGGAATCGACAGCAAATCATCCCTCATCCCGGTGGCGGAGGCCCGCGAAGTGCTCTCGCAGCTGTCGCTCAGCGCCCTTGAGGGAGGATGGCGGTCCGTAGTAATCTATCTCCCGGAAAAGATGAACCAGGAGGCCGCCAACCGCCTTCTCAAGGCCATCGAAGAGCCGGAGCCGCAGACGGAGTTCATCCTCATCACCCATTCTCCGGAGAAGGTCCTGCAGACCGTAGCGTCCCGCTGCCAGCGCCTGCAGCTCGGCGCGCCCGTCAAGGCTCCCGAATTCGACCAGCCGGAACTCCTGGACGACCTGATGGATGCAATAGTCCGCCGCGATCTCTACGACGCACTGGAGGCCGGGGAACGCATTTCAGCCCTCCCTTCGAGGGAAAGCGCCAAGGCCTTTTGCAAATATGCCTCCGACGCCATGCGCAACGTCTTCCTCGCCCAGCAGAAGATGACTCTCGCGCAAACGGTCTCCGGAAACGCCGCCGCCTGGGCTCCAAAGCTGCACAAGTCTTTCGCGCGGGGCGCACTCGCAGCCCTGGACAACGCCAACCGCATGGTGGAGCGCAACGTAAACATGAAGATCATTTTCGCCGACCTGGCGAACAAACTATACCGCATCAATGGATAACGAAACCATACAATATGACTGTTTCAGGGGGTGCTCGGTAGTGAAGGGAGAGGAGGAAGACGAACTCTTCTACCGCGCCGGCTGCTGCAAGCTGTCCGACCGCAACATCCTCAAGGGGATCGAGGACGGCACCTGCCCCGACATCTTCGAAGTCCGCTTCAAGAATACCCGCAAGGGATTCTATGTGAACGATTCCGGCCAGAACCTCACCATAGGCGACTTCGTCATAGTGGAGGCCGCCAACGGCTACGACCTCGGCATCGTCACGCTCGCCGGCCCTATCGTGACCCGCCAGATGGCCTGCAAGGGCACCGGGCGCGAGGGCACCGAGTTCCGCAAGATATACCGCAAGGCCAAGCCAGCAGACATCCAGAAATGGCAGGCGGCCATAGCCCGCGAGCACGAGACCATGATAAAGGCCCGCAAGATTGCGGCCGAGCTCGGCCTTGAAATGAAGATCGGCGACGTGGAGTTCCAGGGAGACGGCACCAAGGCCATATTCTATTATATCGCCGACGGTCGCGTCGATTTCCGCCAGCTCATCAAGGTCTTCGCCGAGGAATTCCGCATCCGCGTAGAGATGAAGCAGATAGGCGCCCGCCAGGAGGCCGGTCTCATCGGAGGCCTCGGCGTCTGCGGACGCGAGCTTTGCTGCGCCAATTACATCACTTCCTTCCAGAGCATATCCACTTCCGCCGCCCGCTGCCAGGACCTTTCGCTCAACCCGCAGAAACTCGCCGGCCAGTGCGGCAAACTCAAGTGCTGCCTCAATTATGAGGTTGCCACGTATATGGATGCACAGTCCCGCATCCCCAAGGTGCAGGGCCCCCTGGAGTTCGAGGACGGCCTGGCATGGCTTCGCAAGACCGACATCCTCCGCGAGATAATGTACTTCTCGTACGACAAGAACTCCGACGCGGACCTTTATGCCCTCGACGCCGAAGAAGTCCGGGAAATACAGGAAATGAACCGCGCCGGCAAGAGGCCGGAGTCCCTCAAGACCGAGCCCGAGCCTGTCATGCCCGAATTCGTCACCGCCGTGGGCGACGACAGCATCTCCCGTTTCGACGCTCCCAAGCGCAAACGTAAGCGCTCCCGCAACCGTTCCCGCAACTCCCGCCGCAAGGGCGGCAAAGAGGGAGGCGAATGAGGCTCCGCTGCGTCTGGTTGATGATTACCGTGGCGGTCCTGGCGGTATCGTGCCGGGAACCGCGCGCCCGGGAGTACTACCTGCGGGCAGACCGCACAGGCGAGTATTCCTTCGACATATCGCTAACGGATTCCCTGGCCAGATACGATATTTCATTCTATACTGCCATCGTCAAGCCTCTGCTGCATAAAGACACCCTTGCGAGTTTCCCTATGCAGATAGTATGGCGTTCCCCCTCCGGACTCTACTTCTCGGAAACGGTCTATTATCCCGCCGCATCCCCCAGGGTCCTTTACCGCAGCGGCCTCATCCCCTCGGAATACGGCACCTGGAACATCGGCATCACCCTCCCGGAAGAACCCTCGCGCCTTCGCGGTCTGGGCATCATCTGCGAAAAACAAAAGTGACGCCGGCCATTCCTTGGGATGAATGACCGGCGTTATTTTGAGCTTTTATTGACGCAGGCCGTTCCAATCAATGAACGACCGGCGGCAGTGAAAGACTAGTGCTGTATCGCCATCAGGCGGATGTACTTGAGGACGGTGTCGCTCCAGACCTCGTCGCCGGGGAGCTGGTAGCGGCAGTTGCCCTTGGGGTCGGGGGTGAAGATGGTCTCGCCCCTGGGGGTGAGCTCCACCCATCCGCGCTCGGACAGGGTGTAGATTTCGTCGCCCTCTACCGCGTTGATGACGGCGAGGGGATCCCACATCTTCTGGCCGGTGTCGCACTGGAGGTATTCATAGACCCACTTTATGGGGTGGCAGTCGGTCCAGTTGATATCTGCGAGGACTTGCTCGTCGGGGTAACGCAGGGGGTCTCCGACCTCGCCGGGCGAGAAGACCATGTCCAGTTCCTTGGGCCAGAGCTCGAAGAACTTGAGGGAGAAGTCGATGGCCTGGGTGAAGTTGTAGTCGGGCTCCACGGCCTCGCCGAACACGCCGCCCATGCAGTAGATGTTCTTGACCTTGGCGCGCACCAGCTCGACGCCGTTGAGCGGTGAAAGCTCGTCGGGAACGGACTGGAGCAGGCGTGCCAGGGATGTGACGAATCCTACGGAGGCGATGGTGACGCTGTGGTCGGGCTGCTCGGCGAGGAGCTTGCGGTACAGCTTATATGCCTCGGGGTATTCGCCGGGGGCCCTGTAGGTCTGCTTGAAGAGGAGGTTGGCATCCTCGTCGCGGGCGTATGCCACGTTGTGATAGGGAATGAAAACCTTGGGATCCTTGATGCCGGCGCGCTCCAGGCCGATGGGGATCTGGGGATAGCCGTAGAAGTTGTTCATGATGTCCACGGCGTCGGCATTGGCGGCTCCCATGCGGTCGACTATGACTCCGAGCAGGGTGCAGCGCTTCATGTCCATGTAGCGGTAGAGCATCATGAGGGCGAAGAGGTCGTCCGTGGAGGAACCCATGTCGCAGTCGAAGATGATGCGGCAGTCGCGCTGCTCGTAATTGGACTTGACGTTGATGTTCTTGGCTATGTCGTAAACGGTGTGCTGGCCGTTCTCGCGGGCGAATGCAAGCGCAGCGGCGAGGCTGTCCTCGGGGAAACTGCGGGTGCTGTCGAAGTAGTACTTGCCGGTCTCGGGATCTCTCCAGCCGCCGACCAGCATGTTGTGCTCGCGTGCATGTTTGACCACTCCCGGAATGCTCTTCTTGTCGAAGCTGTTCTGGGTGGCGGCGTAGGATACCATGAGACCCTTCTGGGGCTGGCGCATGGTGTTGAGGTCCAAGGTGAAGCCGTCGGGGAACATCTGCCCCATGGCCCAGATGGCGTTGTAAAGCTCCTTGTCCGAGAGCTTGGGCTGGGCCGAGGCCGCAACGCTCAGAAGGATGAGCGCTATTACGGTAAATACCCTTCTCATGACGGTTTATACTCTTTGTCCGTAGGAGCGGTCGCTGGTGTTGACGGTGATTTTCTCTCCGGTTTCGATGAACAGGGGAACCATGATGCGGGCGCCGGTCTCCAGGGTGACTTCCTTGAGGGCGGAGGATGAAGCGGTGTTGCCCTTGACGGCGGGCTCGCTGTAGGTAACCTCGAGGGTTACGTAGGTGGGGAGCTCGCAGGTGAGGCACCTTTCCTCTTCGCCGGTGACGAACATCATTTCGACGTGCTGGCCTTCCTTCATGAGGTCTGCGTTCTCCACGGCCTCGTGGGGGAGGGTGATCTGCTCGTAAGTCTCTTCGTGCATGAAGTTGAAGGACTCGCCGTCGTCGTAAAGGAACTGGTAGGGCCTGCGCTCGACCTCGATGGTCTCGATCTTGGCGCCGGCGGTGAATGTGTTTTCAAGGATGCGGCCGTTTTCCAGGTTGCGGAGCTTGGTTTTCACGAAAGCGGGGCCCTTGCCGGGCTTGACGTGCTGGAACCAGACTATTACACAGGGTTTGTCGTTGTACTTGAGGTAAAGACCGTTCTTGAAATCTGCTGTTGTTGCCATATGTGATTTGAATTGGTTTATTATAACTCGCGAATATAGAAAAATGCCGTGATTAATGCAAATTTTCGATGGCGCGGGCCACCTGTTCCAGCAGCCATCGGGGTGTAGACGTGGCGCCGCACACCCCTGCCGTCCCGGCGTTTGAGAACCATTCGGGACGAAGGTCTTCCGCTTTCCCTATAAGGTGGCTGCGGGGGTTGACGCTCCGGCAGAGTTCGTACAGCACCTTGCCGTTGGAACTGGATTCTCCGGCCACGAAAACCACCACGTCGTGCTCCCGGGCGAACTCGGAGAGCTGACGGTGGCGGGACGAGACCTGGGCGCAGACGGTGTCGTGAACGCGGAGGCGCTCGCCGGCCCGGGCGCTGAGGGCGCTCGAGACCCGTGCGTATTCCTCCGGACTCTTGGTGGTCTGGGAGAACAGCTCTATGCTGCCGTCCGGGGGAATGGAACCGTTTTCCAGAGCCTCCCTCAGGCCCTCCAGGCTTTCCACTACGATGGCGCGTCCGGAGGTCTGCCCCACCAGCCCGAGTACCTCTGGATGTCCGATTTTCCCGAAAATGACTACGGCGGAACGCTCGGAAGCCTCACGGATCTGCTTCTGCAGGCGGAGAACCACAGGACAGGTACAGTCGAGCACCGAAACTCCGGCCCTGTGAAGGGCGTCGTAGGTCGAGGGGGGCTCTCCGTGGGCGCGGATTATGACGGTGCTGCCGGGAGCGAGGGCGACAGCCTGCGGGAGACTTACGGTGACGAGTCCGCGGCCGGCGAGGCGCGAGAGTTCTTCCTCGTTGTGAACCATCGCTCCGAGCGAGTACAGCGGCGAGGATCCGCGCGCAAGGAAATCTTCCGCGGTGCCTATGGCGCGGATTACGCCGCCGCAGAAGCCGGAATGGGGGTCGATGCCGACCTTTATCATTGGATGCCGAACTTGCCCTGGATGAGGCCCTGCACCCATGCAAGTTCCTCTTCGAAGGTCATGTCGGAATTGTCGAGCACGAAGGCGTCGGCCGCCTGGCGAAGCGGGGCGGTTTCCCTGTGAGAGTCAATATAGTCGCGCTCCCGGAGATTCTTTACGACTTCTTCCAGAAGGGGAGTCTCGCCCTTGGCGACCAGTTCGTCGTACCGCCGCTGGGCGCGTACCTGCTCGGACGCGGTCATGAAGATCTTGAGTTCCGCATTGGGGAATACTGCGGTGCCGATGTCCCTTCCGTCCATGACGATGCGTCCGCGGCGGCCGAATTCGTGCAGCTTTTCGTCCACCCAGGCCCGTACGTAGGGCACTGCGGCGACGGGGCTGACCTGCGCGCTGACCTCCATGGAGCGGATCTGCTGCTCGATGCAGCGAGCGCCCATGCAGAGGCGTCCCTCGGCGTCGAAATGAAGCTCCAGCCTGCCCAGGGCTTCCTGGAGGGCGGGGCTTACGGTGCCGAGGCGCGATATGAGCATCTCCTCCTGTGCGAACAGGGTTACGCCGCGGTAGAGGGCTCCGGAATCAAGGTACAGGAAATCGAACTTGCGGGCGATTTTTTTTGCCAGCGAACTTTTGCCGGTTGACGAATAGCCATCTACGGCTATGATGATATCGGGAATCTTCATATGGCACAAATGTAGAAAAATTTCACGATATTTGCGGTATGAAGATTCTGATTATTGACGATGAGCGGTCCATCCGCAATTCCCTCGGGGAAATCCTCACCGACGAAGGCTATTCGGTAGATACGGCAGAGAGCGGAGCGGAGGGCCTGAGGCTCGCCGGTTCCACCCACTACGACATAGTGTTCTGCGACATCAAGATGCCCGGAGGGCTCGACGGCATGGAGGTCCTCGGCAAGCTGATGGAAGAAGGCTCCGACAGCGCCGTAGTCATGATTTCCGGCCACGGAGACATCGAGACCGCAGTGGAATGCATCAAGAAAGGCGCCTTCGACTTCATCCAGAAGCCCCTCGACCTCAACCGCATCCTCATCACCGTCAAGAACGCATCGGACCGCACCAAGCTCGTAACCCAGACCCGCATCCTCAAGAAGAAAGCCTACGGAGGAGACCGCATGGTAGGCGAGTCCGCCGCCATCACCCGCGTCCGCGAGATGATAGAGAAGGTGGCGCCCACCCCCGCCCGCGTGCTCATCACCGGCGGCAACGGTTCCGGCAAGGAACTCGTCGCCCGGAGCCTCCATGCGCTGAGCGACCGCGCGTCCCAGCCCTATGTGGAGGTCAACTGCGCAGCCATTCCGTCGGAGCTCATCGAGAGCGAGCTGTTCGGCCACGAGAAAGGTTCTTTCACCTCGGCCATCAAGCAGCACAAGGGCAAGTTCGAGCAGGCCGACGGCGGCACCCTCTTCCTGGACGAGATCGGCGACATGTCCCTCGCCGCCCAGGCCAAGGTGCTCCGCGTACTCCAGGAGAACAAGCTTTCCCGCGTCGGCAGCGACACCGACATCAAGGTAGATGTCCGCGTCCTCGCCGCCACCAACAAGGACCTCCGCGCCGAGATAGAGAAAGGCAACTTCCGTGAAGACCTCTATCACCGCCTGAGCGTCATAGTCATCAATGTCCCCAGCCTTGACGAGCGCAAGGAGGACATCCCACTTCTGGTCGATTACTTCGTGGACAAGATCTGCACGCAGACGGCCATGCCACGCAAGACGTTCAGCCCCGAGGCCGTGAAACTCCTGCAGCAGCGCTCCTGGAAGGGCAATATCCGCGAGCTCCACAACGTGGTGGAGCGTCTGCTCATACTTGGCGACGACGTCATCAGCGCCGCCAACGTAAAGGACTACGTATTATAATCTCTCGATTTTCAGCTGCTGGATGAGGTAGGTGCCGTTCTTGCAGCTCATGAAGATGGTGACGCTGAAGGCCTCCCCGCCGGCCATCAGCGTGCCGAGCGCATATTTCATGTTGGCCCGGCCGGTGGTGTGGGTGATGTTGAAACTCCGGGGCGTATGGTTGTCGAAGAATGTCTTGACTATCTGGCGGGCCTGGGCGCGGCTGGCGTCGCTTTCCTTTGCAAGCACGGCTATCTCCAGGTTGTCCGCAAACCAGGCGGACAGGGCTTCCACGTTGCCGGAAGCAAGGTATTTGCTGATGGGGATGAAGACGTCGTCGGAGCCGTCCGAGGTGGGCGCGGCCTGCTGGACCGCATGCTGTATGATGGCCTGTGCCATGGCCGCGCGGCCTGGCAGAAGGAATGCCAGGGCAATGACAGCTATTCTCAAATACTTCATACGAAGGGCATTTACGTTGCAAATATCAAGCCAGTTTCTTACTTTTGTACCCGATGAGAATAACATTGCTGACAATGGGCAGGACAGACATTCCCTGGGTCGCTGAAGGCCTGAGGATGTACGCCTCGCGCCTGGCCCACTACGTACAGTTCGCAGTGAAGGAGCTGCCGGAGCTCAAAGGCACCTCGTCCCTGTCCAGGGAACAGGTCAAGTCCCGCGAGGGCGCTCTTCTGCTCGCCGCGGTCAAGCCTTCGGACACCGTCATCCTGCTGGACGAGCACGGAGAAGAGTACACTTCGCTGCAGTTCTCCTCGCAGCTCCAGAAATATCTCAACGCCGGCAAGGATGTTGTTTTCGTAGTCGGCGGCGCCTACGGATTCGCCCCGGAAGTGTACGGGCGTGCCTCCGGCAAGCTGTCCCTGTCGCGCATGACATGCTCGCACCAGCTTGTGAGAACGATTTTTGCAGAACAACTTTACCGCGCCTTCACGATACTCCGTGGGGAGCCCTATCATAATGAGTAAGAAATACACATTCAAGGATTATATAATACCGGTGCTGGTGGCCCTGAGCGTCATTCTGGCGGTCATAGCGGTGCTTTCGCCCCGTTCGGTAGGGGACACCCGGGCCTCGGCCTCCAAGGTGGAAAGGCAGTTGCAGCGGAGGATGAAAACACTCGACTGGTACGTCTCCCACCCGCAGGCCAAACTGCCGTCGGACATGGTCGTCTATACCTACACCGACGATACCCTCCGGATCTGGAGAGGGCAGTTCCCCATACTCAACGACGCCATATCCTCCCGTATGGTGGTGCAGCGCATCGTCAGTCCCCGTGCCAATCTGGATTCCCCGCTCAGTTCCGTCGGAGATGTTCCGGTTTTTCTCAATCTGGGCCCCAACTGGTATATAGTCAAATCCTTTGACGACAGCGGCACCCATACTGTCGCGGGACTTCTTGTATCCAGTCCCGCCGGAGTCAACCCCAAGCTCCGCCTTGGACAGCGTTATTCCATCAAGCCTCTTTCCTTCAGCGAAGGCACGCCCATCTATCTCGGAGGCGCTCCCGTCTGCAAGGTGCTGTACGATTCGCCCCAGCTCTCCGTCGTAGCGGACCCTGTCCTCCTCTGGATCGCTCTCCTGCTTTTGCTGGCGGCGTCCGTGCTGTTCGTTTTCATGCACCGCACGCTCAGGCGGGCGCTCATTTCATGCGCCGTCACCCTCATCGCCACGGGAGCCATGTACATCTGGGGACGCAGCGTTCAGTCCGAGGTGCAGCTGTTTTCTCCCATGCTCTACGCCGGCGGCGGATTCCTGTTCTCGCTGGGCGCCGTGCTGCTGGTCAATCTTGCCGTCCTGTTCTGCGGGGTCGGCGTTTACCTTGTACGCAAGGACCTTTGGAGCAAGGTCGCAACACCCCCTGTAGCCATTCTGCTGTCCGCCGTGGACATTGCGGCGGTAGTCCTGATAATAGTCAATACCCACAACTCCCTGCAGAGCATAATCCTCAATTCGAGCATAACTCTGGAACTGTACAAGCTCGGAGGACTTTCATGGTACACCCTTGCGGTTTACCTGTCGGTCCTGTCCGTGCTGACGGTGGTTCCCATGCTGCTGCAGATGCTCCAGCCGGTGTTTTCGCGCGTACTGGGATGGCACGTGGACATGTTTTCCGCTCCGGCGCGTGCATTGTTCGCCGCGCTTGTGGCCGTATATATGGTTGCCGCCACATCCCTTCTCGGCTTCGAGAAGGAGCAGAACCGCATGGAGGTATGGGCCGGCAGGCTGGCGGTGGACCGTGACATCAACCTCGAACTGCAGCTGCTGCGGGTAGAGCAGCGCATAAGCGAGGATGCCGTAGTGGCCACCCTGTCCGGCTTCGAGGGCAGCGACGCCATAATCCGTAACAGGCTGGTGGACAATTATCTGTTCGGGATTGCCCAGGAGTGCTACATAAGCGTGCAGATTTACCGGGACGAGCGCCAGACGCAGCTTGCGGAGAAAATCAATTCCGTGCTTCGCGAAGGCGTTCCCATCTCCGCCGCTTCCGTATTCCTTTGTACCCCTACACAGGAGGGGCCTTCGCGTTACGACGGCGTGTTCCGCTACCGCACGGGCAATTCCGACACCGTGCTCCTGCTGTCGGTGGAACAGAAAGGGACCGATACCCGGGGGTACGAGCGCCTGCTGTCGTTCTCGGGCCGCGGTTCGCGTTCCATATCGCCCTTGTATTCCTACGCCCGTTACCAGGGAAGCGACCTGTGGACCTTCCGCGGCACTTATCCATATTCCACCCGCATGGACGACTGGATGAAGGTCATGGTGTACGTGGACGGCGTGCGTCATTACAACCGCGACGGTTACGTCCACTTCGTCAACGTCATTACGGACAACGAAGCCGTAATCATCTCCCGCCGCCAGAGCCGTACGTTCGGTTATATCACTTCCGGCCTGCTGATAGCCCTGATGGTCTATTTCCTGCTGTGGATGCTCAAGCCCTGGCGCCGCAGGGAGCGTGCCGCGGAGCAGACATACTTCCGTTCGCGCATATCGATGACCCTTATGGTGTCGCTGATCCTGTCGCTGGTGGTCATGGCTGCGGTGAGCGTCACCTTCGTTTACAGGCGAAACGAGGCCAACCGTCGCGCCATAATGTCCGACCGCATCAACTCCATCCAGCTGCTGGCTCAGAACGGGGTGCGTTCGCTTCCCCAGGAGGACCTGCTGCGCTCGTCCGAATTCGCCTCGCTCATCCAGTCCGTCAGCGACAATACGGATTCCGACATCAGCGTCTATTCGACGGAGGGCCAGATAGTGCTTACGACCAACCCTGAAGTGCTGGACTACATGATACTCGGCTACCGTATCGAAGCCGAGGCCCTGGACCGGATACTGGTGGAGAACAAGCGCTACTGCATCATCAAGGAGGGGACGGGACTGCGCCATTATTACAACATGTACATGCCTCTGATGGGCTCCGACGGCCGTCCGTCCGCGATCCTTTGCGCCCCTTACGTGGAAATGGGATACGACTTCGAGCGCGATGCCGTCATGCATCTGCTGTCCATCCTGACCGTATTCATGCTGCTGTTCATCCTGGCGCGGTTTACGGAGTCGACGGTGCTGGACATGGTGTTCCGGCCGCTCAACATGGTGGGTGACAGCATGCGCAGGACCGGTCTGGGCTCGATGTCCCATATTTCCTACTCCCGCAACGACGAGATATCCGCCCTGGTCGACGCATACAACCGCATGGTGGACGAGCTGTCGGAAAACAGCCGCCAGCTTGCCCAGGCCGAGCGCGACAAGGCCTGGAGCGGCATGGCGCGGCAGGTAGCCCACGAAATCAAGAATCCCCTTACGCCCATGAAGCTGCAGATCCAGAGGCTTATCAGGCTCAAGCAGAAAGGCGATCCTTCATGGCAGGACAAGTTTGACGAAGTCAGCCAGGTGTTGCTTGACCATATCGACATCCTCACGGAAACGTCCAACGAATTCTCCACTTTCGCGCGTCTGTACTCGGAGGAGCATACGGAGTTCAACATCGACCAGCTGCTGCAGGAGGAGATTTCCATGTTCGACAACAGGGAAGACGTGAGCTTCGAGTACATAGGCATGAACGGAGCGACTGTTTCCGGCCCCAAGCCGCAGCTGACCCGCGTATTCGTCAATCTGCTTACCAATGCGGTGCAGGCGGTGGAAGGGGAGCCGGGCGCCCGCGTCATGGTATCCCTGCGAAAGTCCGTCAAGGACGGATTCTACGATATCGTGGTGGAGGACAGCGGCCCCGGCGTGCCGGAGGAGAACCAGCCCCGCCTGTTTACCCCCAATTTCACCACCAAGAACGGCGGCTCCGGATTGGGCCTCGCCATCAGCCGCAGCATCCTCGAGAGCTGCGGAGCTTCGATCGGCTACTCCAGGTCCTTCGCCCTGGGCGGCGCCTGCTTCACCGTAACCTACCCCGCCGGAGACGCCTCCTGATCCGCCGCACCCCTAACCCCTTATCCCTCAATATCATATGCGACGACCTCTGGGAAAATCTCCCAGAGGTGCGAATGTAAGAGGCTGGTAATCAGCGGCTTGGCGATATGTGGGCTTACTGCCGCTGGCGGACGGCTTCGAACAGGAGGATGGAGGCGCTGACGGAGACGTTGAGGGAATCCAGGCGGCCGAGCATGGGGATGCGGATGTGGGCGTCGGCGGCGTCGCGCCAGGCTTGCGAGAGCCCGGTACTCTCAGTGCCCATGACGAGGGCGGTGCCGCGGCGCATGTCGCAGTCGTAATATGCCGAAGAATCCTGCAACTGTGCCGTCAGGATGCGGATTCCGTTTCGCTTGAGCCAGCCTATGGCCTCCGCCGACGTGCAGGCCACTACGGGTACGGTGAAAACCGCGCCGATCGATGCCCGGATGACGTTGGGATTGTAGATGTCGGTGAGAGGGTCGCAGACCAGCAGGGCGTCGGCGCCCGCGGCGTCCGCACTGCGCAGCACCGCCCCGAGGTTCCCGGGCTTCTCCACGCTCTCCAGCACCGCGATCAACGGATTCTGGGGCAGCTCCAGCTCGTCCAGAGTCAGGTTCCTGGCAAATACTTCCGCGATAATTCCCTCGGTTCCACCCCTGTACGCCACCTTGTCATATACCTCCCTGCTGACTTCGAAAACGCGGAAACGTCCGTTTTTGTCTCCTCCCGGCAGGGGAGTGTCCTGCAAAACTTCCGCTTCGGTTCTGTCGGAGGCGGAAGGGCACTGTGTCCCAAAACCGTGGCCGCCCGTGGCCGCGTGAACGGGAGGGGCCCACTTGTGGGAGGGATGAGTGCGAAGCACGAAGTTTTGGGGCATAGTGCCCTGGATGCCGGAGATGGAATCGAAGCCTTCCGTGTATATCTCCGGACAAATGAATACGGAATCGACGGTAAAGCCGGCGGCGAGGCAATGGTCGAGCTCGCGGCGCCCCTCCACCACGAAAAGGCCGCACTCCCGCCGCAGGGAAGAATCCTTCTGCAGCGCGATGAGGCGCTTTATCTTGGGGTTCTGGGCGCTAATAAGAAGCTCGGATGGCATATGGGTGTTTCGGGGATTTCTCCACGCGGCCTGCGGCCTTGGTCGAAATGACAGGGCAGCTTAACCGTCGAAGTGTCAGGCTTCGGTGGCTTCTGATTTGGGCGCAGCCTTTTCCGGTCTCATCTGGGGGAAGAAGAGGACGTCCTGTATGGTGGTCTGGCCGGTCATGAACATGGTAAGACGGTCGATGCCCATACCGAGGCCGGAGGTGGGAGGCATGCCGTACTCGAGGGCGCGCACGAAGTCCATGTCGATGTACATGGCCTCGTCGTCGCCCTTGCTCTTGAGGGCCGCCTGCTCCTCGAAACGCTCCAGCTGGTCGATGGGGTCGTTGAGCTCGGAATAGGCGTTGGCCAGTTCCTTGCCGCAGACGAAGAGCTCGAAGCGCTCGGTGAGGGTGGGATCCGTGCGGTGGCGCTTGGTGAGGGGGGACATCTCCACAGGATAATCTATGATGTATGTGGGCTGCACCAGCTTCTCTTCGCAATAAGCGCCGAAGATGGCGTCGATGAGCTTGCCCTTGCCCATGGAAGGCTCCACGGGGACGTCCAGCTTTTTGCATGTCTGCCGAAGCTGCTCCTCGTCCATGCCCTTCACATCGACTCCGGCGTACTCCTTGATTGCATCCAGGATGGGCAGACGCCTGTACGGGCCGGCAAAATCGACCTCCTGGCCTGCGATACTGACCTTGGTGGTGCCGTTGACGGCAACCGCTATCTTTTCCAGCATCTTCTCCACGAAGGCCATCATCCAGTTGTAATCCTTGTAGGCCACGTAGATTTCCATGCAGGTGAACTCCGGATTGTGCGTCTTGTCCATGCCCTCGTTGCGGAAGTCCTTGGCGAATTCATATACACCGCTGTAGCCGCCTACGATAAGCCTCTTGAGGTACAGTTCGTTGGCGATACGGAGGTACAGGGGGATGTCCAGCGCATTGTGGTGCGTGATGAACGGGCGGGCGGTGGCGCCTCCGGGAATGCTCTGGAGGATGGGTGTTTCCACCTCAAGGCAGCCTGCCGCATTGAAGTACTCCCTCATGGTGGCGATTATACGGGCCCTCTTGACGAATACGTCCTTGACCTGGGGATTGACGATCAGGTCCACATAGCGCTGGCGGTAGCGGAGCTCGGGGTCGGTCACTGCGTCGAACACCTGGCCGTCTGCCTCCTTCACGATGGGAAGCACCCGCAGCGACTTGCTCAGCACGGTAAGCTCAAGTGCGTGAACGCTCAGCTGGCCTGTCTGGGTGATGAATGCGAAGCCCTTTATGCCAATTATGTCACCGATGTCCAGAAGTTTCTTCCATACGGTGTTGTACATGGTCTTGTCTTCTCCGGGGCAGATTTCATCCCGCTTTACGTATATCTGTATGCGGCCCGATGCGTCCTGGAGCTCGCCGAAGGAGGCGGCTCCCATGATGCGGCGGCTCATCAGGCGTCCTGCGATGCAGACCGATGCGAAATTGCCCTTTTCCGGGTCGTAACCTGCGGTGATTTCAGCGGCAGTAGTGTTTACCGGATACTCTGCTGCGGGGTAGGGCTCGATGCCCAATTCTCTGAGCTTCGCCAGCGATTCGCGGCGGATTTGCTCCTGTTCGCTTAACTCTATATTCATGACGGGCACAAAAATACGAAAAATAATTGTATATTTGTTGCCCTGTTGGATTATGAGCAAGGAATGTAAATGGACTGTACGAGAACCCGCCGACCCGGCCAAGGTGGAGAAGCTATCCGCCGAGGTCGGCATTGACCGCGTACTCGCAGACCTCCTTGTCAAGCGTGGCGTAGAGACTTTCGAGCAGGCGCGCACCTTCTTCCGCCCCGCTCTCACCGACCTTCACGACCCGTTCCTCATGAAAGACATGGACGCCGCCGTGGAGCGTCTCCACAAAGCCATCACCACAGGCGAGAAGATCCTCGTCTACGGCGATTACGACGTTGACGGCACCACCGCCGTCGCCCTGGTCTTCTCCTTCATCCGCCGCTTCACAAGCTCCGTGGATTTCTACATACCCGACCGTTACGACGAGGGCTACGGGGTCTCCTACAAAGGCATAGACTGGGCCTTCGAGGGCGGCTTCGGCCTCATCATCACGCTGGACTGCGGCATCAAGGCCATCGACAAGGCCGAATACGCCAAGTCAAAGGGCGTGGACATGATAATCTGCGACCATCACCTCCCGGAAGACACCATTCCCGCTGCGGTCGCAGTGCTGGACCCCAAGCGCGAAGACTGCAATTACCCCTTCGACGACCTTTCCGGATGCGGCGTCGGTTTCAAGCTCGTCCAGGCCTATTCCCAGCGCTACGACGTTCCGTTCGACAGCATCGTCCCCCTGCTTGACCTCCTGGTCGTTAGCATAGCGTCGGACCTTGTGACCATGGTAGGCGAGAACCGCACCCTCGCGCACTTCGGCCTCCGCCAGCTCAACGAGAACCCCCACAAGGGCCTTCTCGCCATGATTTCCCTGTCCAACCTCGAGCCCGGGCACGTCACCATCGACGACATAGTCTTCAAGATCGGTCCCCGCATCAACGCCGCCGGCCGCATGGAGTCCGGCCGTCTCGCGGTGGAGCTCCTCACCGCCGTGGACGAGCAGCAGGCCATGTTCATCGGGGAAAAGATCAACGAGAACACCAACGACCGCAAGAACATCGACCGCGAGGTCACCCGCGAGGCCCTGGAGATGGTGGAAAGCGGCAACTGTCTCGCCCGCGAGAACGCCACCGTCGTATACAACCCCCGCTGGAGCAAGGGCATAGTCGGCATCGTCGCCTCCCGCCTTGTGGAGGCATATTACAAGCCCACGGTGGTCCTTACCAAGTCCAACGGGTTCGTCACCGGCTCCGCCCGCAGCATCGCCGGGTTCGACCTGTACGAGGCCATAGAAAGCTGCGCAGACCTCCTTGAGAACTTCGGCGGCCACGTCTATGCCGCAGGCTTAACCCTCAAGGAAGAGAACGTCGACGAGTTCGCCCGCCGCATCGACGGCTTCATCGCCGGCAAGATAACTGCGGAGATGCTCATTCCCGTAGTTGACATAGACGCCGCGCTCGACTTCTCCCAGATAACCCCCAAATTCTTCCGCATACTCAAGCAGTTCCAGCCTTTCGGCCCCGGCAACAACAACCCCGTATTCGTAACGGAAAACGTCTATGACGCCGGCGGCGGCCGCAAGGTGGGAGCCGGCGGCATGCACCTCAAGCTGGACCTCATCCAGGAGTCGCAGCCGTACCACCAGATACCCGCCATCGCGTTCAACATGGCCGACTACTACGACTACATCAAGTCGGGCAACCCGCTTGACGTATGCTATTCAATCGTAGAGAATTATTACCGCGGCAGCAGCACCATCCAGCTGCGTGTTCGCGACCTCCGCGAGCGCGAGGAAATCATCTAGAGGCGTAGTATTCCTTTACTACACCAAATGCCTGTTTCCGGCGGCCCTGCTCGTCGACGAGACCCTTGCGGTTGAAGTCGTCCTGGATGCCGGGCAGCGGCCGTTTTGGGGATCGGAAGTCCTTGAGGCACCATGGGCAGATGCCGGACAGGCCGGGAATCTTCTCCATCATCCCTATATTCTTCCGGTACAGCAGTTCGAGATACTCTTCGGTAAACAGCTCGGAGTCGCTGCCGTGATTGCCGTACAGCGCGCCGCCGCCGAATTCGCTGATTACGACCGGTTTGCCAGGAGGAACCGTCCAGACGACGGAGTCGCAGTCGGCCGGCTTGCCGTCGTACCAGCCGATGTACTGGTTGAAGCTGACGAGGTCGGTCAGCCTGTTCAATTCATCGTCTATGACCGGATGATAAAAGTCCGGTTTGTCCTTCTGGATCGCCGCGCTGACCAGCCTTGTAGGGTCGGTCTCCCTTGCCTTCGCAATCAGCCGTCCCAGGAAAGCGAGCCTTTCAGGGGTGCGGGGTGTCTCGTTGGCCACAGACCAGATTATGGTAGCTGCCCGGTTGGCGTCGCGGCCGATCATCTCAAGCAGCTGGTTTTCCGCATTGGCGTAAGTCTCTTCCGACGACCAGTCTATGTTCCAGTAGCAGGGGATTTCCTCCCAAAGCATGAATCCCATTTCCTCTGCGAGCCGTACCATCTGCTCGCTGTGGGGGTAATGCGCAAGTCGCAGGAAATTGCATCCAAGGTCTTTGGCCGTTTCCAGCAGCGCCCTGGCGTCTTCCATGTTGCGGCAGCGGCCGGGGTTGACGCTTATAGTCTCGTCGTGCACGGCGACGCCCTTCAGGAATACCGGTTTGCCGTTCAGCAGAATCCTGTCTCCTTCGACCCGAATGGTGCGGAAACCCACACGGTCGGTTATCCTGTCTTCGCCGCTGCTGATGGAAATGTCGTACAGGCGGGGATTCCCGGGAGACCACAGCTCAGCAGACACTTTGAATCTGAAACTGGCCTTGCCGTCCTTGCAGGCGCAGGCCTTCTTATTGATTCCCAGCTCGGGAATTTCAACCGTAACGGGCTTTTTGCCGCCGTCAAGAAATACGTCGATGGCAACCTCGCTGCCGTCGAACCGCAGGCGCCAGTCGCGGATATAGACCTCCGGGACGCTTATCAGAAGGACGTCCCTTGTAATGCCGCCGTAGTTCCACCAGTCAAAGTTGACGGTGGGCACTTCCGACGCTCCGCGGGTGTTGTTCACCCACACCACAAGGCTGTTTTCCCCTTCTTTCAGCACGTCCGTCACATCGAAGCAGAAAGGTGTGAATCCACCTTTGTGGGTGCCCAGTATGGTGTTGTTGAGCCCTACCATGCACTTGTAGTTCACCGCACCGAAATAAAGGAACCAGCGCTTCCCGGCGACCGGATGGAAATCAACTTTGCGACGGTACCAGACGCTCCCCTCGTAATAATACAGTTTTTCCGCCTGGGAATTCCAGTCGCCGGGAACCTGCAGCGTTGGTGAATGGTCGAAATCGTATTCGATAAGCGTGCTTTTGTCCTGATAGAAGTGACGGTCTGCGAAATACCGCTTGTGCTGCTTCTGCAGCTGCATCTGGTACTTGTATATCCCCGTATCCATCGGATCGATGATATAGTTCCACTGCCCGCCCAGGGAAATGCATTCTCGTCCGTAGGGACTGAGCGCCCTGGCGGGAAGAGCGGCCAGCAGAAGAGCGGCCAGCAGATACGGCAGCCTTTTCATATTCTATAGCTCGATCAGTGCAATGGCGTTGTTCTTGAGTTCCAGCTTGAGGGTGCCGTCTTCGGAGGGGAACAAGGGTATCTCCGTGTAGATGTGCTCGTCGTCGGTGAGATGGCAGAACGCCTTCCCCAGGCGGGTTCCGGCAAGGGAAACGGTGATTTCTGCCAGGTTGCAGGCATTGTTGTCCCCGTCGTATCTGGTAAGCAGGAGCACCGTCCTGCCGCCGCCCACGGAAGCGACGGCATATACATCGCCCGCGCCCTCTACTTTGCAGCTGCACTCGTTACCCTGGAGTTTGCTCCATGCATAGAATGCGTAATATACGGGCATGCGCCTGTAGAGCTGGTAATCGTAGAATCCACAGTAATTGCTGGCCGCGCGGAAGTCGTAGTACATCAGCATATCCACCGGAGCGTCCTGCATGGCGGACATCGTGGCAGCCACGAAAGCGGCTCCTTTCATGGAACGCCGGTTCTCCCTGTTGTAGCGTTCGTTGGACGAGCCGTCGCCGCTTCTGAACCTGCGGTAGTTCCATTCGTTCAGGATAAGCTCGGCATCGTCGTATCCGTACTCCTTCATCCATCCCCGTATAATATCGGCCTCCATGAGGTAAACTGACGGCTCGGCACCGTATTTATGCCATGAGATGAAGTCGATGGGAACCTTGTTGTCGCGCATGTACTCAAAGAACTGCGGGAAGTAGGTTTTGGTTCCCTGGATACGGCAGTAGGAAGGACCGCCGATTTTCAGATCCGGGAAGCAGTTTTTCAGGTGCTTCGCGGCAACCGCATAGAACTTCTGGAATTCTTCGATGGGGCCGCCCCAGGTACGTGGATCGGTCTGCCACCGGCCGGAGGACTGGTCCAGGTCGGCCTCGTTCCAGATTTCCCAGTAGCGGATGTTGTAATGGAAACCGTCGGCCCACCCTTCGTTGTAATGGCGTATGATGTGTTCGCAGATGCGCGCCCATTTTTTGTAGTCCTTGGGCGGGTAGATGTTGTACTTTGCCGCCTTCTGGTTCTCGATGGTCTGGCCCAGGCGATAGAAAGGTTCGCTGCCGGAATCGATCAGCGTCTTGATATACATGTCCGTCTCCCGGAAATCGTACGAGGCGGGACAGTCCGGATTCTTGTCGAAATCCGGGAAGATGTCGGAAACATCCACCAGACGCTCCCCGTAATAGCCTTCGCTGGCATCGTGGGTGCGGCTGTAGGGAATCTGGAGGATCCTGAAATCCTGCTGCTGCATTTCGTTGTCCCACGCCGGTCCGTTGTTGACCGCATTCATGGGTTTGATGGGGCCGACTGTAACCGACGGATCGACGGTTACAGTCACACGTACGGATGTTATGTCCGGCTGGATCTCCTGTGCGGACAGCATGACGCAGACGCAGAGGATGGAAGACAATAGAAGAATCCTTTTCATTGTACCCAATTGACGTTTCTGAGGTAAACCTGACGGCTGCCTTCATGTACCGAATTGAATGCCAGCTGGCTGCCGTCGGGGCGCCAGCGGGCGTGAAGGTCGCAGCGGGAATACTGCTCCTTATACTCGTCTGGCACGAAGAAGCGGCCGAGGGAAATCAGCGCCTCATCTTCGAGCCGCAGAAGCACCCAGCTGCGGTAACCGTCCTTGTTCCAATAGCCTTCGCTGCTGATGAACTTGCCGTCAGGTGAGAAGATGCAATGCCCGTCCCAGTCCATGATGCCGGGAGCGAGATGACGTACTTCCTCCTCTTTGCCGACCGTAAAGACCGTGTGTACCCAGGTCTGGTTGCCGTTCCATCTGGCGGTGACCGCAAGTGTTTCGTTGTCTTTCCAGTTGAAATGGGAGCCTTTCCATCCGTCCGGGAAGCAGCGGCGAAGTTCCGTTCCGTCGGTGCGGATCGTGAACGACACTGTATCCCATCTGTACACGTACCCGCGTTCCGCGAGCTGTGCCTTGAAGTCCTGCACCGTGCGTGCAAGGAAGAAGACTCTGCCTGCATCCGGACTGATGATGGTATGGCAGAAATATGCCAGGCCGTCGTCGGATGTTATCCGGGGCATCAGGTCCTTTGCCGCGGCAACGGAAAGGATGAGCTTTTCTTCTCCTGTCTTGAGGTTGACGAGCCAGAGGCCGTCATCCTCGGGCCAGACTTTGTCAAGCTGGGGATCCTGCCCGTCACCGGCATATCCGTAGTCCGGGCGGCATACCCTGAGCCGTGCATAGTTGAGGCTCAATGCCCATTCCCCGGAAGGGTCCACTGCGCTGACGGGCCTCGGCACGATTCGCTCCGCCCCGGTTTTCCAGTTCAGCAGGACCGTGACGAACCTGCCGTCACGGCAGTCGTTGAATGCGCACAGCCCGTCTTCCCATGGTATCCAGTGGAACATCGCCGCCTCCTGGAAATTCCAGCACGTAGTGCGGCTGATGGGGATATACCTGCAGCTGTCCGCCAGGTCCACCAGGGCGACGACTGCCGTGTCTGTCGCCTCGGCCAGCCTCCCTGTGAAGTCCGTTCCCAGCACGCAGACGTAGCGGCCGTCCGGACTCCAGGCGTTGATGCCGAAGTAGTTGGCCAGCAGGTGGTCTCCCGGCTCCCGGGTGATGGCATACGGTTCCCCTACCTCCGGGAACGGAGGCAGGGTTTCCGTGCAGGCTGCGAGAGCCAGAACGATGATCTGGCAGTACAGATAAAGACGCTTCATCTTAGTACAGGTCGGAGGTCATATAGCCTTGGTGTGAAGCTCCGCTGGCGTTGTAAGGCTCGGTAGCTCCGGGAACTACGCAGGTCTTCATGGGATTGCCGCCGAGCTGGCTCCAGTTGGCGCCGGGACCTGTAGTCCTCGGGCAGGTAATCTTGTAGAGGACTGCGCCCTCGTCATTGATGGACGTACAGGTAACGTAGATATTTCCGCTGTAGTCGATCGTAGGACTGGTCCTTGGCTGACTGGTTTCGAACAGGAACTGCGAAATAAGCGAACCGTCCTGAGGCGAGAGCTTGAGCAGGCGCCGCTTGCCGCTGTCGGTAACATAGACGTATCCCAGATTGTCGATGGCGGGAACGCCGCAGTTGCCGTTGCCGGTGTCGCGGGACCATGCCAGCGAGCCGTCGGAAGCGTTGAGCTTGAAGATCTTGTCGGCGGCACGTACATAGGCGTTGCCGGCGTCGTCAAGCACACAGCCGAGGCCGAAGTTGTTGGCTGCAGCCTCCACTTCCACCTTCCAGATGAGTGTAGGTGCAGAGTTGTAAACGTAACTGTTCAGGTTGTAACGGGCGACTATTATATTCGAGTTGTCGGTCGTAGCGCAGACGTACACGCTTCCGTCCACGGTGGAAATCGCAGGCTGGAAGCCCTTTGTGAGGTAGCCGTAGCCGTCGGTATGGGTCATGCCCAGGAGATTGTAGCCGCGGCCGGTGTCGCTGTTCGCCGAAGTCTTCCATAAGCCTGTCGTATTGTCGATGACGCCGACCTTGAAGCCGCCGGAAGTCTCTGAGCCGGCCGCCGTACCGGAGCTGGCGCCGCCGCGTGCGGAACCGAATACCAGCTTGCCGTCAGCGCTTATAGCCATACCGCCGTAAGAACCCTTGTCGCACCCAAGCGTCTGGTAGAGGCTGCCGTCGCTGCGGTTCAGTATGACCATATTCGAGTCGAACAGGTCTCCGTCGACATTACGGGTTATTACGCTCACGTAGCTGCCGAAGATGGCCGGAATATGGGCGCGATAGGTAGAATTCTCACCTGTCGCAACATACCACTTCTGCGTCATGTTGGGCCTGATGCAGAACAGACCGCCGTTGCCGCTGGCATTGGTGGAATACTGCACGGGGATGTAGACATTGCCCTCCACGTCGATGGACGGGGTGCATGTCTGGCAGTTCTTGCTGCCGCTGATGGCAGCGCCGTACTGTCCGATGTCGAAGCTGCCCTGCTGCGTACCAGAGGCATTGAAAGCTACGAGATGATAGCCGGAGGAAGATACGTAAATCCGGTCGCCGCCGCGGGCCACTGCCGGGGAAGTCCAGTAGGCGGTGGCATCTGTTGAAGAATCATACACACGGCTCCACGCTTCGGTGAGCTTATGGTCATCGTTACTTTCAATCGCTATAAGCTTGGTTGCGGTCGCGCGTTGGCCGTTGTTGTCCGTGACGATCAGGCGCACCTCCGCCTGGTCCTTGACCGACCGGAAAGTAGCCTTAGGATTCCGCTCGTTGGAACGCATACCGTCTATGTCCCATTCCCAGTAGGCGATACCGGCCGGAGAGTATGAACGGTCCGTGAATGTAACCTCTTCGTCAATCTGAGGATCCGCCGGCAGGTCGAAATCGACCGTCGGTACAGAGGCGCTGCTGCCGAGATTCGGATCGAAGACTGCGAATATCGGGTAGTGGTCGGAAATGTACATGTCGTTCCACTTGCGGTTGTCGGTACGGAACATGTAGCAGTCGCCGATACCTTTATAGTAGATATGGTCAATCAGCTTGCTTTGTGTTCCCCACCAGTGGTAGGTACCGTAATAATCGGTTATCTGAGCCGTATGACGTGCATTGGAATAAGCGGCCTCGATGGGATCCAGCCAAGAGTCGCCTTCCACCAGGTTCCAGTCAGCGGTCATGATTACCGGAAGATTACCGGTATTCTTGCTGTTTACCGTACTCATGATGAGGGCGATTTCTTTGGGACGCGAGTCGTACAGGCTAAGATGCGTGTTCAGGAAGAAGAACTGCTTGTTCGTAGGCTTGTAAGTCATGATAGCCCAGGTGGATGTCTGGGGCACATGGTCTGTCATCTCCGAGTAATAACTGTTGGCAGTATTGGGCGAGTCGGAATGCCAGAAAGTACCGGAACTGTTAAGGGTAATGAGGTCGGTACGATAAAGGATTGTGGATGATTCCTCTCCGGCCTGAGTACCCGGTACCAGGCCCCAGTAACTGTCGTCTGCGAGAATATCCTTGCCTTGCTTGCGGCCCAGTCCGTAGTGGTTGTATCCGCTGCAGTTGTTCTTGATGTCCTTCACCTGCTCTTTCTCCGCCTCCTGCAGGCCGATTATCGCCGGACGGTAGTAATTGACCATGGCGTAGTAGGCGCTCCTGCGGTTGGTCCAGTCGCGCTCGTCGGTGTCGGGATTGGTGGATTTATCACGGGCCGATGCGAAACGCACGTTGGATGACATCACAAGCAAACCGTCAGGGATGGTATCCGGCTCGGGTGTATAGGTCTTGGTAGTAAGAGGATATACCTTTCCCGCCTGGGCCGTGAATGAGCTCGAGGTGGAGAAAGTCATCTGAGTGCCGTCGGTGGCATGTATAGTGAAACGCATGCCGCTTGCATAAGTCTGGGCGGGAATCAGAAGGAACATACTGCTCCCGAAGGTCTTGCCCTCTCCGTAGGCGTAAACGCACACGCGCGAGGTGGCGCCGCTCCTCGGTGTAAGGCCGCTGAAATCGGTGTTGAAGGGGCCGCTGACCTTCTCCGTGCCAAGACTTTCGAACAACACTGAGGATATTTTTGCATCATAGCTCCCTGGAATGGTCAGTTTGACGACGCTCATCACGGGGGAGAAGCTGAGCAATGCCGAGCTTCCCGAGCCTATCATGACAAAAGCCGATTCGTCATAACTTGTCGGAGACATGTACTGAGTGGCAGGGAGCGTAATAATCGCGCTTCCGCTATTGTACGATGAGACTGCGGCTGCAGGATACGCATAATAATAAGGGCTGTTGATCACTCCCTGGATGGTAAAGGTGGCCTTGTTGGTCCCCACATATTCGGAACCGTCATCGAGGGTAACCGAGGGACAGCCGTTTACTGAAATGACATCCCCTGCCGACCAGTAATTCGGATAGGAGGAGCCGGCCTTTTCTCCAAGCTGGGTTTTGGTTTCACTTATCTGTGCCTCAAAAACGGTGCTGGCCATTTCCGGGCTGAACTCCCTGGTGCATGAAAGCACAAGGCAGGGAAGCATAAGGACTAGGATATAGATCTTTTTCATGACTACATTCATTTTTAGTTCCAATCCAGACCGCTCAGGTCGTCACTTTCTTCCAGAGGAGTCAAAGCATCGGTGCTGGCGCACAGGGGTTTGCTGATTCTGAAAACCGGAATCAGGTTGGTGAGAGGGGTTATATAATCTTTTTTCATAATCATCAATAGTTGGCGCCGGGAGGAGTGCAGGTCTTCTGGGGATTACCTCCGAGCTGTGACCAGTTGGGTCCGGGGGCCGTTGTCTTGGAGCATTTGATCTTGTAGAGCACCGCACCCTGGGAGTTCGAGCCGGTCACATATATGGTACCGTCCGGGGCAATGGTCGGGCTGGTCCTGGGATTCTCGAGTTCCACCGAGGAAATGAGCTTGCCGTCTGCGGATGAGAGCTTGAGCAGCTTGTTCCCGCCGTAGTCGATTACGTAAACATAGCCCAGGTTGTCGATGGCCGGAACACCGGTGTTGTAATCACCTTCGGTGTTGTAAACCCAGCCCGTGTCGCCGGTCTTGGAGTTCAGGCGGAAGACTTTTTGGGCAGCACGGAAGTAGGCGTTGCCGTCTGCGTCGAGTACGCAGCCAAGGCCAAGGACGCCGGAGTTGGATTTGGCTTCCAGTTCAACTTTCCATAGAGGAGTCGGTGCCGAATCGTACACGTAATTGTCCAGGTTGTACTTGGCGCAGATCATATTCTCGTTGTCGCTGGTGGCGCATACATATACGCAATGGTCGGTGCCTACCGCGGGCTGGCCGGCCTTGCACAGGTAACCGTTGCCGTCGGTGTGGCGCATGCCGAGCAGGTTGGTCTTGCGGCCGGCGTCGCTGTTGGCGGATGTCTTCCAGTTGCCTATGGCGCCGTCGACCACGGCTACGTGATATCCGCCGCTGGTCTCGGTGCTGGGTTCACGTCCCTGCCTGGTGCCGCCCCTGTTGGTCGAATAAACGAGCTCGCCCTTATATCCGGCGGCCATGCCGCCCCAGGTGCCCTTGTCGCACTCAAGCACCTGTACCAGCGACCCGTTGGAGCGTCTAAATACTGCGCAGTTCTTTGTGAGGTCGTTACCGCTGTTCGTCATGACTACTGCGACGTAGTCTCCCACGATGGTCGGAATAGTATTGCGGTACTGCGAGGTGTTTCCGGTGTCATGGTACCAGTTTTCGCCGGTAAGGTCGGGCCTGATGGAGTACAGGCCTCCGTGGCCGTTTTCGCTGTAACCGTACTGGACAGGGATGTACACGTTACCCTGGGCGTCGATGGACGGTGTGGGCGTCTGGATGTCGCGGTCGGTGACGTACGGCTCACGCCTGCCGATGTCGTAGCTGCCGAAGATGTTGCCGTCGGGATTGAAGCCGACTAGATGATAGCCGGAAGAAGCCACGTAAATCTTGTCTCCGGAAGGAGTGACGGCGGGTGCCGTCCAGTCCGCCACGGCGGTTCCCTTTCCGTCGACGGTATCGTCGTAGAGCTTACACCACTCTATGTTGAGGTCGTGTCCGCCGGAAATGGCTACGGAGAAGGTTTTGGAGGCGGAAGCTTTCTGGCCGTAATGGTCTGTGACCGTGAGGCTTACGGGGATATCGTCACCGTAGGTGTTGAACATCACCTCCGGGTTCTGTGCAGAGGAAACGATACCGCCGATATTCCATTCCCATACCTCGATGCCGTCTTCCGATGTGGATTTGTCGATGAATGTAATCGTCTCGTCCATCTTGGGACTTGCGGGAATCTCGAAGTCGGCGACGGGCTTCTGCTTTTCGGTGGAGCCGGTCTTGAACTTGAAGATTGCATATACCGGATGGTGGTCGGAAATCCACAGGCCTTTCCACTTCATGTTGAGGGTGCGGAAACGCAGACAGCTGTCGAATCCGGACCAGAAGATGTGGTCCAGGTGCTGATGCTTGGAAATCGTGCTCTGGCTGCCCCACCAGTGGAATGTTTCTATGTTGTCGGTGAGAGGAGCGGTCTGCCTGGCGCTGGCGTATTTTTCCTTAATCGGCGCCAGTATCGGATCGGTCTCTTCCAGGTTCCAGTCTGCCGAAAGGACGACAGGCAGTCCCGGAGGGCACTTCTCCTTGACGGTATTCAGAATAACCTGAACCTCTTTGGGTTGGGAGGCCTCATACAGGCTGAAGTGCGTATTGATGTAGAAGAACCGGCGTCCGCTTTCCTTGGCGGTAAGCACGGCCCACGTAGCGGTGCGGCTCTGCCCGTACTGCCCATCGGTCATTTCGGGGAAATAGCTTCCGATTACATCGGGAGTGGGAGACAGCCATACGGTACCCCAGTCTTCAAGCTGGATTTCGTCGGTCTTGTACAAGATCGAGGTCGATTCTCCATTCTGAGCCCCGTCAGAGCGGCCGACGCCTACGAAGGTGTAGCCTTTGCAGTTGGAGATAATATCCGCGACCTGGTTCATTTCGGCCTCCTGGACACCGATTACCATGGGCTGCATGGTGTTCACCATCTGGAAGTAGCCCTTCTTGCGGACTTCCCAGTCACGGTCGCCGACATCCGGGTCGTCCGCCTTGTTGCGGGCGGAGTAATAGCGCACGTTGGAGGACATTATCATGAGTCCCTTAACCTCCTCGGTGGGAAGCGGATCTTCCTCCTCCGGCTCGACTGTATACCATTTACTGTAGTCCAGCTGCTGGTGCTGGTAGCAGGACGGCAGCAGGAACATAGCCAGGGTCAGGATCAAACTATATCTTTTCATATCGTATCATTTTTTACCATCCGGGATTCTGGTCGAGTTTATATCCGTGGTTAGCATACTCGCGTATGACCTCGGCAGGAATAGGATAGAGGTACTGGCGGTCGTCGTCGTGCCATACACGCTTGATGGTGACCTCGTAGCGGAGGTCGTAGCCGCCGTCGGGGTTCTCGTCCAGGCGGAGGCCCTGCTCGGTGGAGTCCTCAGGATACACGTGGACGTATTTGTTCTGGGCGTAGCTGGGAACTGCATCGTACGCGTCATAGGTGACGTAGAAGTCCTGTGTGTCGTCGTCGTTAACCTTGAACTGGGCGTTCAGGACGGGCACGTGGATGCCGGTCCAGGGGACGCGCTCGAAGTTCTTGCCTTCCTTCCAGCGCTTGAGGTCGTCGGCACGGAAGCCTTCGTACACAAGCTCTATGGCACGCTCCCTGCGGATCTCGAGGATGACGGGGTCGGTGACATCCGGATAGAAAGTCTCCTGCAAGTATTTGTCCACCTTCGTAGGCTTGGAGGAGGTCACTCCAGGCTTGTCCTGGATGCCGGCGCGCAGGCGCAGGGCTCCGATGGTGTTAGCCCAGTCGGCGTCGGTGAGCTCTCCCAGTTCGGCCATCGCCTCGGCGTAGTTGAGCAGCACTTCGGCGTAGCGGATTATGGGCTGGCTGTTCTCGTTTTTGTTGGTCCCGTTCTTCTCCGTACTATCCTCAACATACTTGATTGGGTGGTAGCCGGTGATGGCGACACCGTCCACTATGTTGGGACGGCGGTCCCTCCAGCCTCCTCCCTTGATCTCGTACCTGGGTCCCTTGACCGTCTGGGCAAGGCGGGCGTCGCGGCCGGAGAACTCGTTGATGAAGTTGGTGGCCTTGTATTTAGCCTTGTCGGTAAACGGAGTGCCGTCCGTGCACAGGTAGGTGAAGATGAAAGCTCTGGACAGGCAGGTGCAGCCGCCGTAGGTGGGTGAATTCCAGTACCAGTTGGCGTCGCCGGTCACCAGGTCGATGAGGGATGCCTGTACGCCCAGGATGACTTCATCGGTGAGGATGTCCTTGGAGTAGAAAAGGCTCCTGTATGCACCGAGGGAAGGATTGTCGGTCAGATAGGCATCTGAGCACACCTTGTTGTTAAGCAGTACCAGAGGGTCGAGGATAATCACCTTCGCGGCATCCGCTGCCTGACGGTAAAGCTTGTCCGCAGTCCATTCTTCAGTCTCCAGATTATGGTACTTGCGCCAGGATGCTTCATACAGGCATGCACGGCTCTTCAGGGCATAAGCTGCATTCTTTGAGATGCGGGTATTGCTCTTGGAAGATGTGGTCCGGATGTTTTCGGCCGCAAAGTCGAGGTCGTCGATTATATGGCTGATGATCACGTCGCGGGAATCCCGGTTCTTGTACATCTCGTCCACCTCGTCGTTCTTGAGGCAGTGGTCGAACCAGGGCACGCCGCCGTATTTGAAGAGTTTCTGGTAATAGAAGTAGGCCCTGAACCAGCGGGCGAGACCCTCGTAATGGTCCTTGTCGGCCTGCGGAACGGTACAAAGGTCGCTGTGGATGCCGTCGATAAAGTAATTGACTGTACGGAGGTTGCCCCAGCCCCAGGAAGTGGCGGTCTCCGCCGTATATGCGGCGGTGTAGAACGTGCTTACGCTCCTGCTGACGGCATAGTCCGTAGTCCCTTCACCGCTGGTTAGGTCGCTCAGTGACGGGAGTTGATTGTAGAATGAGAGTGAATATGCCTCCAGACCCTGTGCGGAAGCGAAGATGAGTTCCTTGTTTCCGGATGTCACAGGCAGTTCCTCGAGGGAGCAGGAATAAAGGCTGAACGCTCCCAGGGTGGCGATGATCAATATTCTGTACTTTTTCATAGCCGTCAGATTTTAATGGTTATACCAAGTGAGAACGTCCTGAGGGAGGTGAGGTTGTTACCGTCTCCGTAGTTGTCGGTGCCGTTGCCGAGATCGACGTCGGAGCCGTGGGTTGCAGTGACGATGTCAACGTCCGTCGTCAGCTTGTACAGAGGCGCCCAGGTATAGAGGTTCTCTCCGGAGAAGTAGATGCTGAGGCCGCTCAGGCCGATGGGTTTCAGCCATTTGCGGGGCAGGTTCCAGCCCACCTGGAGATTTTGGAGCCGGCAGTACGCGGCGTTAAGGACGTAGCGGTCCACCTTGTGCTGGCCGGAGAAGAATATGCGGTAGTAGCCGCTGTATTTGGGCAGGAAGGAATCGGGATTTTCCGGCGTCCAGGCGTTGTTGACCGTCCAGGCCAGTGCATTACCGTAAGGTCTGTGGTACTGGCCCCAGATGATGGATTCGCCGCTCGGATACCAGTCCTGCTTGCCTATGCCCTGGAACATGGCGGATGCGAAGATTCCGTTCCATTCCAGATTCAGCGAGAGCGAGTAAAGATACCGGGGATGTTTGTTTCCCACGATCACCATATCGCCCGGATCGTTTACCGTCTGGGCTCCCTTGTCGATCTGATGGTTGCCGTTGTTGTCCCTCAGTATGACGTCGCCGGGTTTTGATATGTATCCCTCGTTGATCTGAATGAGCTTGTTGACGTAGGGGTCTCCCTGACCATAGTAATTGTTGATTTGGTCGTCGCTCTCGAAGAAACCGTCAAACTGGAAGCCCCAGATTTCGCCGATTTCCTGTCCCTCGTAGTAGTCGCTCAGAGCCTTGGACGGGTTGTTGTAGCGGGTGATGAAGGAACGGTTGTCGGCAAGGGTGGCCTTGACGCCGTAATTGAGGGCGTGGCCTGCGAGAGGGACGGAATCGTCGTAGCTCAGCGTAAGTTCGAAGCCCCGGGTGACCAGGTCTGCGTAGTTGCCCTTCGGCGCGCTGGCGCCGTAGGTGTCTGGCAGGGTCGGGCCGACAGTGTACATATTCAGGGTATTGCGGACGTAATAGTCGCCCGTGAAATTGACCTTTCCGTTGTAGAAGCCTATATCGACGCCTCCGTCAACGGTCCTGGACGTTTCCCAGGTCAGGTTGTCGGGAATCTGGCTCGGAATCGAGGTGATGCGTCTTTTGCTCTCACCGTCTATAACGTTGCTGAGGTTGGAGAATCCGAACCTCTCCACGAAGGAATACTCGGATACGTTTCCGTTGCCGAGCTGGCCCCAGGAGGCACGCAGCTTAAGGTTGGATATGAATGCCGGGTCAACGTTCCACCAGTGTTCCTTGGAGACTCTCCAGGCAGCGGAGGCGGAAGGGAAGAAGCCCCATTGCTGGTTGCTGGGGAATTTGGACGAGCCGTCGTAGCGTCCGTTGAGTTCCAGCAGGTAGCGCTCGTCGAAGGAGTAATTGAGCCTTGCGAAGAAGCCTGCGCTCTTCCAGCGGCCCTCGTAGGAATACTCCGAGAAGTTGTCTCCCATCGCCATGTTGATGGATTCAACGTCCTCGGAGATGAGTCCGTAGCGCAGCATCTGGAAAGACTTGGATGCGTACTGTTCCCAGTTGAAGCCGGCTAGTACCTTGAAATCGTGCTTTTCATTCCACACGTTTGCATATTCCGCATAGGCATTGGTGGAAATGTAGTTGCTGCGGAACCAGTACTCCTGGATATAGTCGTTCACGCCGGGAGTTCCTCTCCACGTAACCTCTCCCGGAGCCTCGCTGTAGCTGACCATGGTGTTCTTCTTCAGATTGTTCTCCCAGTTTGCCTTGAAGGAGAAGTCTGCGTTGAGCCTGAGGGTATGGTCGAAGAATTCCGCCCGGGCACCCGTGGTGGTGGTAATGTTGTTCCGGTACTTGTCGGTATAGTTCTTTCCGGTTACCAGACCGCCGATTGCCATTGCACCGCTCTTGGTGAGGGTCCCGTCGGGATTGAAAACCGGAACGCTAACGTGGCCCTCGTCCTGCATGCTGCGGAGGAACAGGCCGTTGTTGTTCTGGTTATGGCTGGCGGGGATATGGTTCTTTTCGTAGTTGTATGAGAGGTTTTCCCATATTTTCAGCCATTCGAAGGGCCTGGCGGTGATCTTGGACCTCAGTGCGGTCGTGAAGTATTCGTCAGGGTTGAAATTCAGGATTCCGTCGTATTTGTAGATACGTCCGGAAACGTAATAGTCGATCTTTCCCGATGTGCCGCTGGCGGAAAGATTGTGCGTGCGGGCCATCGTGTACGGCTTGTAGATGATTTTATAGTAGTTGGTGTTGCCGTAATAGACGTACCTGCCGCTCTCGTCCACATCCACCTCGTCGGTGATGCCCTTCTGCTTGCGCCTCAGGAATTCGTCCATCCAGGCCTGCGAGTACTCCTGGCTGGTGTTGATTCCGGAAGGCTCCAGGCCCCAGTAGTTGTAGTATGCTTCCCTGAACAGAGCTGCATACACATATCCGTCATCGACGATGTTGGGGAGGTTGGTCGGAGTCAGGAAGGAAAGGTTGTCGTTGTAGGTAAAGTTGAACTTGCCTGCCTCCTGCGATGCGCTCTTGGTGGTGATGAGCACCACGCCGAACGTCGCGCGGGAGCCGTAGATGGACGCCGATGCGGCATCCTTCAGCACGGAAACGCTCTCGATATCGTCCGGGTTGAGCAGGGCCGGATCGCCTTCCACGCCGTCGATCAGCACGAGCGCATTGCCGCCGCTTCCTACGGAAGTGGTGCCGCGGATGTTGTAGTCGGCGCTACGGCTCGGCTTGCCGTCACTCAGCGTGATATTCAGGTTTGGGATGGCTCCCACGAGCATCTGGGTGGTATTCGATGAAGGCCTCCCGGAGAATACCTCCGAGGTAACCTGGTCCACCGCACCGGTAAGGTTGGCGCGTTTGGTGGTACCGTATCCTACCACTACCACGTCATCCAGAAACTCGGAAGACGAGCTCATCTTGATTTCCACAGGGCCGGGGCCAGTGACTTTGAAACTGTAGTCTTCGTATCCCAGGGACGAAACGACAATCTCCTTTCCAATTGAAGCGGATAGGGAGAATCTTCCGTCGATGGATGTGACCGTGCCGTTGGACGTCCCTCTGACTACCACGCCGGCACCTATCACGGGCTCTCCGGTGACGGCGTCAGTTACCACGCCGGAGAGGGTGACCTCCTGAGCCGGAAGGGCGATGGCAAGGAATGAGAGAAACAGTGTTAACGCAAAACGTCGCATAATATCCGAATGTATCTTTTTACAAAGATAATCCGGTCGCGGACGTTTTTAATACGCCGATGTTTCCGACAATTGCAAGTAATTATTATTTCGCCGTATAGTGAGCCCGCAGTGCGGCCACATCTTCATCGGACAGGACGTCTGACGTGATTATAAGCTCGTCCATGCTGGCGGGAAGCTTGTAAGCCAGACTGCCGGTGCCGTCCTGGCCGATATTGAAGTCCAACGAGTCGAATGAGATGCTTGTCAGCGCTTCGGGGATGTCTGCCTCGTCGCCGTCAATGAAGTCGTACCATATGCGGACTTTCCTGTTCTCGCGATCGACTGTAAGGATGACGTGCATCCAGCCCTGGTCATAATCGGAGGGCAGGAGCCGTGTGAAATCCATCCTGTTCTTGCTGCCGTCTCCTACATTGAACTTGATATCCCGGGAACCCCTCAGGGACAGGATGAATCCTTTATATACGCCCTCGTTCCAGTCCTTGTTGGAAATCAATCCCGGATCGGCGCCCTTGGGCGATGGGAGCGTGGCTTTCAGCCAGAAAGCGGCGGAGAAAGAGCCGGTGCCGACGGAAACCTCCTTCAGAGTGACGTACCCGTTGTTCAGCGCGACGCCTTTTCCGAAATAGGCGTCTTCATACTTCAGCGTTCCGCCGGATGCAGTCTGCACCTTGCCCAATGCGTCGCCGATGCTGTCGTCGAACGGGAAATAAGCCGTCACTTTATGTCCTGTGAGAAGGGCCTGCATGTCACTGAGGGCCGGAGTGGGCTCTGTCAGGTGGCTGCGGTACTTTGCGCCCGGCAGCTCTCC
This sequence comes from Bacteroidales bacterium, assembly GCA_017615615.1. Classification (GTDB taxonomy): domain Bacteria; phylum Bacteroidota; class Bacteroidia; order Bacteroidales; family UBA932; genus Cryptobacteroides. Next base: position 42,851 of record JAFZZW010000013.1, read on the forward strand.
GGCCTTGCGCTCGCCCGCCTCGGTGTAGTCTTTGAAAACCCCGGCAGGAACGTGACCTGTCCAGGTTTCCGGGGCTTCGAGTCCCAGCGCATAGGCTGCAATCGCCGCAATGTCGCGTGCCTCTGCGTCGACGATAGTGCCTTCCGCTACGGTCTTGCCTGAGATACCCAGAAATACATATCTCTCCTCATCCGAGTCTCCGCCGTGACTCTTGCCCTTGCCGCCGTGATCGGCGGTAACGATGAACAGGGTGTCGTCAAGCAGATCCTTCAGCTTCAGCTGGTCGTAGATCCACCCGATGTATGTGTCCAGGTCGCTGATGGCCTTGAGCTGGGCGGGCGTGCCGAATCCTTCCTTCTCGCCGACCACATCGGGAGAACCGAAATGTATGAACAGCAGCATCGGTGCCTTGCCGGAGAGGTAATGGACGGCCATGCGGGCTATCTCCGGATCCACGTCCTTGGTCTCTCCCATTTCAATACCGAGGTTATGCTCTATGATGCCGTTGTTGATGGCGTACCAGCTCACGAAAGAAGCCAGGTCTGCCTCCGGATGAGCCTCGCGGGCAACTCGGAAGATGGACGGATAGGGACTCTTCACCGGATAATGGACGCCCTTGTCCTCGGCAATGTCATTCGTTATGCCGTGGAATTCGGGAAGGACGCCGTGAAGCATCGACGTCCAGCACTGTGCGCTGATTGTGGGGAACGAAGTTTTGGAGCGATAGGTAGTAGCCTGTCCTGCAAAAATCTCGTCGCACCTTGGCGTGGGAGTGTCTTTGAAGAACGCGCCGCCGCCGTCAACTCCGACGATGACTACGTGCTTGTAAGCGCCCTTGGACGCTACAGGTCCCTCCGGCTTTTCTGGCTTTTCCGGGCCTTGAGGATCTTCCGGGTCGGTGACCTCAGTATTACCGGGATCGATGTCTTCGGGATCCGTCTTTGTCTCGCATGAGAAGGCTGCCAGCATTATCATGGCAGCGACGGGGAGAAAAAAGAATCTTTTCATATCGTCGGGTGGATTGTGTTCTTGCCGCGGTGTATGGCGTAGCGTGCGCCGTTGATGTAAAGGGTATATGGACGGTTGGTCTTTACAGTCACGACCCCGTCCTCATAGAGTATGTCTGTGACTGTGTTTCCGAAGCTGAGTTTCTCTATTCCGTGCCTGCAGCTCTGGTGCAGGTTCCAGCGTACGGTGGCCGAAGGGGCGTCGACCTCGTAGAAGCCCAGGACGTTCTCTATGAAGAGCGATATGGGACCGAGGGCCGACCAGCCGCAGAAATCGGCCTTGACGCTCTTGACCCTGGTGGACGCGCTGGTAGCCTTGCTGGCAGGCTCCGGCTTTGATGGGTTGTAGCACTCCCAGATAGTGTGCGGCTCGTACTGCGAATAAGTCTGCCACATATGATCGAGGATGGCTTCCGCGGTGCTGTCGGCCTGCTCGAAAAAGCCGTACTTTTCGAGAGCCTTGATGCCCATATAGGCCGTCGGGAGCCACATGGAGCCCCTCCAGTAGTTCCCGTCCGGGTCGAAATCGACATCGTCCCGGGCTACGGACGTCCATGGCACCGCGCCTCCGAGTTTGTCGTCCTGCAGGGCGAACCTGACCATGGCTTCTGCCTGCTCCTGAGATGGGATTTCCGCAAGCATGGGCCAGAAGGAAGCGGGCGTGAGGATATGCGTTCTGGAAAGGTCTCCCTCCCGTATGTCGTAGTAGCAGCCGTCTTCCTCGTCCCAGTAATACCTGTTCACCTTCTCCTTCAGCTCCTCGTACTTGTCTTTGTATTCCTGCTCCACGGCTTTATCCCCGGCAACCCGGGCAAGGCGGGAGATATATAGGGCCGACAGGGCCTGCTGCGATATGGCATCCACCCAGAACAGCGGCATCTCCCTCTTTCTGGGAGTGTTGTCCATGCCGCTCTGCCAGCTGTTCCAGTTGTAGCCTATGCCCTTGTATTCTACGGCAATGCCTATGTTGCAAATCGGGAAAGGGAATTTCGTCCCGGGCTTCATGGTGTTGAACAGCTCGAAATGCTTCTGGAGGAACTGCTTCTCGCTGATCAGCTCCTTGATGTGGGCCTTGTCGCCGGTGAATTTGTAGTAGTCGTTCTCCACCCAGGCAAAGAAAGGGGGATTGTCCGGGTGCCATACGCTGAGCGGAGACCCAGCATTCCCGTGAAGGGTGTAATAGAAATTGTCGAGCGTCTGGATGCCTGGGAAAACCTTCGGGGCGTATTTGCAGAACAGGACCATGAACTCCGAATCCCAGATCCAGATCGCCTCGTCCCGGAACCCCTCGTCCATGTACAAGGGCTGTGCGAGGCCAGGCTGATATTTGATATGGGCCTTGGCCTGTTCCCACGCGGTCCGGTAAAAGTCGACGTATTCCGGCCTGGCGTCGAATACGGGAGAAGGAATCCCGGGCTCCTCATTTTCCCCGCACCCTGCGGCCAGAAGGGTGGAGCTAATCAGCAGCAGTATATGCAGTTTCTTCATAATCATTTGATATTCCGCCCTTTGGCTACGTTGCGCAGTCTCCACTGGCGCGGCGTCATGCCGAATTCCCGCTTGAAGCACTCAGAGAAGAAGGAATGGGTGTTGAATCCTACGGCAGACGCCACTTCCTGTACCGATACGGAATCATCCTTCAGCAGCTCCACGGCCCTGTGCAGGCGGACTTTCATCACATATTCCATCGGCGCGAGCCCGGCATAATCCTTCATTTTCTTGTACAGGGTGGAAGGTGACAGGCACACGACTTCGGCAAGGTCGTCCAGGGTGATGTTGCGGTGGAGGTTGGCGGAAACATATTCCTGGATGCTTCGGAGGAACTTCTGCTCCTGGGCGGAAACCCGGCCGGAAGGCAGTTCTCCGTCAGACGGGAGCGAGGAGATGTAGAATTCGTAAATGCGCTTGCGGTTCTCGATGAGGTTGTCCACGGTGCTGCGCAGTTTCTTGGGCGAGAACGGCTTCTCCAGATATGCGTCCGCACCGCCTTCGAGGCTTTCCTGCATGAATACGTCCGGCACTTCCGCAGAGAGCAGTATGACCGGTATATGGCTGGTGGCCAGATTGCTCTTCAGGGCCTTCGTGAGAGCGATTCCGTCCATCTCCGGCATTATCACGTCCGAAACGACCAGGGTGGGAGACGCGCCAGCCTCTATCTTGTCAAGGGCCTGGCGGCCGTTGGAGGCATACAGAATGTCATACGATTCGCTGAGTATATCCCCAATGACACGTGCCATGTCCTTGTCGTCCTCGACCACCATTATGGACTTGTCCTTGGTGCTGACGCTGATCGGCCCGGATGGCTGCGAGGCTTCCGAAGACACGGGAATCGTAAAGATGAACCTGTTGACGGACAGGTCGTCGTCCATCGTCAGGGAGCCTCCGAGCAGCGACGCGAACTGGCGGCTTGTCGAAAGGCCGAGCCCGGTACCTTCCACGTTGGCGGAAGCGCTGTCTCCGTATCGGTAGAACGGCTTGAATATCTCTTCGCGTACGTTTTCGGGGAGTACCGGGCCGTCGTTTTCCACGCTCACCACCGCATCCTGGCCCTTGACGGACAGCACTACGGACGAACGGTGCCCGGAATACTTGAGGGCATTGGAAAGGAGGTTGTCGAAGATGCGGCCGAGGGAGCGGACGTCCGTTTCGCTGTAAACCGGCACCTCCGGGAGGCTGAGCTCCAAACTCTTTCCTTCCTGCAGGAACATGGGCAGGAAGCGGCGGTGGGCATCCTTGGCTATGCTCCGGATGTCCAGGAACTCGGGGTGCATCTGGAATGTGGAATCGGTAAGCTTGCGGAAGTCCAGGAGCTCGTTTATGAGAACGGTGAGCTTGAGGGAATTGCGCCGCATTATGTCCAGATTCTCCTGGACTGCACCGTCCGGAGATGAGGAAAACTTGCGTATCAAGGCCTCCAGCGGTATCTGTACAAGCGAGAGCGGGGTGCGTATTTCGTGGGCTATGGAGGTGAGGAATTCCATCTTGGATTCCAGCAACTTGCGCTCCTGCTCCCTGGCGGCCTTTGCCTTGGCGCGGCGGTCGGAGAGTGTGGATATCCCGTAGATGGACAGCAGGAAGAGGACAAGATAAACCAGGAAAGCTCCAGGACTGAGCAGAAGCGGTGGCTGGACCCTCAGCGACAGCACCGCCTCGGGACTTTCCGCCCCGGAAACCGCAAGCGCCTTTACCTTGAGGTCCCATCTTCCAGGGGACAGGTCATAAACCGTAAAACTGCCGTCCCTGACGGGCTGCCATCCGTTGATGCCGTCGATTTTCCAGAACAGTTCTTTGCTTGGGAACCTGCTGTAATCCAGCGGCGACACGTTGACCTCGAAGGAACGGGCGCTTCTGCCGATGTTGAGGGAAGCGGGACGGAAATAACGGGCCCCGCCCTCCTTCCCTGCGGAAGACAGGATGTGCAAGGATGAGAAGACCGGCGCGATTACGGGCTCCGGCGCCTCCGACATCCGCCTGGCGGAGAAAGAGATGAATCCGTCTGACGTACCCGCGTAGAGCGTCCCGTCGGAAGAAATGAAGTTTGATGAGTAATTGAAACTGTCTATTCCGAGGGCGTCGATGGGGATCATGGGCAGCTGCCTGCCGTCAGCAGGGTTGAGGATATGCATTCCATGGGCCCCGGTGATCCAGAGAAGGTCGCTGCCGCGGGGCCTGGCAATTTTCAGAAGCCTGGTTTCCGCTGCTCCGGCGGGCTGGAAAGAATCGCGGACCGGATTGAATTCCCAGAGTCCGCCGCCTTCGGATGTGGCAAACACCCGTCCATGCCCGTCCTCTGCGATGTCGGTCAGGATGTTGGATGTTGGAATCTTGTATGTCGAAAGCGAATACTCATTATAACGGTATACCTGTCCGCTGATGCTGGCGATCCAGATGTTTCCGTCCGATGTGCAGATGATGCGGGAGACCTGTTCGCAAGGGACGAATATCTCGCGGATGAAGCTGCCGTCTGGCTTGTCCCTGCCTACGACGAAACTGTCCTTGCCGCCTATCCAAAGTCTGCCGGACAGGTCGCGACAGAATGAATATGCCGATTTTCCGGCTTGCGGATAGGCGGTTCTCTTTCCTGTTCCGGTATCGACAAGTGTTACGGGAAGGTCTTCGTCAATGGTTCCAACCCAAAGTTTGCCGCCTTCTGCCATGAGGCCTGTTACATTGCGCCCCGGGAAGAACTGCCGTACGGCATGCTCTCCGCCGTTTTTGGGATCCAGGCACAGCAGACCCTGGGTGTCGGTGCCGATCCAGATCAGTCCGTCCGGAGTCTCGGCAAAATCACGTGCCTTGAAGCGGCCTCCGGCGAAAGAATCGCTGTAGTGCCTGTATTGGACTTTGTCCGGAGAAATATGCGCAAGGCCTTCCAGAAGCGTTCCGGCCCATACTCCGCCATTCCCGTCGCCGGAGACGCATCTGATGGAGTTGTCGTGGAAAGGACGTATGGTGCGCACAAGGGCAAAAGTGCTGTCCAGCACCTGTATGCCGTCGCGCGCCGCAATCCATGTCTCCCCGTCCGCACAAGAGGCTGCATCCCTCATTCTGTTGATGAAGGGTAGCGGCGTGAGCTCCCGGTCATTCTTATCGAATGCATATGCCATGCCCTTTTCGACTGAAAGGAAAATATGACTGTCCGTACTTGCTATGCGCGAAATGCCGGCGGGAAGGTCCGGTTCGGCGTACAGGCACTCCGGATCGGAGGCTCCGTCGGCGGAGACATACAGCCGCCCGTCGCTTGAAATGATGTAAACGGCGCCTGAAGGGTCGCAGCTGAGGGCTGTGCCGTCTATGGAGACTGTTGTCACCGTTCCGCTTGACGTCTCGATACGGACAACATTCTCCCGCTTGGGTGCAAGCCACACATAACCGCTTTTGCTGCAGCACATCTGACGTGCGGAATAACCATCGAGTCCGGATATTTCAAACAGACGCATCTCAAGGAGTTTCCTGTCGATGCAATACAGGCCCTCGGAGGTGCCGGCCCACAGGATGCCTGAAGGATCTTCGGCAAGGGAAAACACCACGGGACGCACATGATTCTCCGTTCCGGGGAATGACACGTTCATCAAGCTTATTCCGTCGTACAGGTCCAGCCCGGCGTTCGTCCCTATCCAGAGGAAGCCCCTGGAGTCCACCAGCACGTCGTTTACGCAGTTGTCGCTGAGCCCCGAATGGATGTCCAGTTGCATCGTCTGCCACTGCGCTGCCATGGTGACAGGCCATGGCAGAAGGAGAGCGAGAAGGAGCAGAAACTTATTATTCAGCATAATACTTCACCAGAATAACGCCGTGGGGCTGTATGCAAATATGATCAGGGCAGTCTTTCTGCCGCCAAAGGTCGCGGCAGGAGCCTGCATTAGGGTGCCCAGCCTTTGCCAGCATCTCCGGGAGGTCGATTTCAACCGCGCGTTCACCCAGGTTGAATATGCCGGCGGCGCGGGATCCGTCCGACAGGGGACGCCCCCAGATTTGAATCGTTTCGTTTTCCCAAAGGCAGCTGGCCTGCTTGCCCAGAGGGTCCTGGTCGACGGCGATTACCTCGTTGTTGCAGAGCAGGTTAAGCGTGAATTCGTCCACGCAGGAGAGGTCTCCGCCGATCATCAGCGGGGCGGCGAGGAGGGCCCACTGCGAGACGTGGGAATACTGCTCGTCGGCACTGAGCCGGCTGTCGCGAAGTCCCTCACCCCAGCCGACCTTGCCTATTACGAGCATGTCGGGGTCGTTCCAATGCCCGGGGCCTGAATATGATACGGCCGGGCGCTGCTTGACAAAGCCTATGCGGACGACGCGCTCCCATTTGTCCCACAGGTCTCCCGTAGTGCGCCAGAGGTTGCCGCCGGCTTCTTCTCCCCAAGTCCAGACGTCTTCAAGGCCATATTGGCAGATGGAATAGACGATATCTCTTGGCTGCTGCAGAAGCGCTTCTTTCATTATGAGATAAGGCTTCATGTGTTCTTCCCGCCCTACCGTCGGCATTTCCTTGAGGAGGGAACGGTAGCCGCAGAGGTCGTATTTCAGATAATCCACGCCCCAGGAGTTCCAGGTGTCGGCATCCTGCCGCTCATGCCCCAGAGAGCCAAGGTATCCTCCGCAGGTGCGGTCGCCGGGCGATGAGTAGATGCCGAGTTTGAGACCGTTGCCGTGAAGCCAGTCCCCCAGGGCGGCTATGTCCGTGAATCTTTCATTTGGAAGGAGGGTGCCGTCGGCGCTGCGTTCGGCGGATTGCCAGGCGTCGTCTATGTTGATGTAACTGTATCCAAAATCGGCCAGGCCGCTCTCAATCAGCGCATTGGCAGATGCCTGAACCTTTTCCTGGGAGACCTCAAGGCCCCAGCAGTTCCAGCTGTTCCATCCCATGGGAGGCGTGAGGGCGATGGTGTCTCCAATCTTGAGAACCATCTTTCCCTTGCCGCATCCGGCTTTGTTCTGTGCCTTCCAGGTGATGGTATAATCACCGGCTTTCTCAACGCTGCCGCTAACCACTCCGCTGCTGCGGTCGAGTTTAAGCCCCTTGGGAAGACGGCAGGCGCTGAATTTCATGGGCCGATGCCCGGAGAAGGGGAGGCGGAAATAAATGGGATGGCCGGGGCGGGCTCCCATTACGGCGGGGCCGTTGTAACGCGGCCTGGCGGGAGCTTTGGGGGTGAGGCAATACTTGCCGGGGCCGCGTGAAAGCTTGAAAAGAACCGGATAATGGTCCGAGATGAATTTCACCTCCGGGCAGTAGTTTGCGTTGTCTACGACATACTCCAGCGGCTTGCCGGCGCCATAGAAGATATAGTCTATTATGCCTGAGCCCTTCTCCTTTCCCCAGCTGTGGAAGGTCTTCCTGTCGGTGGATTCCGTCTCCGGGCTGCTGGCGCGGGCGTCCCGGAAATAGCCTTTAAGCGTCTTGATGGCGGATTCTTCAGGAGAATTGTTGAGGTCCCCTACAAGGAAAACCGGCGAGGTCCTGAAATCAGCCCTGTTAAGACCGGTCAGCTTTTCCATTTCGCACAGGAGTGTCTCCACTTCCTGGTCCGGAAGCTCGGGATTCTCTTCGACTGACCAGCTGATGTGGGCGGAGAAAAACCAAAACTGTTCGCCGTTTTTATCCTCCAGGTGCAGCCAGGAGGTGATTATAGGATATTTCTGTCCCTTGCGAAGGGATGCGGTGTCCGCCGGGGTATCGCTCAGCCAGAAGCATCCGTGTCCCAGGAGCTTGAAGCGGGACTTGCGGTACATTACGCCCGTGGATTCGTCGGATGTGCGCGCCATCCTGCCGCCGCTCAGCCGCCCCGGGCAATAGATGAACCATTCGTTGCCGAGGTCTTCTTCCAGGTCTGCCGCCTGCGTGCGGCGCACCTCCTGCAGCCCGGCCACATCTATGTCGTTCTGCTCGAAAAACGCCTTCACGGCAGGCCTCCTGACGCCCCAGGGCTGCCCGCCGAACTTGTAGTCATACTCCGGCCGGTTGTCGTCCAGGAACCGGACGTTGAAGGACGCGACTGTCAGGCGGTCTTCATCTTGGGCGAAGAGTGACCACGGCAGAAGCAGCAATAGAGACAATAACGCTTTCATAAATGCAAAAATACGCCCGGATGGAACTGACAGTTAGAACGATAATGCCTTTAGTTGCAACAATCTCGCCTTTCCCATCATAATATCATCCACAGCCCGAGAACTGGATCTGACAGTTGAATCCTTTTATCTTCATTAAATACCAGTCCTTTCTCCAGGAGTGCTTTTTTTGTGGCAATTGCAGCAGCAGATGATCCCAGTTTATACTTTTTGATTACACCGGAGGAAGAAAAACCATCGTGTATCCCTTCAGACACCGCCAGCAACATTCTCATCTGGAGAGGAGAAAGACCTTCTGTCCGACTTTCAAACAACGCAGTATTCTGGTCAATCAGCTCTTTTATGCCTTTATCGATATCTTCTTCAGTTACTTTTTTGTCGGAAAACAGATATACGTACCAGCTTAGTTGCTGTACGTATGAAGAATGATAATCAACAGTCGTACAAATCCTTTCAATCTGTTCATCGGTAATAGTCTTTCCGGCTGAAGAGAATCTTTTGGAAATGAAGGCTATCCAGTAAGAGAGCGGAATTCTTTTCAAGTATAAGATATCACCGAATTTGTAAAAAGGTTTAGTCTCGTCATCGAACAAGCCCTCCATCATATGACGCTTACTGCCAAACAGACAGTAGGAAACGTTACTCTGGTGTTGCCATATGGTCCTCAACTCTTTCTGAAAAGTGAGGCTGTCCTCGTAATCCGCAATCTGCTGGAATTCATCAATGCACACGACAATAGCTGTCTTCTTCTTTTCTGCAATCCGTTGAGGAAGCATAAGAATATCTTCAATCGATTTATGGTCATCCTCTATGCCAAATCGCAGTTTTAGAGGATTTGCCTGGTCGGGCGACAGATTAACTCCTACATGAATCCTCCCCAGCAACTTTTGCGCATTTGAAACCAGTTCCTCAAAAGCGGATGAAGTTTGCTTCAGGATGGCATTCCCAAGCGTTTCGCAAAACTCGTATGGGGTTTTTGTTTTGAATACATCTGCAAATACATAGATTGCACCATTCTTGTCGGATTCTCTGATTACTTTTTTTACCAATGAAGTTTTACCCCATCTTCTTGGCGAGATAATAAATGTGTTGATTCCACTCTCAAAGTTTGCCTTAAGTCTGACCGACTCCGCCTCCCTGTCAGTAAACATCTCATCATCAACCGGCTTACCGAAAGTAAATACTTGATCCATTGCGCATTAATGTTATTCTTCCGCAAATATAAGCATTTATTTAGTAAGAAACAAGTTAGTAAGTAATTGCTTAGTAAATAAGTGCTTACTAAATCTGTATTCATTCGTGTTTATTTCAGACTGGTTCTGGTAGCAGCCGGGCCAGTAGGTTGCGCCACGACTGTTGGCTATTCCTAGCGGAAACCTCAATTTATTTCAATGTTTGCGCTGATTATATCGATGTTTTTGCTATATTTGCAGCGAATTTAGAATATTGCATATGATAATAGGACGTGAAGAAGAAAAGCGCGAGTTGCTGAGTCTTCTCGAAAAAGAAGATTCTCAGTTTTGTGCCGTCTATGGAAGAAGGCGTGTAGGAAAGACGTATCTTATACGCGAGACATTTAACTACCAGTTTTGTTTCCAGCATACAGGCGTGGCCAAAGGAACTCTTCGTCAGCAATTGACAGCTTTCCGTAATTCATTGCTTGCTGCTGGAATGGATAAGTGTAGCGTGCCTAAAACATGGTTTGATGCTTTTGAACTCTTAAAACAGTTCATAAGTGATGCTCCGGCAGGGAAAAAAGTCTTGTTTATTGACGAACTTCCGTGGATGGATACCCCCAAGGGAAATCTTATAGGTGCTCTGGAGAACTTCTGGAACGGATGGGCAACAGCACGACGGGAAAAAGACATAGTGCTGATAGTATGTGGCAGTGCCACTTCATGGATCAGCAAAAAGCTGTTAAAGAACAAGGGCGGGCTTCGCGGCAGACTGACTCTGCGGATAAAACTTGTTCCATTCACACTGCGTGAGTGCGAACTATTTGCACAGGGAGCCAGTCTTGCC
>JAFZZW010000014.1 GCA_017615615.1 Bacteroidales bacterium
CATAGACGCCGCCGCCCAGCTCGGCTACGGCGACCGCACGGAAGAGGTCAGGGCCCTCATAGCATCCAAGGTTCCCGGCGAGCCCGAGCCGAGGGAACTCCTCAATATCAAGGCTGCCATCCGCCGCAGCGAGGCCCGCGGCGCCTGTCATTCCTTCGGCATGAAAGACGACCACATCCACTTCCTCAACCTCCCGTTCTACGAGAGCGGCGGCATACGCAAGCTTCCTTGCTCCCAGGCCGACGTCGATATAATCAAGGCCCTGATGGAGGAAATCAAGCCCCATCAGATATACATGGCCGGCGACCTTGCGGACCCTCACGGCACCCACCGCGTCTGCACCGAGGCCGCCCTGGAGGCCTTCTACGAGCTGGAAGAGGCCGGCGCCCCCTGGATTGCCGACTGCCACATCTGGATGTACCGCGGCGCCTGGATGGAGTGGGAGCTTTCCAGGGTCGATATGGCCGTCCCCCTCAGTCCCGACGAAGTCGTGGAGAAGCGCCACGCCATCTACCGTCACCTCTCCCAGAAAGACATAGTCCCGTTCCCCGGAGAAGACCCCCGCGAGTTCTGGCAGAGGGCCGAGGACCGCACAAGCGCCACCGCCAAGGCCTACGACGCCCTCGGCATGGCCGAATATCAGGCAATTGAAGTTTTCCTTAAGTTAAGATAGTGTATTTATGAAAGTAATCATTCGTGATCACGCTGAAGACGCATCCCTGTGGGTTGCGCATCGCATCGCCGAGGCCATCAAGGCCAAGGCCGCAGTAACGTCGGAGCCCTTCGTACTCGGTCTCTGCACAGGTTCCACCCCTATCCGCACCTACGCCGAACTGGCCCGTATGGTCAAGGCCGGCGAGCTGAGTTTCCGCAACGTCATCTCCTTCAATATGGACGAATACGTCGGCCTGCCCGTCGAGCACCCCGAGAGCTACCACAGCTTCATGCACAAGTATCTCTTCGACCTCATCGACGAGCCCGCTGAGAACATCCACATCCTCGACGGCAACGCCCCCGACCTCGACGCCGAGTGCGCCAAGTATGAAGAGGCAATCGCCGCCACCGGAGGCATCGACCTGTTCTTCGGCGGCATCGGCGAGGACGGCCACATCGCTTTCAACGAGCCCTTCTCCTCCCTGCAGAGCCGCACGCGCGTAGTCTCCCTCACCGAGGACACCATCCGCGTCAACTCCCGCTTCTTCGACAACGACCCCAACCTCGTCCCCAAGCAGGCTCTCTCCGTCGGCGTCGCCACCGTCCTTGGCTCCAAGGAGGTCGTAATCCTCGCCCTCGGCCCCAAGAAGGCCCGTGCCGTCGCAGCCGCCATCGAAGGCCCCATGACGCACTACAACACCGTTTCTTCTCTGCAGAACCATCCCGACGGCGTCCTCGTCCTGGACGATCCCGCCGCCACGGAGCTCCGCGTCAGCAGCTACCGTTACTTCAGGGAAGTATATAAGTAGAGCGTCAAGTGTAAGTCGCTATAAATAAGCTTATTATGAAAAAACGTCCGGGAAAATCTCCCGGACGTTTTTTCGTAAGGTGTTGGCTGTTAGGTACTTCCGTTTTACGGGGGCGTGTCATTTGTCGTTCAGTGCGTCGGCACTCTTGATGAACTTGGCGAGTTCTTCGTCGGAGACGTGGTAGTTCTGCATCTCGCCGGAGAAGAAGCTGTCGTAAGCGCCCATGTCCACGAAGCCGTGACCGGAAAGGTTGAAGAGTATTGTCTTGGCCTCGCCGCTCTCCTTGCACTTGAGGGCCTCGGTAATGGTGGCGGCTATGGCGTGGCATGACTCCGGAGCGGGGATGATGCCCTCCGTACGGGCGAAGAGGACGCCTGCGCGGAAGGAGTCAAGCTGCTCGATGTCGACGGCTTCCATGAATCCGTCCTTCATCAGCTGGGACAGGATGACGCCGGCGCCGTGGTAACGCAGGCCGCCGGCATGGATGGAGGCGGGCTTGAAGCTGTGCCCCAGGGTGAACATGGGCAGGAGGGGAGTCATGCCGGCCTCGTCGCCGAAGTCGTACTCGAACTTGCCCTTGGTGAGCTTGGGGCAGGAGAAAGGCTCGGCCGCGATGAAGCGGGTCTTCTTGCCGTCCAGTATATTGTGCCTCATGAAGGGGAACGCGATGCCGGAGAAGTTGGAACCTCCGCCGAAGCATGCTATGACGATGTCGGGATACTCCCCGGCGAGCTCCATCTGCTTCTCGGCCTCGAGTCCTATGACTGTCTGATGCATACAGACATGGTTGAGCACCGATCCAAGGGCGTACTTGCAGTTGGGCGTGCTCACTGCAAGCTCGATGGCCTCGGAGATGGCGCATCCGAGCGAGCCGCGGTCGTTGGGGTTGATGGTGAGGATGTCCTTGCCGGCGCGGGTGGACATGGAAGGGGAGGGGGTGATTGCGGCCCCGAAGGTCTGCATGATGCTGCGGCGGTAGGGCTTCTGCTCGTAGCTCACCTTGACCATATATACGGCGCAGTCGATGCCGAACTTCTTCGTGGCGTACGAGAGGGCGCCGCCCCACTGCCCGGCTCCGGTCTCCGTGGTGAGGTTGGTAACTCCCTGCTCCTTGGCGTAATAGGCCTGGGCGATGGCGGAATTGAGCTTGTGGCTTCCGGCAGGGGAGACGCTTTCGTTCTTGAAATATATGTGCGCGGGCGTGCCCAGGGCCTTCTCCAGCTCGTACGCACGCACGAGCGGGGTGCAACGGTAGGCGGCGTACTGCTCGCGGACGGCCTCCGGAATGGGAATCCATGCATCGGTCTGATTGAGCTCCTGGTCGGCGCAGGCCTTGCAGAAGATGGGATACAGATCCTCAGGCTTGAGCGGCTGCCTGGTTGCCGGATGGAGGAACGGCAGGGGCTTGTTGGGCATTACCGCCTGGATATTGAAGTAATGGGTCGGAATCTCAGACTCCGGAAGCATGAATTTTTTCTGTTTCATAACAATATGCTTTGAATAGTTAATATGCATAAAAAAGGCTGACCGATTCCGGGCAGCCTTCGAAAAAACAATGATTTCTTTAATTATGATACAATGTTCTAAGCCTGACCGGAAATATCCTTCAGGCGCCACCAGCTTATGGAGTTTACTACATGCATCGACTGCAAATATAGAAATAATCTTTATATTTGTACTCACCACATGATAATTTTTTAAAAAATATGTCAATCACTCGTAAACTCTGGGGCAGGACCCCCGCAGGCGAACCCATTTACCGTTACACCATCACCAATTCCAGAGGCGCTTCCGCCGTCCTCAGCAGCTTCGGAGCCGCAATAGTCGGCGTCAACGTGCCCGACAGGCAGGGCAAGCTGGGCGACGTCGTCCTCGGCTACGGCAAGGCCGAATACTACGACCACGACGGCCCCTGCCTGGGCAAATGCCCCGGCCGTTACGCCAACCGCATCGCCAAGGGCCACCTTGTCGTCGACGGCAAGACCTACAGCCTCCCCATCAACAACGGTCCCAACCACCTCCACGGAGGTCCCGACGGCTTCCAGAACCGCAACTGGCAGTCCCGCAAGCACAAGGGAGCCGTAGAGTTCAAATACGTATCCCAGGACGGCGAGATGGGCTATCCCGGCCGCCTCACCGTCGTCGCCCACTATGAGTGGAGCGAGGACAACGTCCTCAGCCTCACTTTCTCCGCCCGTACGGACGCCACTACTGTAATCAACCTTACCAATCACGCATATTTCAACCTCGAGTGCCGCGGCTCCGTACTCGGCCACATCCTGCAGCTCAACGCCTCCGAGTACCTTCCTACGGACTCCACGCTCATTCCAGTCGGCCCCTCCGAGCCCGTCGCCGGCACCCCCATGGACTTCCTCAATCCCAAGCGCCTGGGACGCGACATCCGCAAGGATTTCCCGGCCCTCAAGATTGGCAAGGGCTACGACGCCTGCTGGCTCATAGACGGTTACACCCCCGGTCAGCTGCAGACGGCGGCCATCCTCAAGGCGCCCCGCAGCGGCCGCACCCTCACGGTCACGACCACCCAGCCCGGCGTGCAGATCTACACCGGCAACTGGCTTAACGGCTGCCCCAAGGGCAAGAAGGGCCGCATATACCACGACTACTACGGCGTCGCCATCGAGTGCCAGCACTATCCCGACAGCCCCAACCGTCCGGAGTATCCTTCGGTCATCCTCAAACCCCACAAGACCTTCCACGAAGCCATTATTTTTGATTTCGGAGTAGAATAGTATGTACGGGACGCGACCTCAAACCGGCAGTCAGGTTTCCTGAAACCTTTGGCCGCCCGTGGCCATGAACGGGAGGG
>JAFZZW010000015.1 GCA_017615615.1 Bacteroidales bacterium
ACTGGTGGCCTTGTTGTTTGCCTGGATTTTCTTCCGTCAGATGATGAAGGAAAGCGAAGGCACCGTCACCATGAAAGAAATCGCACAGTATGTGCGCGAAGGCGCCATGGCGTACCTCAAGCAGCAGTACAAAGTGGTCGTTATAGTATTTGCCGTGCTGGCCGTGCTCTTTGCCGTGCTGGCCTATGGCTTTGGCGTGCAGAATCCCTGGGTTCCGTTCGCTTTCCTCACCGGTGGTTTCTTCTCCGGTCTGGCCGGCTTCGTGGGCATGAAAACCGCCACGTATGCCAGCGCCCGCACCGCTAACGCCACCATGCGTTCTTTGAACAGCGGCCTCAAGATTGCCTTCCGCAGCGGCGCCGTCATGGGCCTCACCGTGGTGGGCCTCGGCCTGCTGGACATTGCCATCTGGTGGAGTGTCCTCAAGATTTTCTACCCGGCTACCGAGGCGCAGAACCTGGTGGTCATCACCACCACCATGCTCACCTTCGGCATGGGTGCCTCTACGCAGGCCCTCTTTGCCCGCGTGGGCGGCGGTATCTACACCAAGGCGGCCGATGTGGGCGCCGACATTGTGGGTAAAGTTGAACAGGACATCCCCGAGGACGATCCCCGCAACCCCGCCACCATCGCCGATAACGTCGGCGACACCGTCGGCGACGTCGCCGGCATGGGCGCAGACCTCTACGAGAGCTACTGCGGCTCCATACTTTCCACAATGGCCCTCGGAGCTTCGGCCTTCTACGCCATGGGCCCCGAGATGCAGACAAAGGCAATCCTCGCCCCCATGCTGATCGCCGCCGTGGGAGTTGTGCTGTCCGTCGTGAGCATCTTCACCGTACGTACGCGTGAGGGCGCCGGCATGGCACAGCTCCTCAAGAGCATGAGCTTCGGCACCAACCTCGCCGCCATCCTCAGCGGAGTGGCCACCTTCGGCATCCTGGCCCTCGTATTCGGCGTGCAGAACAACGACTGGTGGCACCTGAGCTGCTCCGTCGTGGCCGGCCTCATCGCGGGCGTGGTCATCGGAAAGGCTACGGAATATTATACCTCGCATTCATACAAGCCTACGCAGAAGCTTGCTGAGGCCTCCAAGACCGGTCCGGCCACCGTCATCATCAACGGCGTTGGCCTCGGAATGGTGTCCACCGCCGTCCCGGTCATATCCATCGTCTGCGCCATCGTGCTGGCATATCTGTTCGCCATCGGGTTCGACGTGCAGAACATGATGACCGCCGCCTGCCTCAGCAAAGGACTGTACGGTGTAGCGATCGCCGCCGTGGGCATGCTGTCCACCCTGGGCATCACCCTGGCTACCGACGCCTACGGCCCCATAGCGGACAACGCCGGCGGCAACGCCCAGATGTCCGAGCTCGAGCCTTCCGTACGCGAGCGCACCGACGTCCTCGACGCCCTCGGCAACACCACCGCCGCCACCGGCAAGGGCTTTGCAATCGGTTCCGCCGCCCTCACCGCCCTGGCTCTTCTGGCGTCGTACATCGAGGAAATCAAGATCGCCCTGGAGCGCGCCGGGACCATGGTGTCCGGAGTCGCCGGGCAGGTCAAGGCCGCTGAGGCGTCCATCCTGGACATCCTGCACAATTTCAACGTATCGCTGATGAATCCCACCGTGCTTGCGGGCGTGTTCGTCGGATCCATGATGGCCTTCCTGTTCTGCGGCCTCACCATGAACGCAGTAGGCCGCGCCGCCTCCAAGATGGTGGTCGAGGTACGCCGCCAGTTCCGTGAAATCAAGGGCATCCTTACCGGAGAGGGCACTCCCGACTACAAGCGCTGCGTGGAGATTTCCACCAAGGCTGCGCAGCAGGAAATGCTCGGCCCGGCCCTGCTGGCCATAATCGTTCCCGTCGTCGTCGGCCTCGTGCTCGGTGTGGCGGGCGTTCTCGGCCTGCTCATCGGCGGACTCGGCGCCGGCTTCGTCCTGGCCGTGTTCATGTCCAATTCCGGCGGCGCCTGGGACAACGCCAAGAAGTTCGTCGAAGAAGGCAATTTCGGAGGCAAGAACTCCGAATGCCACCACGCCACCGTGGTCGGCGACACCGTGGGCGACCCGTTCAAGGACACTTCCGGTCCTTCCCTCAACATCCTCATCAAGCTCATGAGCATGGTGAGCATAGTCATGGCCGGCCTCACCGCCGGAGCGCACCTGTTGTAAGCCATCTGCCGTCACAATGGCACATTCCAGCCGTCTATGGATAAGGTCCGTCTTTCGCTCGTCATACTCTTTTCGTGCCTGTTATGCCGGCCTGTCCTGGCCGCTCCCGGGTATGAAAGGACTGTCAACGAAGACTGGTCCTTCCACAAGGACGGCAGCCAGGTGACGGAAAAGGTATCGATTCCCCATACCTGGAATGCGGAAGACTGTACCGATGACGAGCCCGGCTACTGGCGGGGCGTCGGATGGTACGACAAAACGGTCATTATCAACGAAAACCTTTCCGGCAGGAAGGTTTTCGTGCGCTTTGAAGGGGCCAACCAGCAAACCGACCTGTATGTGAACGGCGTGCATGCCGGCAGCCACAAGGGCGGATACACCGCATTCATGTTCGACATTACGGGTCTGGTCCACCCCGGTCCCAACGCTTTCGAGGTCCGGGTGGACAATTCCCACAACGAGGGCATTCCTCCCATGTCGGCCGATTTCACCTTCTTCGGTGGCATCTACCGCGACGTGTCTCTCCTGTTCGTTCCCGAGAATCATATCAGCGTGGAGCATTATGCAGGCGGAGGCGTATATATCTCCACTCCCGAGGTCTCGCAGTCAAAGGCTTCCGTCCATATCGAGACGCATCTGAGCATAACCCGCCCGGAAAAGAAGCTCATCCTGGAGCACATCATCCTGTCTCCGGACGGCACTGCGGTGGCCTCCGTCCGCAAGTGCCTCTGCAAGCCGTCCGGGAATGTTGTCGTCCAGACGGATGCCGTCGTGACGGAGCCCCTTCTTTGGGATGTGGACACTCCCCGGCTCTACACAGTGACCACCCGCCTGCTGGACAGGAAAGGCAATGCGGTCGACTCCCGGCGAAGCACATTCGGAATCCGCACCTTCCGGTTCGATGCGCAGGAGGGCTTTTTCCTGAACGGAAGGCACCTGAAGCTCATCGGCACCAACAGGCATCAGGACTATAAAGGCATGGGCAACGCCCTCCCCGACGGGATGCACCTCCGGGACGTGCGCCTTCTCAAGGATATGGGCGGCAATTTCCTACGGATTTCCCATTATCCCCAGGACGATCTGGTGCCGCAGGAATGCGACCGTCTGGGCATCCTTGGGTGCGTGGAGATTCCTGTGGTCAACCGCATCGGATTTGCCGGCGACTTCGCGGAGAACTGCGAGAATATGGCGCGGGAGATGGTGTACCAGAGTTTCAACCATCCTTCCATGGTCGCCTGGGCCTATATGAACGAGGTGCTTCTCGATGATTCTCCCTGGAAGTCCGGGGGCATGTCCATGGAAGAGTATTTCCGCAAAGTGAAGGAATGCGCATCCTGCATAGACGGCGCGATAAGGCAGGCGGATCCCTCCAGGCCCACCATGATTCCCTGCGATTCCAACCGCAGGAAATACAAGGAAAGCGGGCTCTGGGAAGTGCCCGACATCCTTGGCTTCAACCTATATTACGGGTGGTACTACAGCTCTTTCGGGAAACTGGGCGCTGCATTGGATGAACTTCATTCCACTTTCCCCGGGAAGGCCCTGTTCGTCTCGGAATATGGCGCCGACTGCGATTCGCGCCTTCATTCCTTTGAACCGGAGTGCCACGACTACACCTGCGAGTTCTCGCTGCTGTTCCACAGGAATTACATTCCCGTGCTTTTCGGGAAGGACTATCTGTGCGGGGCAACCGTCTGGAACCTGAATGATTTCCATTCCGAAGCCAGGGGCTTTGCAGTGCCGCATTTCAACCTCAAGGGCCTCGTCACCTCCGACAGGACTCCCAAGGACGGATATTGGCTGTACAAGGCGCTGTTCGGCAAGGGCCCGTTTGTCCGGATCGGCGGGGCGGACTGGAAAATCCGGGGCGGTCAGGCTTTCGGTGGCGTCTGCATCCAGCCTGTGGATGTCTTTGCTTCCTCGGAACGGGTTGAATTGTCCCTTAACGGGAAATCACTGGGAGCGAAGCCCGTCAGCGGCGGCTGTGCACGCTTTGACGTACCGTTCACCGGCGGCGAGAATATCCTTGAAGCCGTCGGCTCCGACGGCGCCCGTGACCTCCAGCGTGTGGATTTCCGCCTCGTGCCGGAAGACATGTCCCTGTTCAGGGAGATCAGCGTGATGATGGGTACCCGCCGCTTTTTCGAAGACAGGACTGGCGGCCAGATATGGATTCCGGAGCAGGAGTATAAACCCGGCTCGTGGGGATATATCGGAGGCGACGCCATGCGCCAGAAGAGCGGACGCGGTTCCCGTCCCGCTTTCGAGGCCGACATCGCCCAGACATGTCTGGACCCCGTTTTCCAAACCCAGAGGGCCGGCCGTGAGGCCTTCAAGGCCGATGTCCCCGACGGGGAGTACTTCGTTTACCTCTATTTCGCCGACCTCTCCGGCCCGTATCGCGGCAAGCCCATGTTGTACAGCCTGGGGAACGACGCCGTTCCCTCGGAGGCGGCGGAGCGCGAGTTTTCCGTTCTCATCAACGGAATCCCTGTCCTGACGGATTTCAACATCGCCGGAGAATATGGATACCACACGGCCGTAATCCGGCGTTTCACCGTGGATGTCGAAGGCGGAACCGGCCTCGACGTGAGTTTCGTCCCCTCCAAGGGACTTCCTGTCCTTAATGCCATAAGAATAGTCCGATATGAATAAACTTTTATTGCTAATATCTTTTCTGTGGGCAACGGCTTCTTTTGCCGGGAATGTGTCGGTGAGGGATTTCGGCGCCAGGGGCGACGGGGTCACATTGGATACTGAAGCCGTGCAGGCCGCCATAGACCACGCAGCATCCCTGGGAGGCGGTGTAGTATGCGTGCCCGAGGGTACATACCTCTGCGGCTCCATCTGGCTCCGCAGCAACATCGAATTCCACCTGGACGCCGGAGCCGTCATCAAGGGCAGCCCCGACATAAACGACTATTGCGCTGCCGACTGCTGCCCGCAGAACGAGGCGGAAATCGGCCATGGGGATTTTATGAGCGGCGGCCATCTCCTTCTTGGGGTCGGCGTCAGGAATGTCACTCTGAGCGGCCCCGGAAGAATAGACGGCAATTCGGATGCATTCATCATTGACGCCGAAGGCAAACCGTACAAAAAGAAATCCAGCATTCCGGCGCGCCCCGGCCAGATGGTATGGTTCGTCGACAGCCGCGACATCAGCATCAAGAATCTGGAGCTTGCGGACGCCCCTTACTGGAGCTGTTTCATCCTCAACTGCGAGAATGTATTCATCAACGGATGCTATGTGCATACCCGCAGGAAGGACTATCACACGTTCAACGGCGACGGCATCGACATCGACCGTTCCGTCAATGTTACGATTACCAACTGCCGCATCGACACTTCCGACGACTGCATAACCCTGCGGGCTTCGTCGGCACATCTTCTGGAGAATCCCCGGGACTGTGCGATGGTGATAGTCACCGGGTGCCACCTTTCGTCAAGCTGCAATGCAATCCGCGTCGGGGTGGGTGAGGGCCATATCCACGACGCCGTTTTCTCCAGCATCACCGTATCCGACACCGCTACCGCCTTCAACATTGTTGCATCCTACACTCCGGGCTCGCCGGGGACGGATATCGACGGCATTGTCTTCAAGGATATCCTGGTCGATGCAAAGGAACTCCTGCGCATCCATCACATGCGTTCCAAGGACGCCACAATAAAGGACATCACCTTTGAGAACATCAGCGGTACGGCTCCGGATGATTCCCATATCTGGGCTAAGAAAGCGGCCCCGTTCCGGAATATCGAGCTTCGCGACATAAAGGTTCCGGCCAGCTTCGAATGCGTCCATGCCTCTGTGAAAGTCAAGGACGGAGAATTCAAGAAAAGGACCCTGCCCCGCTCCGAGCGCATGCTCCGCCGCGATTATATCGAAAACGAAACAAAACTTCTGTATTGACATATGTATAATCAATTCGACATCAGGGACAAAGTGGTGGTGGTGACCGGCGCCTGCGGGGTGCTCGGCGGTGAAATCGTAAGGTATTTTGCAGCCCAGGGCTCAAGGGTGGTCCTGCTGGCGAGGGAGCATCACGCCGCGCAGGCCTCCGGTATGGTCGAGGCCGTAAAGGCAGACGGTGGAGAGGCGATGTTCCTGCCCTCGGACGTCCTGGACCAGCCCTCGCTGGAAGACAACCTGCAGGCCATACTCAAGGCTTACGGCCGCCTGGACGTGCTTCTCAACGCCGCCGGCGGCAATATGGGCCCTGCTAACGTACAGCCGGACCAGACCATCCAGGACCTTGACATAGACGCCATGAAGAAAGTCTGCGAACTCAATATCTTCGGTACCGTCATCCCTACCAAGGTGTTCGTACGTCCGATGGTCGAGCAGAAGAAAGGCTCCATCATCAACTTCTGCTCCATGTCGTCGTTCCGCCCGCTTACCAGGGTGGCCGGATACGGCATCGCCAAGGCCGGCATCGCCAGCTGGACCCAGTGGCTTGCCGGCGAGCTCGCCACCAAGTACGGCGACGGCATCCGCGTCAACGCCATCGCGCCCGGATTCATACTGTCCAACCAGAACAGGACGCTTCTGACCAATCCCGACGGCTCCCTTACGGACCGCTCCCACAAGATACTCGGGCATACGCCTTTCGGCCGTTTCCTGCAGCCGGAAGAGCTTACCGGCACCCTGCATTACCTCGCCAGCGACGCCTCCAGGGGCGTTACAGGCACCATTTCCGTAGTCGACGGCGGTTTCAACAGTTTCAGCATATGATGCGTCAATCCTGGCGGTGGTATGGCCCCGACGACCCCGTAACCCTCGACAATATCCGTCAGGCCGGGGCTACCGATATAGTGAGCGCCCTGCACCATATCCCCAACGGTGAGGTGTGGCCTGTGGCGGAAATACGCAAGAGGCAGGAACAGTGTGCCGCGAAAGGCCTGGTCTGGAGCGTCGTGGAAAGCGTGCCCGTCCACGAGCATATCAAGACGCGCGAAGGCCGGTACCTGGAGTATATAGAAAACTACAAGCAGACCGTACGCAATCTTGCCTCCTGCGGCATCCACTGCATCACCTACAACTTCATGCCGGTCCTGGACTGGACCCGCACCGACCTCTCGTACGAAATGCCCGACGGCAGCAGGGCCCTCCGCTTCGAGCGCGCGGCGTTCCTGGCGTTCGACCTGTTCATTCTCAGGCGTCCCGGAGCGGAGGCCGAATACACGCCGGACGAGATTGCCCGCGCCAGGGCCCGTTACGAAGCCATGTCCCCGGATGAAATTGCCCTTGTCACCCGCAACATGATAGCCGGCCTGCCCGGCAGCGAGGAGAGCTTCACGCTGGAACAATTCCAGGCTGCGCTGGACAGATATAAAGGTATCGGCCCCGAGGAACTCCGGTCCAATCTCATCTTCTTCCTGGGGCAGATCTGCCCAGTGTGCGACGAGGTCGGTTCCCGCATGGTGATTCACCCCGACGATCCGCCGTATCCCATCCTTGGCCTGCCACGCATAATGAGCACCGCCGAGGATTTCCGTAAGCTCATAGCGGCCGTTCCCAATCCTTCCAACGGCCTGAATCTGTGCACCGGTTCGCTCGGCGTACGGGCCGACAACGACTGCCCCGCCATGATGCGCGAATTCGGCGACCGCATAGACTTCGTCCATCTGCGTTCCACAAAGAGGGACGCGGATGGCAACTTCTACGAAGCCAACCTGCTCGAGGGCGACGTGCCCGTCTATGAGATGATGAAGGCAATGCTGGAGGTGGAACGCAGGCGCGGTTTCCGTATCTTCCTGCGCCCCGACCACGGCCACCAGATGTGCGACGACCTTTCCCGCCGCTCCAACCCTGGCTACTCCTGCTACGGCCGCCTGCGTTCCCTCGCGGAACTGCGGGGAATCGAATACGCGCTCCTTTCCTCGGAGAGCGCCGCTCTCAAGTAAACTCCGTCTGCAGCTTACTTGATTCCGTATCTGCGGAGAATCCGGACGATGGGCTTGCGGATGGACTCGGCCCAGAGCCAATAGCCCCAGTCGCTGGGATGGGTGCCGTCGACCGTGGTGTCGTGATTGGCTGACGTGGCGTTGGAGGGGATGTAATAGACATCCTTGTATTTCCTCACGGCAATCTTCATCAGGCTGTCGGCGGCGGCAGTCTTCTTGCTTTCGTCATAATCCTGCTTGGTGTTGAAGTTGCGGCGCTCCCGCCAGATAGTGTGTATGAAAATCAGAGGTACGCCGGGCTTGGAGGCCTGGATGGTCTCGATGAAGTTGAAGAGGTTCTCCCTGACGGTCTTGTCGCTTCCGTTTGAGAATGCGTCGAAGACGAATGCATCGACGTCGGCGTGCGCCAGGGCGTTGGCGAACTGGGGCTGCATGCGGCAGTCACCGCTCACTCCGAGGCTGCAGAACTGCATTCCGGTAGCGCGGGTGAGGAATCCGGGAACGGTCTGGCCGGCCCTGCTGGTGCTCACTCCATGCATGAACGAAGAGCCGTGCAGGCATATCCTGTGGCGGAAAGGGACCTCCCCCTTCTCCAGCACGGAGCCTTTCTTTACCGCAATCTTGAGGGAGTCGAGCTTGCTCTGGGTGGGCAGGTACATGATGCATTCCTTGAGGGTGCCGTCCATGTTGTCTACAAGCTTCCTGATCTTCCGGGTCTCGGTGGCTACGTCCTTGTTGCTGTCGTACGAGCAGCAGCCGGCCCAGAGCCATTTGCCGTCACGCTTGATGTAAAGGTCGAATCCCCTGGCAGAATAGCCGGCTGCGTTGGTGTTGTTAATGCTGGTGAACAGCGGCTTGACCGCAACCACGGGAGAATCCGTCTTGAAGGAGACTATGATTCCTGCGGGCATCTCCAGCAGGTGGATATCCTTCTTGTCCCAGCCGTCGAAGCGCGTGAAATCCATACGCTGGTAGGGATTGGGCGTTTCCGGAAAGACCTTCCCTACCATGGTGAGGCCGGTGGCTTCCACAAAATCGTACTCGTAATCCTGGCCGGATGCCGCGACGGAGACGACCAGGCACAATAAAGAAATGAAAAGTCTGCGCATACTGTTCGATGGTTATCGAAAGCAAATATAGTGATTATTGACGATAACTGATATTTGTTCCGGTTCAGTCGGTCCAGAGGACGGACTGTATGGCGCGGGCGGGGATGCGGCAGGGTATGGAGTGGGCGGAGGTGACGAGGTTGACGGTTATGTCCGAACCGCTTTCGTTGAGCATGAGGACGGCGTTGGAGCCGTCGGGGTTGAGGTACCACTGGCAGGTGAGGCCGGCGGTGGAGTAGCCTTCGGTTCCCATGCGGACGGCTCCGGGCTGGAGCACTTTGGAACAATGGGCAACGTTGTAATAATGTGAATTGCGCGTGATGCCCTTGAGGGAATAATCCGACGTAGAGATGGCTACGGCGCCGAAGCAGGTGGTGCATCCGCCGGGGCGGTTGGGGCATCCGTTGCTGTCGAGCATGAGGTTCCAGAGCGTCACGCCTTTGCCGTATCGGCCGAGCGTCCCCAGGAAGATATCCCGGAAGTCGTTGATAAGGCAGCCGGCGAAGGTGTAGTTCCACTCTCCGATGGAAGCCTCGGTGAAGTATATTTCCTTGTCCGGATAAGCGCTGTGGACGGCGTCCAGCGTGGAAACGTTGCCGCCGTAGTTGTGCCAGGCGGAGCCGGCGACATAGGAGGCCGCTTCCGCATCCTCGAAGATATGCAGCGGATAGTTGCGCTGGTCCGCGATGTTGTCGTAATTGTAGTTGTGGTCGAACACCAGCACCTTTGTCTTGAGTCCGGCCTTCTTGAACGCAGGTCCTATACCTTTCTTGATGAAATCGCGCTGGTCCTGCCACGACATGTACAGCGACATGGAATTGCCCCTGTTGAGGGGCTCGTTCTGCAGGGTCACGGCATGGATGGGGTAGCCCCTCTGCTCCATAGCGACAATCCAGTTTACGAAATACTGGGCATAGGCCTCGTAATACTCCGGATTGAGGCGGCCTCCGGTCCATCTGTCGTATGCTGCGCCGCCGTTCTCGGTAATTTTCATCCAGCGCGGGCAGCTCCATGGCGAGCCGATTATCTTCACGTCCGGATTGATCTGCATAATCTCGTCCAGCACAGGGAACAGATACTGTATGTCGCTCTGGTGCATGGCGAAATTCTCGATTCCGGGAGTGTCGCAGCAGGTGAATTCGTCCAGCGAAAAATCGGAGCCGCCTATGCATACCCGTATCAGCGAAGACCCCAGCCCGTTCTTGCGGCAGAATACTTCGCGGAGGAACGAAGTACGGTCTTCGGCGCTCATCTTCAGCAGGTTGTAGCAGCTTGCCTGGGTTATGGCGAAGCCGAAGCCGTCCACGCTCTGGAAACTCTCGTCCGTCCGCGTCAGCTTATAGAAATGGACGTCTTCCGGAGCTCCGAAGGCAATCTTGGACTCGCGGAAAAGGGTTCCGGACGCGGTGGTGGTATATACCGTGGCGCCCTCGACTTCTTCCGGGGGTTCCGGCACAGGCTCGACGCGGTGGCATGCTGTAAGTACCGTAAAGGACAGCAGAAGGAGAAGATGGATATGCATGTCTGCAAAGTTATAAATTGTTTCCGATAACGGTCAGGCGCTCCTCGAAAATGTCGCGGAGCCGCTCGCAGGCCTGATGGAAGGAGAGCTTCTCGTCGCCGTTTATTATGTCCCATCCATTGAGCGAGGCGTCCTGGGAAGGGTCCCACATGGAGAAATTGAGGTCGGCGGAGCGGGACAGCATCTGCTCCGTCTCTTCCATGAATGCGGGAATCTGCTGAAGGGCGGGTAGAAGTTCCAGAAAGCGAGCCTTGAGCGCGGAACGGAACACCGGGTCCTTCATCAGGCGCGCATACCAGATGGACTCTCCGTTTATCAACCCGGTCCTGGCTTGCGGGGAAGTCTTGTACGACAGGACGCCCCAGTCGAAGTCCCAGCATGGACCGGCGGTAAGCTTGCCTCCTTTGTCCTTGTGCATGAACACGCTGCCGGGATTGCCCAGCTCGTGGTTGCCCATGACCTCGAACACTATCCAGTAGTCGATAAAAGACTCTACGTCCAGATATTTGGGGTATCCGCCGACCGGGTCGGCAAAGCCGTCGGAATACAGCACCGAAGCCACTTCGGATACATAATCCTTGATCTGCCGCACCCTCTCCGGGGTGATTTCATCGGAATCGGGATGCTTGATGGCGAAGGGGATGCCGTCCCACCTCTGCCAGCAGCGTCCGTGGTAATCGACCCATTGGATGTCTTCGTCGCCGTGGAAATCGAGTTCCAGAAGAACGCCGTCGGTTTCGTCGATGTTTACCCTGTTTTCGTCCACCCGGACCTGCTCGATAAGAAGATAATTGCCGACGTGGCGTCCGTTCAGCATAAGCTCGACGCTGACGCAGGAAGGGGTCCAGGCAAGGGAGGTGAGGGAAGCGACTTTCATGGCCACTATGTTGCGCATGAGCGTGCGGTCCATGAAATTGGCCAGGAGAATCCAGCGCTTGTGGGCCGGCATGCCCATCACGGAGGCCCTTTTGTCCAGGCGTACCGTGTAGGGCTTCTTGGGCCATTCCCATGTGGAATTGCCCCGGCCCCTTATGGAGCAGGCGTACTCTTCACCCCCTATACGCATGGTGGCCGGAACCCATACGGTCTTTGATTTGATGGCGGCCCCGTTGGCTGTATTGATGTGTACTATGGGGAGGCCCGTGGTGGATTCCTCGGGGACGGCGGCGGAGTTGCTGACGATGAATTCCCCGGAGAGTACGAGGGCGTCCGATCCCGGTGCGGTCCTCACCCCGAGGCGGGTCTTGATGCTGAATTTCTCCGATCCGATGTCTTGCAGTTCAGCCACATAACGCCCTTCTTCCGCGTCGGGGTGCACGTCGCTTATGCGGATCAGGCTGCCGGCCGAAACAGGGGAAAGAACGAGGTCCTGAGGTCCGGAAAAGCGGAACTGCGGGTCCTTCACGCGGAAATGGAACCCGGCGCTGCCGCCGGGCTCCATGATCACCTTTTCCTCTTCTATGGTGACGCTCCTGAGCCCGGGAAGTTCTTCTGAGATATTGTCATCCCGGCAGGAAATCGCCGGGATGATCAATAACAGAAGACAGAGCCAGGAACGCTGCAGACGCATTCTCTATCGTACTTTAAACGACAAGGGAGTTCCGGAAGCGCTGTCCGGGGCCACCCAGAGCTGGAAGTCGCCGGGCTCGACCTTTTTCCTGCCGTCGAGACCCCAGAACGCAAGTTCCCGGACCGGGATCGACATCTGCACGGTACGCCTGGCGCCGGCTGCCAGAGTGATGCGGTCGAAGCCTTTGAGCTCCTTGACCGGACGGGTGACGGAACCTACCAGATCGCGTACGTACACCTGAACTACTTCCGTGGCATCATACTTTCCGGTGTTGGCCAGGGTGAAGCTCACGGTAATGGTGTCTTTGGGCGAATAGACGTCCTTGTCGAGTTTCTGGTCGGAATACTCGAACGTGGTGTAGCTCAGGCCGTAGCCGAAGGGGAACAGAGGGCTGGCGCCGGAATCCAGATAATAGGATGTGTTGCCGAGCGAAGTCTGGCCCGCTTCAAGTTCGATGTCCTGCATGAGCTTCTCGTTGCGGTAGGGCCTGCCGGTCATGTTGTGATTGTAGTACATCGGTACCTGTCCTACGGTGGCGGGGAAGGTGACGGGAGTCTTGCCGGAAGGGACGGCGTCGCCCAGCAGCAGGTTGGCCAATGCCGGGCCGCCCATGGTTCCGGGGTGGAACGAATAGAGCAGCGCGTCGCAATTGTCCAGGTCCCTGCCGATGGTAAGCGGCCTGCCGGCCATGACTACGGCAGCTACGGGCTTTCCGGTGGCTTTGAGGGCCTCCAGGAGTTCGCTCTGGGAGCCTACCAGGTTGAGGTCGGAAAGACAGTGCGCCTCGCCCGAAAGGATGGCCTCTTCGCCCACGAAAGCCAGCACCACGTCGGCCTTGCGTGCGGCGGCCACCACATCGTCGAAGCGCTCCCTGGTCTGCCTGCTGTATGTCAGGCCGGGAACGTAATCCACCCTGGCGCCGAAACGCTCGCGGAGAGCGGCGAGAGGGGTGACGGTGTGCGACTTCTCCCCGTCGAACGCCCAGGTGCCCAGCTGGTCGTGGGGGGCGTCTGCAAGGGGACCGGTAACAAGGATGCGGCGGAGCGAATTCCCGTCAAGGGGAAGCAGGCCGTCGTTCTTGAGGAGTATTGCCGATTCTTCCGCGGTCCTGCGTGCCGCATCCAGGTGACCGGGGGCATACTGGACTGCGCGGGATGCTTCCACATCTACGTACGGATGCTCGAACAGTCCCAGCAGGAACTTTATCCGCAGAATGTTGCGTACGGCGTCGTTGATGGCGCTTTCCTTCACTGCACCGGAGTGTACCAGCTCTTCCAGATGGGAGATGAAGCCGAAGGTCATCATGTCCATGTCGACTCCTGCGGCCACCGCCTTTGCGGCTACGTCCTTGCGGTCGGTCCCGAATCCGTGGGATACCATCTCTCCCATGGAATTCCAGTCGGTCACGACAAGGCCGTCGAAGCCCCACTCTTTACGCAGAACATCCTTGAGTATGAATGCATTGCCGGTGGAAGGGACACCGTCGTTGTCGTTGAAGGAAGTCATGAGGGTGTGGGCGCCGGCCTTCACGGCCGCCTCGAACGGCGGAAGGTAGATGTTGCGCAGCTGCCTCTCGCTGATGAAAGTGCTGTTGTAGTCGCGTCCCCCTTCGGCCGCCCCGTAGCCCACGAAGTGCTTGATGCAGGCGGACATCGAGGTGGAGTCGGCGGTGCGGCCCTGATAGCCGTACACCATCGCCTCGGCCATGCGGGAGTCGAGCCAGGTGTCTTCTCCGCTGCCCTCGGCGATACGTCCCCAGCGGGGGTCGCGCGCTATGTCGAGCATGGGGGAGAAGGTCCAGCGTACGCCTTGCGATGTGGCCTCCACTGCCGCGACGCGTGCCCCTTCTTCAACCAGCTGAGGGTCGAATGTGGCTGCAAGGCCGAGGGGAATCGGGAAAACGGTGTGGAAACCGTGAATGACGTCGCGTGCCACCAGCAGGGGGATCCCGAGCCGGGACTCCTCCATGCAGATGCGCTGGAATTCATTGATTTTCACCGGGTCGACCTCGTTGAGGATGGAACCTATCTGCCCGTTGCGAAGCGCCTCTGCGTAGCCGGCCACGTCTCCTCCCGCGGACACCTGGTTCATCTGGCCGATTTTCTCGGCGAGGGTCATGCGGGAGAGAAGCCTTTCCACGCGGGCCTCGACTGAATGGTCGGAGCCTACGGAAGATGCCTTGCGGCCGTTGCAGCCCGGTGCCAGGAGAATGGCCGCCAGTAGCAGGAGGTTTATCGTTGATACTCTCATTTTTTCTTGAAAACTCTTACGTATTCGACCTGCATGGTGCAGGGGAGGGCGTTCGGGTCTACTCCCTGGCTTCCGCCCCAGTCGCCGCCCCACGCAAGGTTGAGTATGATGTAGAAATTTTTGTTGAAGGGCCAGGTGTCGTCGTCGTTCTGGCCGTCGTTGCGGAAAACGAAATGCTGCTCGCCGTCGACGAAGAACGTCAGTGCGTCCGGGGTCCACTCCAACGCATATACGTGGAAGTCATCCTCGGCCCCGGCGGTGTACCGCTCATGGGTTTTCTGGGTTCCGATGGAATGGTAGTATTTCTTGCAGTGGATAGACGATGAGGTGTAGTTGGGATGGTATCCCACTTCCTCCATGATGTCTATCTCGCCGCATCCGGGCCAGCCGCGGCTGAAGTCGTCGGGCATCATCCAGAAGGCGGGCCAGGTGCCCTTGCCCTTCGGAAGCTTTATGGATGCCTCCATGTAGCCGTAGGTCCAGGACTTCTTGGAATACATACGGGCCGAAAGCACGTCGGAACCGTCACGGATGGCGCGTATATTGAGCTTGCCGTCCTCTACCCAGGCAGTCTTGACGCCGTTCCGGGCTCCGGGGACGTATGTCTGGCGCTCGTTGTTGACCCAGCCGGCGGGCTTGCTTTCGAATCGCCAGTTGTCCATATCGGGCATACTGCCGTCGGGCAGGTCGAACTCGTCGTTCCAGTCGAGTTTGTATCCGTCCGGAACTTTAATGGACGTGTCGACCGGCTTCTGTTCCGGGCAATCCTGCATGATGGGCAGGGTCCTGGTCTGGCCTGCAAACTGAAAGACAAGGTTGGCCGACCTGGACTCGCTGCCGTTATTGGCAGCCAGTTTGACCTTAAGCTCCGTCGTGCCTTTGATGCCCCCCGAGGGGAAGACGCTGCACCAGTCCTTTTCTGTCGAATATACGCCCCAGTCGCAGTCGGAAGTTACCGTTACCTTGCCCTCCCAGGCATCCTGGGTGACGTTTATTTCTGCGGGCTCGAAACTCAGGGTGCCGGCAGCGGGCTCATCGGGCACTTTCCGGCACCCGGTGCATGAAGTTGAAAAAAGGGTTGCTGCTGCAAGGAGCAGCAACCCTTTTGATAACGATTCGAACGTCATTTACTGTACCCTCTTGAGGATGTACTGCCATGCGATGGCTCCGCCGTTGTTGCCGGTGGCAGTGTAGGTCATGAGTACCAGCTGGTCCTTGGTATAGGATTTCACGTACAGCCAGGGCTCATTCTCGAAGTCATTGTTGGGGATGTAGGAGAACAGGCCGCCGTCGGCAAGCTTGATCACCGTGTAATCGCCGACTTCGTCGAGGGTGTAGTTCCAAGTCGTCTTGGTATTCGTATAGCAGAAGTCGTCGCCATAGGGGCAATCGCCCTTGCGGTCGTTCAGGTAGGTGACGTCCTTGTTCATGTAGGAGAATCCGTCCATGGGGTCAAGGGTGTACTTGCCGTCCGCGGTGATGGTGATGACGTCGTCATACATATGTGCGTTGTCCTTGCAGTGGGCTTCGCCGCTCCACCAGCCGGTGGGGTTGCCGAGGTCGGGACCGCAGCCGAAATGGCCGTTCACATCGGGATCCCAGGTCCAGGAACCGACGATTGCATCCTCAACGTCAGCGGGTTCCTCAGGAGTCTCCCCAGCGTCCCTGGGCTTGTAGATGAACTGCCAGCAGATGCCGTCGAATGCAGCGACAAGTACCAGTCTGGTAGGCGTGAGTTCCTTGATATAGAGGCGGGTAGGCTCGCTCAGGACGGCCTTGTTGGCAACGTATCCGAAGAAGATGCCGGCGGGAAGCTCAATGTAGTCTCCGTTATCATCGGCATCCAGTGTGTAAGTGGATGACTGTGCTTCGGTGGGAGCGTCGTAGTCGTTGTTCTGGACGCCGTCCCACAGCTCGCGATGATAGTCGGAATCCCAGTTGCAGTAAACGACACCGTCGGCGCCGGGGTTGAACTCGTACTTGCCGTCGGCATAGAAAGTCAATTCGTCATCCTTCACGCCGTACGCATCCTTGTTATGGGGCTCGGCGCTCCACCATTCGGTGGGGTTGTCGATACTGCCGCCGCAGCCCATGTAGCCTGCAGCATCGTTGTCGTAAACCCATGCCTTGCTGACAACTCCGAACAAAGGGTCGCCGGCGGGAGCTCCCTCCGAACGGTAGATGAACTGCCAGCAGATACCCTCGAACTTGACTACTACGACAAGCTTGGTGTCGGTGTTCTCCTTGACGTAGAGACGTGTAGGCTGGCTCAGGACGGCCTTGTTGGGTACGTATCCGAAGAAGATACCGGCAGGAAGCTCGATGTAATCGCCGTCGGCGTCGGAGCCAAGGGTGTAAGTGGAAGTCTGGGCTTCGGCGGGAGCGTCGTAGTCGTTGTTCTGGACGCCGTCCCACAGCTCGCGGTGATAGTCGGAATCCCAGTTGCAATAGACCATGCCGTCGGCGCCGGGGTCGAACTCGTACTTGCCGTCTTTGTGGAAGGTCAGTGCGTCGTCCTTGACGCCGTACGCATCCTTGTTATGGGGCTCGGCGCTCCACCATTCGGTAGGATTGTTCAAGCTGCCGCCGCATCCCATGTAGCCTGCGGTCTCGTTGTCGAGCACCCAGGTCTTGCTCTCGGTGCCGAACAGGGGATCCTCCTTGCCGGCCACGGAGCCCTTGGGTACGAACTCATAGTAGAAGGTGATTCCTTCCGGTGAGGGATTGGCTGGAGTGAATGCTTCGGCCATCAGCTTGAGCTTCTTCTTCATTTCCGAAGTCTTGGTCTCGAGTACCTGATAGCGGGGATTCTCCACGTTGCTCTTGTGGACAACGTAAGAAAGGATGCTGCCGGGATCAAGCACGAGGAAGATGTCCTCGATACCAGCTTCGTTCCAATTGTTCTCGAAGGTGTATTTGCTGGTCTTCTTCTCGGCGGGGAAGAGATAGTCGTCGTCGCCGGTTGCATGTCCGTCGGGATATTCCGCATCCTTCTTGGCATATGCCTGGCCGTCGCCGGGATCGTAAGTGTAATTGCCTTCTTTGTCGAAGGTCATTACGTCATCATACATGAAGCCTTCCTTGCCGCCCGCGGGGCACTGCCACCAGCCGAGGGGATTGGGAGCATATACAAACTGACCGTCTTCGTTCTTGGTGTAGAGAGGGCCGCAGCCGAAGTGGTTGTTCTCGGTCGAGTTCCACACCCAGTCCTGGGAGGCGCCGCCGGAAATGGCCCTGATGTAGGAAGAGGGATCGAACGGGTCGCGGTAGGTGTTCTCCATTTTGAAGGTCTTGAGCACGGAGCCGGTGGAGATGCCGTTGACATTGTATGCCTTGACCTCGACCTGATGCTCTCCGGCCTCGCGGAAACGGAGGGTGACCCCGTTGCCGGTGTAGGCATAGACCTTGGAGGCCTTGCCGTCGATGAGTTCGGAACCGAAGTTCCACACGGGAACCATACCCTTGTTGTTGAGGGTGAAGGTGGCCTGGTTGGTTGTCTGGTCTACCGTGATGGTGACGTCGAAGTCGGAGGCCGAAGGAAGTCCGCTCTGGACGAGTTCGGGGTACTCAGGCTTGCAGGCCACGGCGGCCAGGGCGATAAGCGCTGCTGCGCCGATATATTTCCAAATGTGTTTCATTGCCTGTGAGATTAGTATTGGTTCTGAACAAGCTTGTCGTCTTTGTCCATTTCGCTCTGGGGGATGGGCCAGTACTTCTTGGATTCAGACCAGTCGTTGGGACGGAAAGGATGGTTGGAAGCCTTGAGCACGCTGGAGGCGAGGCCGCTGCGGACAAGGTCCCAGTAGCGCTTGCCCTCACCGAGGAGTTCCTTGCGGCGCTCCTGGATGATATCGTCACGGGAAGTGCCGGTATCCTTGCAGTGGGCGCGGTCGCGGACCTGTTTGAGCCAGGAGGAGCCGTCCTGTCCGAGGAGGACTGAAAGCTCGGCTGCGTTGAGAAGGGTTTCGGCGTAACGGTACATGCGGATGTTGTTTCCGTGGCCCATATTCACGTCGCCCCTGGCTCCGTGATTGCCGTTCTGGCGGGCCAGGTACTTATAGAGGAAGTAGCCGGTATCTTCCCACCTCTGGACGTAACCGTCCTGATCACCTATTGTGCTTTCGTCAAGGCCCTTTACGTTGAGGATGCCTCCGTCGCGGCGGATGTCGCCCTCGTCGTACATGTTGTAAGCGGCTTCGTTGACCGTGCTGAATCCCCAGCCGTCATAGACTACGCCTGCAAGGGCGCCCTTGAGCCTGGGACCGCCTGCTATACCGATAAGCGTGGAATAGACGTTGCCGCCGGAGGTGATGCCGTTGTTGTTCCAGTCGCGGGGGCTTCCTTCGGAAGTGTAGTTGATCTCCCAGATGGATTCGGGACCCCACTCTCCGCTCTCAAGCCAAATGCCGGCAAAATCGTCTACGAGGGCATACTGGTTGCTGCCGATTATCTCCTTCATGTAATTGAGGGCCTTCTGGTAACGTTCGGTATCGTTCTGATACATGACCATTTCTGCGTAAAGCATATAGGCCATGGCCTTGGTTACCCGTCCTTCGTTGCCTACAGCCGCCTTCATGGGAAGTGCATTCATATCGAAAACACCTTCGAGGGAGCTTATCACTTTCGCGTAAACATCGTCATGTTTGAGCTGCTCTGCGAAATAGGGCTCCTTGAGGTTGTCCTCGTAGTACGGGATGTTGCCCCAGCACTTCCAGAGGATATTGTAGTAGAAGCAGCGGAGCACGATTGCCTCGGCCACCCACTGCTTGCGGGTCTCGTCGCTCATGCCGGGAACGCCGTCGATGTACTGGCGCACCACATTGGAACGGTTGATACCCGAATAGCATATCGTCCAGATGACGCTCAGGACGTCATTGGAGTTGAGCTGATAGAAATGGGTTTTAACCAGAACCGGCTGGTCTCCTTCATTGGAACCTCCGCAGTTGATATCGTCGCCCATTATGTCGGAGAACAAGGGAATTGAGCAGTACTGGCCGAATGAATAGTCGAACCACTGCAGGGGGTCGTATGCCGCAACGAGACTCTCGAACATGCGGGCTTCATTCCTGAAGTAGTCGTCCAGGGGCTCGGAGGAGTTGTGCGAAGGAGTCACGAAATCCGTGCAGGATGCGGTGAGGAGGGTTGCAAATGCGCAGAGCGCTACAAAAATCTTTTTCATATCTGACATCCTGTTTTAGAAGTTAACATTGACGCCGAAAGTGATGGTGCGTGCCTGGGGATAGACGCCGCGGTCGATACCGGCCTCTGTGCCGAATCCGTTGCCGCCGGTGACTTCAGGATCGCATCCCGTATACTTGGTGAGAGTGAAGGCGTTCTCTGCCTGGCAGTACAGCCTCAGGCGGGAGATGGCGACCTTCTTGGTGAGATTCTGAGGGAGAGTGTAGCCCAGCTGGATGTTTCGGGCGCGCAGGAAGGAAGCGTCCTCGACCCAGAGGTCGGATACGCGGTAGTTCTCGTTGGCGGACTCGAACACGAAGCGGGGATATGTGTTGGTGGTGCCTTCGCCGGTCCAGCGGTTGAGGATGGACTTGGGAAGGTTGATGTAATAGAGGTCCGTACGGCGGGTCACGTTGAACGCCTGGGCGCCGAGCTGACCCTGGAGGAACATATTGAAGTCGAAGCCCTTCCACTCGAAGCCGAGGTTGAGACCGAAGGTCCAGTCGGGCATTCCCTTCCCGATATATGTACGGTCCTTGTCGTTGATGATACCGTCGGGGATGGGGTTGCCTTTCTCGTCAAACGCACCGGCGATATCCTTGAACCTCACGTCGCCGGGCTGTGCCTTGGGCTGGAGGAGGGCTCCGTCAGCGTTGACATAGGAGTTGACTTCTTCCGCGTTCTGGAAGATGCCGTCGGTCACGTAGCCGTAGAAGTAAGGGAACGGCATGCCGACGACGCCGCGGGTGAGCTGGCCGATCTTGTGGCTGGAGCCATAGAGGGAGGCCTCTTCGCCGCTGGCGCTCTGGACGCCGAGGTCGGTAAGGACGTTCTTGTTGTAGGTGAGGTTGGCGTTCGCGTGATAGTGGAAGTCACCCATGTGGTCACGGTAGCCGAGGTCGAGTTCCACACCGCCGTTCACCATGGAGCAGAGGTTTCCGATAGGGGCGGAGTCACCTGCGTAGCCGGGAACGGGCATGGCGTGAAGCATTCCGGAAGTCAGCTTGTTGTAAACGTCGACGGTGGCGGTGAGCTTGTTGCCCCACATGCCGAAGTCGACACCGAGGTCGGTCTGTATCGACTGCTCCCACTTGACGCCTTCATTCACGAGGCCTGAAGGCTTGGTGCCGGTGTTGATGGATTCGGTGCCGTTGGCGCCGGAGCCGAATACGTAGTTATTGCCGGAGTTGGCATATACGGCGTAACGGAAGTCGCCGATGCTGTCGCTGCCGTTGATACCCCAGGAAGCGCGGAGCTTGAGGGTGGAAATGTCTTTGACGTTCTTGAGGAACTGCTCGTTCTTGATGTTCCAGCCGAGGGAGAAGGAAGGGAAGGTACCCCACTTGTTGTCGGGGCCGAAGCGGCTGGAGGCGTCACGCCTGACGGTGGCTTCCGCCATGTAGCGCTCGTCGTAATTGTAGGAGACGCGGGCGAAGTAGGACAGGAGGCTGTAAGGAATGGAGTTCCAGCTGCCCCAACCGTTGCGGTCGCCGTCCTGCTGTTTGCCGAGCGTGTTGTTGACGGAAATCTTCCAGGGGTCGTAAGGATACATCAGGCCGCTGGCAGAGGCGCCCAGGTTGGCGTTGGAGGAACGGAACATGGTGTTACCGATGACTGCGTTGACACCGTGCAGGCCGAACTGCTTGTCGTAGGTGAGGAGGTTCTCAATCTGCCAGGAGATATACTGTGACATTTCCTGGGATGCGCTGGAACCGTAGTTGGTCTTGGACACCGTGGAGCCGTTGCCGTTCTTGTCATAAACGGTGCTTTCGGTAATCGTGTCGTACCTGAAACTCTTGCTGGACAGGAAGTAAGGCAGGCTGTAGCCGTTGCTGGTCACATAGGTGAGCTCGCCGCTGGCCGTGGAGCGGAACTTGAGGCCGTCCCAGATCTGGGCGTCGAAGGCCAGATTGACAATGGCCTTGTTCGTTGTGTAAGTGGTGCCGGGCTGGCTGAGCATGGCAAGGGGGTTCACCTGCTCATTGTAGACACCGCCGTCGGCAATGCTGTATGCACGGCCGTCCTTGTCGCGGAGGATATAAGGGAATCCGGCAGGGTACATGGTCTTGTAGCTCTCCTCCATTTCGGGAGTCGCATAAATGGGCTCGACGGGGGACATTCCGAGGGCGGAGCCAAGGGGTGAACCGAACTCGGAGTTGGTGCTGATACCGGCGGATTTGATGTTGGAATAAGAGATTGTGGAACGGAGGTCCATCCTGTTGAGCCAGTTGCGGTCCTTGCTCACGTCGAACAGGTTGACGCCTACGTTCTGGCGGTAGGTGAAACGGTCGTAGAAGGAACGGCCCTGGCTTCCGCCTATGGTACCCTTGCGGGAAAGGTAGCCGGCGGAGATATTGTAATCAACCTTTTCCGTGCCGCCGGAAACGGTGAGGTCATGCTTGACCACGGGAGCGTTCTTGTCGAATACGGCATCTACCCAGTCGGTACCGGCGCCGAGTGAGTAGGGGTCGTCATACCTGGGAGCCTGGCCTGCGTTGAGGTAGCCCTCGTTCATGATGACTGCATACTCGGTGGCGTTGAGCACTGAAGGCTTGCGCCAGGGATTCTGGAGACCGTAAGAGAAGTCGTAACTCACCTTGGCATCGCCTTTCTTGCCTTTCTTGGTGGTGATGAGGACGACGCCGTTGGCTGCACGGGCGCCGTAAACTGCGCCGGAAGCTGCATCCTTGAGAACCTCGATACGCTCGATGTCGTTGGGGTTGAGGTAGTCGATTCCTCCGGAGGGCATACCATCTATAATATAGAGGGGCTCGGAGCTGTTGATCGAGCCGACGCCGCGGATGCGGACCTGGGAGCCGGCATCGGGAGCACCGGAAGACTGGGTGACGGTGACGCCGGAGGTAAGGCCCTGCAGCACATTGTCCACGCGGGTCTGGGGAGTGGCCTTGAGGTCATCCGAAGAAATGCTGGAAATGGCCGCGGTGACTACGGACTTCTTCTGTACGCCGTAGCCGATTACGACTGTTTCTTCAAGCATCTGGGTGTCGTCGTTGAGAACGAGGCTGAGAGGCTTGTCATCTGTTGCGGTAAGGGTGATCGTCTCGTAGCCGATGCAGGAAACGTCCACCTTGGCGCCGGGACGGACGCTCAGGGAGAATGAACCGTCAGCTTCGGTCATCGTACCGTTGCTGGTTCCCTGCTCAACGACGAATGCACCCACTACCGGCTGGTTGGCGCTGTCGCGGACTACGCCGTTGAGCTTGACGCCCTGGGCGAATACCGTGATTCCGAGTGCCAGACCGAGAATCAGAGTTGCAATTTTTTTTATACGCTGGGTTTGCGGTTTTTTGGTTATTGAATTGTTGATGATTGGTGTTTCGACACTTAAGTCGCAGCAAATATATGCATACGCATGCACGTTTTTCGCGCATGTTAGGTAAATAGTAGTGGATACGGGAGTAACAACGCCTGATTATTAAGGCGTTACAAAAACGAAACAGACCGAAATTAGTAGTGTTTCCGAAGTGGGGTTTTTGCTACTTTCCAATCATCTTGACACGCTCTTCGAAGGTGTCGCGGTCTCCGGTGCAGGAGTTCTTGACGGACACCTTGTAATTGTAGATCGTGCTCAGGGAGTAGTGCAGGATGGATGCGATGTCGCGCGAATCGTCTATGCCCAGGCGGATGAGGGCGAAGACGCGGAGCTCGGTGTTGAGCTGCCCTTCCTTAGGGTGGAACCGCGCGTCTTCCTTCAGCAGTTCGTTGAACTGTTCGACGAAGTCCGGATACAGGCCGAGGAATGTGGCGTCGAAGATGCGGTAATATTCCTTGAGATTCTTTTCCGCCCTGGTGGAGAGGTCGAGCTCCCTCAGCAGCTCGGCCGAGCGACCCTGCTTGAGCAGGTTGCGCAGGCGGCTGTCCTCCGCCTTCTGGCCGGCTATCTGTACGGACAGGCGGTGCAGGAATCCGATTATCAGGTCCTCCTTGACCTTGTCTGCCTTGAGCAGGCGGGAATTGAGGTCGTTGAGGGTTATGTTGTTCATGGCGATCTTCGTGTTGCTTTCTTCCAGCTGTGCCCTGGTGCGGGAAAGCTTTTTGGAACGGCTGATGAGGGAGACGGCAAGAAGGGACAGGATCAGGGTGAGGACCGCAAGCAGCAGGGAGGCCCCTTTCAGGTTGCGCCTGTCTTGGTTCTGACGCTCGGAGTAGGCGTTCTCTATCTCCATGAAGAACTGCGAGATCTGCCATGGGCGCAGCTTGGCATTGTATGCCAGGGCGTCCTCCTGCGCGATACGAAGGTACTTGAACGAGCGGTCCAGGTCTGTCGGCAGCAGGATCTGGGCGATAACGGTCAGCGACGCATAGTCCTTTACCGAGTTTATTATGTCGCACTCGGCTGATTTGACCAGCCAGTCCATCCTTTCTTCTTGACGGCCCTGCTGCTCTGCTATTACCGACATCTCATATGCGTAGATGGCATACTCGTGGCTGTTGGGGTCCGTATGCCCGATAAGGATCCTGCCAAGGCTGTCGGCGGAATTGAGCCTGCCGTCCTGCATAAGGGCGTCCAGCATCACGTGCATGCGCGTGGGGGAATCTGACGGCAGCAGGGAATACAGTTCATTCCGGTATACGCTTCTGTCCGGGATGGACAGCTGCTCCACCATTCCCGAATTTCCGGACAGGTCGCGGGAGAAATCGTACAGGGTGTATATGTATTTGCTCTTTAAATGGGCTGGAAGCTTTGTGCCGTCGATCATGTCATACAGCCGCTGGTGGGCTTCCATGAAATGGCCGGATTTTGCATAGAGATGACCCAGGGAGATGGATGCATCGTCGTAGCGGTCCTTGTCTCCTGACGCTTCGGCCATGTCGAGACACTCCTTGATGTAGAAAAGGGTGGAATCGAAGCTGTATGCGAAATACTCATCCGCAAGCTCCCTGCAGATATCCATGCGGCGAACCGGGTCCCGGCTTGCCCCCAGCTGCTTGCGGAGTGCGTCCAGACGGCCCTTCTTGCGGGCGTCATAAACCGGACGTGAGGCCACATAACCATCCAGCTCCTCGAGGCTGTCCTTGACGTGGCTGGACAGGGAAACCCTGCCGCAGGAAGACAGCGATACCGCAACGATTATGAGGACAAATGACCTGAGCCGCATATTATGTGGTTAATACTATGGCAAATATAGGAATAATTTGGGATTAGAAAATAGTTCCCCGGCCCGGATTATTCTAATAATTGAAGTATATTTGTACCCATCAACCTTTGAATGAATCATATGAACAAGCGCCTGTTGTTTATCCTGCTGATGCTTGCCGCCGCCGGCAAAACCCTCAGGAGCACCTCCTGGTATCTTGACGGCGTGCCGGTGGAAGGCAGTCCCGCAGCGGTGTCCAGCCTTTCTCCCGGTCCCCACACATACATGGCCCGACTCCAGTTCTACGACGGCACCTCCGAGCGTGTGTACTACGATGTCGAATAGTTGACGGTTTTATCATGAGAAGAATTCTTATTCCTGCCTTTCTGGCCTTTTTCCTTTCTTCGGCGGCACAGGCCCAGCCGGCGCCAGGTTCATTTGAGCAAACCTGGACCAAAGGGCCCGCCTGGCTCCGGGATGCGGTGATATATCAGGTATATCCATCGTCGTTTCAGGACTCGGACGGCAACGGTATCGGGGACATTCCAGGGGTAATCAGCCGTCTGGACTATATCAAGTCCCTGGGGGTGACCGCCATCTGGTTCAATCCTGTATTCGTGTCCGGCTGGCAGGATGGAGGCTACGACATCATTGATTTTTATAAGGTGGATCCCCGTTTCGGGACCAACAGCGACCTGGTGGAACTGGTGCGTCAGGCCCACGAAAGGGGAATGAAGGTGCTGCTCGACCTGGTAGCCGGCCATACCTCCGACAAACACCCCTGGTTCATTCAGAGCGGAGAAGGGAAGGACCTGCGGTATTCTGATTATTACATCTGGACGGACCGCCTTCCCGACGCCAAGGCGGAAGAGGAATTCAGGGAAATGATGAGCAGTCCCAATCCGCTGCGCAACACCCGGGGCAAATGGATGTCCAGCGACGCTCCCCGCGGGAAGTTCTACAACAAGAACTTCTATGCGGGTCAGCCGTCCCTCAATTACGGTTATGCGCACCCGTCTCCGGACAGGCCCTGGGAACAGGCGGTGGACGCGCCGGGCCCCCGGGCGGTAAAGAACGAACTCAAGAACATAATCTCTTTCTGGTACGACAAGGGCGTGGACGGTTTCCGTGTCGATATGGCTTCCAGCCTGGTTAAGGACGATGATGACAAGGCCGAAACCATCAAGCTGTGGAGGGAAATCCGGGCGTGGTCGGACGAAAACTATCCGGATCATATCCTTATGGCCGAATGGGGCATTCCCAAGTTCTGCCTTGCCGCCGGGTACAATGTGGACATGTGCCTTAACGGCACCCGCACCGCCGTCCGGAGGATGTATTTCGACCACAAGCATCAGGCCGATGGCGGCAGCTATTTCTCGTTAAGCGGAGGCGCCCCTTCGCTGAAGGACCTCTACGGCAATCCGTGGCCGGAAGAGGAAATCGACCGCGAGGAGACTCCGGCGCAGATGCTCAAGAGTTTTTACGACTACTACACCGACCAGGTAGCATGGAGCCGCGACTGGGGCTACTTTGCTTCCGCGTCCAGCAACCACGATCACCTGCGAATGAACATGGGAGGACGCAACAGCCCGGAGCAGCTGAAGGTGATGATGGCATGGTTCATGACCATGCCGCTGCCCATCCTCTATTACGGGGATGAAATCGGCATGCGCTCCCTGGCGGACCTCCCCAACGTGGAAGGGGCAAACTACAACGGCAAGGAGAGGGCCGGCGCAAGGACGCCCATGCAGTGGGACAGCTCGGCCAATGCGGGTTTCTCCACCTGCGAACCCGGTAAGCTTTACCTTCCGGTCTGCCCCGAGTGGACCCCTGCGACGTCCCTGCCCCTGTACGAGGAGTGGAAACGCAACGGCTCCCCGAACCCGACTGCCAAGGGAATGATCACCGTAGAAAGCCAGGATAACGATCCCGCTTCCATGCTCAACTGGACCCGCGCCCTCATCAGCCTGCGCCACGAGCAGCCTGCACTCTGGTCCGACAGCGAATTCATTCCCATATACGACGCCGGGCATCCATATCCCATGGTCTATAAACGCACGGACGGCGCCGATTCCATTCTGGTCGTGCTGAATCCCACCGGACGTAAGCAGTCGCTCGCGCTCCCGTACGACGGTGCCCGGTCTGCCGACGCCCGGTCGCTTCCTTCGCAGTCTGCCGATATCCGGTCTGCCGGCGCCCGGTCGCGTACGCTCCTGTCCGCCGGCAAGGCCTCGGCCAAGGCCTGCGGCAACAAACTCCGGCTCACCATGGGACCTACATCCGTCCTGATTCTGGAATTGTAGAGCAGAAGGTCTCTTTTCGCTTCCGCCCGGACTGACTCAGCCCGGGCGGAACAGTTCTCGTTATTGCCGGCCTCCGATTTGGAACAAAACCGGGCTCTTTTGTTCCAAATCGACAGAAAAACCGTCCGTTTGGAACGCCAGCCCCCTTTTTTGTTCCCGCAGCGTGAGAGGGAAAGAAAGGCGCCGGCAATCTGATTGCCAGCGCCTCGGAAGCGTAGCGGGGGTGGGGCATGATCCCACGACCTCCGGATTATGAATCCGACGCTCTAACCAGCTGAGCTACCCCGCCGTCTGGGCTGAGAGGGGAGGGCGGCGCCGGGGGCGGAAATGCCCGAAGCGAACTCCCAAAAGCGGCGCGGATAAACGCCGGCGATACCTCGTCTCAGCGGGAACGGACTGCAAAGATAGGGCAAAATTTTGAATTAGCAAGCATAACCTTTGATATTTAAGAAATAATTTCTACCTTTGCGTCCCCTAATTTTTAGAGGTATCGCAACAATAGTTATTAACCATTAAAGATCAAGACAATGGACACACAAAGCTACAAGACAGTATCCCTCAACAAGGGCACTGTGAACAAAGAGTGGGTCGTCATTGACGCGACAGATCTCGCACTTGGTCGTCTCGCCTCCCGCGTGGCGCTTGTCCTCCGTGGCAAGACCAAGCCCGGCTTCACCCCCAACGTCGACTGCGGTGACAACGTCATCGTCATCAACGCAGAGAAGGTGGCCCTCGGCGGCAAGAAAATGACCGACCGCGTGTACACGCGCTATACCGGATATCCGGGTGGCCAGCGTTTCACGACCCCCAAGGAGATCCTCGAGACCAGGCCTGCCGAACTCGTTCGCAGGGCAGTCCGCGGGATGCTCCCCAAGAATCGTCTTGGCAGCAAGATTCTCGGCAATCTGCATGTCTATGCAGGTCCTGAGCATCCGCACCAGGCGCAGAACCCCAAAACCATCAAGTTAAACGAAATTTAAACAGAGCAAATGGAACAGACACACGCCCTTGGAAGACGTAAAGCAGCTGTAGCTCGCGTTTATCTCACAGCCGGTAAAGGCAACATCACGATCAACGACCGCACTCTCGAGAACTACTTCCCTGCAGAGACCCTCCAGTACATCGTGAACCAGCCTTTCGAGGTCACTGGCACTGCCGGTCAGTTCGACGCAAAGATCACCCTTTGCGGCGGCGGCACCAAAGGCCAGGCAGAGGCAGTCCGCCTCGGCATCTCCCGCGCCCTTTGTGAGGTTGACAAGGATGCATACCGCGCCGCTCTCAAGGCCGCCGGCTTCCTCACCCGCGATCCCCGCGAGGTCGAGCGCAAGAAACCCGGTCAGCCCGGAGCCCGCAGACGCTTCCAGTTCAGCAAACGTTAATCGGTTGATTTACGGCACAGAGGCGGTTTTAAACATTCCCGCGGAATGTTGCCGCCCTGCGGAAAAGGCCGGAGACCGGCTAAGCCGCTACTCCGCCTTGAAGAAAAGAGGCCCGTTTGGGCACAGAATTAAAACAAGAAACAAAACAAAATGTCACGTACAAATTTCCAAGAACTGCTTGATGCAGGCGTACACTTCGGACACCTTGCCCGCAAGTGGAACCCCAAGATGGCTCCCTACATCTTCGACCAGAAGAAGGGTACCCATATCATCGACCTGCACAAGACCATCGTCAAACTCGACGAGGCTGCCGAGGAGATGAAGATCCTGGCCAAGAGCGGCCGTAAAATCCTCTTCGTAGCCACCAAGAAGCAGGCCAAGGACATCGTCAGCGAGAAAGCTGCCGCTGTCGGAATGCCTTCCGTAACCGAGCGCTGGGCAGGTGGAATGCTTACCAACTTCCCCACCATCCGCAAGGCCATCAAGAAGATGGGCACCATCGACAAGATGAAAGAAGACGGCACC
>JAFZZW010000016.1 GCA_017615615.1 Bacteroidales bacterium
GCCGCTGCGCGGCACCCCCAAGGGACGGGGGGCGTTCCCCCCGAGACCCCCTGCCATGATTAATTATCGCCAGCCTTTTTGCGGTCCCGTTGGGACTATTTATCCCCCGCCGCTGCGCGGCACCCCCAAGGGACGGGGGGCGTTCCCCCCGAGACCCCCTGCCTTGATTATTTATCGCCAGCCTTTTTGCGGTCCCGTTGGGACTATTTATCCCCCGCCTGCTTCCAGTCCCAGTCCCGCGTCCCCGCTTCCACTTCCCGGCTCGCGAAGACAACGTGGGACCTCCCACATCGTCTTCGTAAGCACTTATGCTCTCGTTTCGCCCATTTTCCGCTCGCGAAGACAACGTGGTGCCCTTCACATTGTCTTCGCGAACGTTGAATGTTTAATCAGGCGGAAAAGGAAGATAATCGGCTGGTCACTCAGTCAGGCCGTGTGCAAATTCGCCTCTTTTTGCACACGAGGTGGCGGAAAACAAGGCGTCC
Organism: Bacteroidales bacterium; assembly: GCA_017615615.1. Lineage (GTDB taxonomy): Bacteria > Bacteroidota > Bacteroidia > Bacteroidales > UBA932 > Cryptobacteroides. The sequence goes on from JAFZZW010000016.1 coordinate 486, forward strand.
GTGTGCAAAACAAAGCCTTTTTGCACACGGCATACATCCTGCGAGTGGCCTCCCGACGGCAATGGGCGTTCTACGGCGGCAGGAGGCCGGGTGGTGTCGGGAGGCGGGGGTCCGAAAGGCCGGGTCCCGACGGCAGGACGCCTTCTGTGTGCTTCTGTTGATGGTTGCTGTCGGGAGGCTACAGGTCCTTTACGCACCTGGGCTTGGTGACTTTGTGGTTGTTGTTGATGGCCATGAGGATTTTTTCCTCGGTCATGCCCCAGCCCCAATAATTGGAGACTTTGCCGGAGCCCAGGGCTCCGAGGGACCAGTGGGTCCTTGAGGGGATTGTTTCATTATGGCCGAGGTATGTTGTGTCTCCCGTGTCAAAAGAGGAGAGTACGTTCCATATCACGGCCATCTCGCGGACGTTGGGCAGGCGATATCCAGCAGGGCAGACGCTGAAGTTGACGTCCAGGCCTCCGAAGGAAGCCGAGAGATAGTTGTCCAGCTGATTGAAATACTGGAGATTGTTGTGCGTTCCCTCGGGAAATTCATAATTGGTCTTATTGGAGAGGGAGACCGCGTTTACGACAGGTATGGTGACGAATCCCCTCGACAGGCAGGCCATAGGACTGTTCTCGTCGTGGGCCACCAGTTCGTGGTCAACCGGCTCGCGGAGCGATGTCGCATTGATGCGGGAGCAGTCGAACTGGTAGAAAGTCCTGTCATTGTAGGTGTTGGCGGGAACGTCTGCCGGATAGTCGGAAACGGTTCCGTCGGTGTTGAGATGCTTCCTGGAGACGGTTACGTACGGGTCCGGCTCCCTTTCGGGCGGCGCTTGAGTGATGTCTATGTCCTTGTTGAGGGTGTCGTCGTGATAGTACCCCAGATTCCTCACGCAGCGGGTGCTGAAGTAGGTGGTCTGCTCGGAGTTGCTTTTGTAACTCATCTGGCTTCCGTTGATGCCTTCCTCCGCCCATATTACACGGGCGTATTTGAAGCTGTTGGGCCAGTCGTCGGGTCTTTTTGCCGGCGGGAATATATACATGTTGCTGGCAACGACGTGCTGGCGCCACTTGTCCTTCTGGCTGTACGGCGCCTCCCTGTCCTCTGCACTCTTCTGGTAGAGCCGGGCGTCACCCTCAATGCTGTATGAGCCGAGGAAAACGCCTATCAGCTGTATGTCCGAGGCCATGTACCAGCGGATTTCTTCCGGGTCGATTATTCCGTCGCCGTCGTTGTCGCGGTTTCTGGAGAGGCAGCTGTAGCGGAGGTAGTTGTAGTCGTCCTTGAGCCTTGCGGTTTCGTTTTCGCCGTTGAGGTTCAGATATGTCTCCCAGTAACGCTCTTCGGGGTTTGAAGAGCCGTCGGGCCGGATAATCTCCCAGAGCTTGAGGGTGTTTTCGCGGCCGTTTGTTGTGCTGAAGTTGTTCAGGTTCTCTCCTGTGGCATTGGAGCGCCAGAACTTGGACAGGCCGGTCTCGTAAGTGTCGTCGGAGAATTCCATTCCCCAGGCCGAATGAAGGCCATCCACGTCGTGAATGGCGTAGATACTCTGGATGGAACGCTGCTGGAGGGTGAACGACGAGCCTATGCTCATGCTTTCCCCGTCCCTGGACTTCTTGGAGGATGCCAGGATATGGAGGCGGCGCATAGGGTGATTGACCACCAGCTTCCAGAGAGTGGGGTCGAAGCCGCCCTTGGTAGGATGCTCCTCGTAGTAGTATTCGTTGACGAACGCCGTCACAGAGATCTTGGGGTCGGGATTTCCGAGTTCGTCGACGTCATCATCGAAATCGCTCTTGGGGAGAGTAGGATCGGCTGCGTGAATGTCGTACTGGTTCTTCTGGTGCCTTAGGTATTCGACCAGCTCGTTGACGTACATCGTATGGCCCTTTGTTCCCGGCGCGATGCCAAGCTCATCGTATTTGGGCCAGTCGTGGGGCTTGTATTCGACGCGTTTCTGCGAATACGTGCCGTCGCCCTGCATGTCGTTGACATGGAACTCAACCCACTTGTAGTCGATGTCGCTGAGCTCCAAGCCATCATCCGGGCCAGCGCCTTCCGGGTTGAAAGGAGTCTCCACATACCAGCTGATCTGGCTCGGGTCAATCAGGTTGTAGTGGAACGAGATGACCTGCGTGCTGTAGTGGCAGTCGCTGTCGAACACCTTCTCTTCCGCTACCACGACACGTCCGGTCGCGCCTGGCTCGTTCTCGGTATCGGTGAGAACCTCGGTCTTGATGTCGTTGGCCCCGTTGATGTAAATCTTGTAGAGATAGTTGTGGTTGCGCAGGACGTTGAAGTCGTCGTAATCGCCGCTGCCGAAGTTCCCAAGGTGAATCTTGTACTTTACGTTGGCGTCAAGAGTCGCATTCGTGTTGCTGCTGTTCAGGTCGGAGGTGACGCGCATCTGGATTTTCCCGGTCAGGATAACGTAGGTCGAACGGTCGTCCGCGTACCGCCAGCCGTTGTTCGCACCGGAAGGCAGCTTGTTTTCCAGTTCCCGGTCAGTATAGGCAAACGGCGACGGCAGCGTGTCCCCGGTGCGTGCGTACGGCGCCTTGCGGTTCTCCATCATGTAGAAGGAGAAGCCGTGGCAGGAGGCTTTGGTAACGCCGTCGTTATAATAGACGTACGCACTCGGATTGGCCGGGTCCATGGCCAGTTTTTCCGTCTCAAATCCCTTTTCTTCCGTGGAGAAGAAATGGTCTTCCATGCTTGATGACGCATCGTGGTTTGCCGCCGAAGGATCCCTTTCCAGCAGGTACGAGCATGTAGGGACGTTGACGACGGTCCATTTGTCCGGAATGAATTTGCTGATGCCGGCAGCGGCGCCAGCGGTTCCTATCTGCACCTCGAAATTGACCTTCGCATACAGGCGCCGCAGGTGCAGGGTACGCTGGCTGATATCGTTGGGATCGGACGTATTGCCCAATACATCCACGCCCGTCATGTGTTCCGACATCAGGAAATAACCGGAATTGGCGGCGATTTCGCTTCGGACCTGGGTGGCTATGACGTTCTTGACTTCCCCGTAGGTCTTCATTGTGGAAAGGAGACCGGGGGAGATGTCGAGGTCGTCCGGGTTCATGTTGGCGACGGCCACAATGGTGCAGCCTGCCTTCTTCGCTGTCCTGATATGAAGGGTGCCTGTGGACGTGTCGGGGTCCAGGGCGGAAGGCATGTTGTCGATGGTCCACCAGTTGCTGGGGTCGGATCCGCTGCCGAGGTTGTTGCCGTCGAAATAGTGGCCGTACACCTTCTTGCTGCTGTCGGAGGAACCGTCGAAAATCAGCAGGTAGATATTGAAGATATGGCTCTCGTCGTCAATCGACAGCTCCGATTTGGTGGAAACGGTAACGCGTTCCCCCGACGGCGCGCCGAAGGGGATGTCCAGATCGATCATTTCCCCTTCCCCATACGGCTGCAGCTCGAATTCATGTACGCAGCCCCCGGAAAAGACCGAGGCCGCAAACAGGAAGACCGGAAGGAGGATATGAAGGATATTGCGTTTCATTTCTGAATCAATTGAAGGCATGGGATGATTCCGTCATGGTTTCCCAGGTGCTGTTGTCCACGTCGAAGTTGAGCGTGGCTTCCTGGTCGGCAAAGAAGACGTTTATGACGAGTTTGATGTCCTCGTTGCGGGACATGTATGTAAGGGGGACTTCCTTGTGGCTTTCTTTCAGGATCCTCTTGAGCATGCCGCCGGCGCAGTACCGGCCGAACAGCATGAACTGGCGGTCCTGGTTGTCGCTGGCCGTGTCAAATTTGACATATGTAACTTTGTCCGGAACGGTTTGGCTCCAATTAACATCGGACACGAGATTCTTGCCCGAGGCATTCTTGAACTTGACAAGGTAGTTATCGGTGCCGTCGGCTATTTTGGCATTCTTTTTTCCTTTCTCCAGTATCATGTTCGGAATGGAGTTTTCCGATGCAGGATTGATGGCCAGGCCGTATAAAGTGAATTTCCCGGAAGACTTTACCAGACGGTGGAAGAACTGTACGTTCTTGCCGCTGTTGTAGGAGAAAGACGTAGCCGTGGAGCCGTCGGCGGCCACGCCGTCCCAGGAGGAATAGCCGTTGGCGTTGGACCAGGAATAACGGGAACTGTAATCGTAAGTGGCATCCCCTTCATTTACGGCATCGGCCCTTCCGTAGAAACCGCTGTAATTATCATATCCAGCACTTTCCCACGAGATTTGCCTGGTCGTGCTGTTGATGGAACCGAGCAAACGGCCGGAACGGACACTTTTCTGTGGATTGAACACCAATACGTCAACCTCCTCCCCGTCATCCATTGCGGAAAGCGAGTCGTAATCTATGATGCCGAACTCCCTCTGCCCGAGCGACATCTGTTTGTGGGCCGAACCTCCGGGGTCCAAAGTAAGCTTGGCGAACACCTTGTACGGGTTGGGCGAGACGTTTTCGTACAGGAAAGTTTCGTAAACGGGATATTCTTCCAGATATGACGGAGATGACGACGGCGGCACCGTGACCAGTGCGGGAGGTGCCGACGGGTTGAGGGGGTCCGTAAGGATGGGATACGCCGGAAGAGCCCCGTAATTGACTCCTGCAGGAACGGAAGGGATACCCGATTCGTCGCAGTGGCTGATGAGATACGCCTTGTCCGGGTTGAAATGGCTGAAAAACAGCGTATCGACCTTTACGGAATAAGGGGTGTTGTTATTGACATATACCTTCAGGCGGACCACCGGGCGCTGCAGCTGTATGGTATGTGTTTCGACAGAAAGGCCGACGGGGACGGAAGCCGTTCCGGTGAGCAGCATGGTGGTGTCGCTCGTGGCCGTAGGTGCCACGGGTGTGGGAGACGCCGCTTTGAGCTCCCGGTCGAGGAAAGAGGAGAAACTCCCGCTTGTCTTGGACTTCTCCTGTCCGGAAGCGGATATCTCCTGTCCGGACCTCTGCCATGCCGCGGCATTGATGTTGGCGTAGGCATAGGCGGTATAGTGTCCCGGATTAAGGTTCTTGAAGCTGATGGTGTCGCATGTGACCGATGTGGCGCTCACCAGACGCTGTTCGGCGTCGTTCCCCGTGGCCGACGGATCGTAAGGATACTCCTTGTAAACGTTTCCGACGACGTTGTTGTCGTTGTCCACCAGAATGACCAGGACGTTGGAGAACTTCTGGCCGTCGAGCAGGTCTTCCGCGTCGCTCTTGGTCTGAAGGCGGACTGCGTCGCGGCTGTCGAGCAGGAATACTACGCCGCCCTCCCCGGCCGAAGGACTGTCGGGACGAATCTCCTGGCAGGCCCACATGGCAAGCTGGACCGCGACGAGCGTCAGTATGTATCCTGCCTTTTTCATCCTTCGAACATGAACGGGTCTGTAGTTATGTCCACTTCGTCCCAGTCGGTAGTCTCAACCCTGACTTTCGCGCCGCTCTGGCTGACCGTGACGAAGTAGTTGTAAACGTGGTTGGGCTGCCATGTGTCGGCTCCGGCGGGAAGCTCGCAGTCGGAAATGTCCAGGACCGTCGTAACGGCGGGCTGTCCGTCGTAGGAAACGGAGAAGACCACTGATGCCTTGGCGCCGTCAGCGGAACTGAGCGTATGGGGAACCATGTAATACCATCCCATCTGGGTGTAGCCGTCCGGATCGTTCGGAGCGAGGGGGTCGGGATAGGTGACTGTCTTGGACGGATCGCTCTCGCTTGCTGTCCAGGTGAAGAGGTCTCCCAGCACTCCGATGGCTCCGGCGGTCCAGTCCAGGGGATAATCCGGCCCGGTGGAGGAGAAGTCGATGGGCGCTGTAAGGCGGCTGTCGATGGTAAGTGTCCCGCGGGGCGACAGGTTCTCCAGATGGAAACCGGTAAGCTGATACTTGTCACCCTCGTCCGACGACGTGCCGAAGAGGAAGCGGACTGCGGATGTGACATGCTTGAAGTCCATCTTGACGCGGTCTTTTCCTCCGGTCGGCTCCAGACGGTAGGCCCTTGCAACCATCAGGTCCGAATTGCTTCCCACCCTGTACGAAATCTTCAGCTCGTAGGCGCTGTTGATGGTCGCATCGCCCGACGTGTAAGGCGAAACGGCGGTGAAGCAGTAGCCTCCGGTATTTTTCCAGTACTCGAGCGGGTCGTAGTTCCACAGGCTGCTGTTCTGGTCTTCCGGGTCGAAGGACAGGGGATCCAATGGATCCGAATAATAGACGTTGTCGCAGCGGAGGCGGCGGTTGTAGAAGATGGTTTCGAAGGCGGTATCGTCGTCGGGGTCGGGAAGCCAGACACCGAACAGGCTGACCTCGTTGCCCACCTTGATGAGCGTAGAAGGGTCGTTGGGCCTCGATTTGTCCGTGGGGTCGAAGGTCTTGGTCTGCACTGCGGCGGCGGTGCCGAAAAGGATGGGCTGGCCGGCGTCGTCCACGGTAGCCCGCCTTTCCCCGCAGCCGCAAAGCAGCGCGAGGGCAAGGACGATACATATGGACAGACGCAGTTTCATGCCTAACTCGAAATATGGTTGTTGTGTACGTCGCCCCAGTTGGACCAAACGACGGAGAACTCAATCGGGTCGTCCGGGGTTATGCTGATGTAAACCTTATATTGTTTGCCTTTTTCCCACTGGCTGGATGCGGCTGAAAATACGCTGCTCAGCTGGACGTTGCTGATCATCGTCCGGGTGTTGAGGAGCCCTTCGAAATCGATGGTATATTCAACGTGAAGCAGTGCATATTCGTAATTCAGGGTCTGCGGCATTACCATGACGAACGCATTGGGGTCGGCATCAGGATTGACGGCGTCGGGGTATGACGTCGTAAGGGTGGTGTATTCCGATGCACTTGCCGGAGCGAATGCGGCGATGTTTCCCCTTGGCAGGGCCCATCCAGTCCAGGCGGAGTTCTTGTAAATTGCCGTGTTGTAAATGCTCTCGAGGGTGATGTTTTTGAGTTTGACGGTGTACTTTTCCGGTACAGCGGCATCGACTTTCTTGACGTAGAATGCGATTCTGGACAGGGTGTGGCGGAAGGTGAGATTGACCGCAGCGTTCACGGAGGGCTTGGTTTTGTTCTGCGCCACGTCCGAAACCAGGAAGTCGGTCTTTCCGTCCGTGACGGTGAACTGGATGTCCGGAATGTTGGCGGTCGTGTTGCTGTAGGCCGTGGTGGTCCCAGTCTTGTAGAGCACAGGGCTGGCGGAGTAGGGGCTGTATGCCCAGAAGGTAATCTTCTCGCCGGTGTTGTTGGGCCAGTACTTGATGGGAGCGTAAGTGTAGCTGGTGCCGTCGAAGTCTACCTCTTCGTTGTACATGAAGTTGGGCCTTGTGGAACCTTTGACGGAGCTCCAGTTGCTGGTCTGGGTGTAATATGCGAAGACGCCGAAGGAGGTGTTGGCTGGCAGCGGGGATGTTGCCTTGGTGGCAGGGGCAAGGCTGGAGCAGAAGGTGACGGGGCGGTCGCCTTCCAGCTCGGTCCAGGAGCCGTCGTCCGGCCCCTCGATCTTGACGCAGGAACCGGCGAGAACGGCTATCAGGGCCGCTCCGACGAGCCATATGTTGAACCTTGCCTTCATTTCCTGGAACCCGGGCGGGCGGTCAGGCCCGCCTGGGTAAAAGAGTCAATTACGAAAGGTTGACGGGAAGGTCGATATCGTCAAGATCGGTAGGATCATCCCATGCTTCAACAGTGGCCTCGAGTTTGACGGTGGTCATGCCGAGGACGATGTTGAGATTGTAGTTCTTGCCATTCTCGAGTTCGTCGATGGTGATGTCCTTGTAAATGGCATTCTTTACGCAGCTGATGCCGCCGTCAAGCCTGTCATCCTTGGTGGTAACATAATACGTAATCTTCACGGTAAGGGTGGTGGGGGTATCCTTGGGAATGAAGGTGTAATATGTTGAATCCGCCTTGGCAGGGGCTGCACCGGAGAATACGTTGACATTGGTCTTGGTTACACCGTCAACGCTGGGGAATGTTGTCTCGCCGTTAACGGTAGCCCTCAGGCTCTCATGAATGTCGGCGTTGGGAATGACGAGTGATGTGGCGGCTGCAGAGGTGGTTTCCCAAAGAGCCTTGTTTGCCGTGGTGTTGTTGAGGTTGAGAATGCCATTCGGGAAGAAGCTACCGCTGACCTCGATGCTGTCGATCGTAATTTTGGTGTTGGCGTCTACGTCATCAGTGCTGGTAGCGCCGTTGGCAGAACGGACCTCGTCAAAATAACCGCGAACGTTGACGTTGAAACGGGCGAGGGCGTGCTTGAAGAGGAAAGTGACCTTTCCGTTAACAGCCTGCTTGGAGACGTTCTTCCAGGGAAGACCGGTCGTTCCATTGACGGCCCAGAGGAGGTCGACTGCAGTCGAAGGGGTGGGATCTACGACGTAGGTGATTTTGGGATCGCCTGCGGCATTGTTGGCCGGAGCTTTTGCAGTGATGTTGTAGGTGCCGGGGGTGGTGAATTCAGCCTCTGTCAGGTACGGAGCATAAGCGAAGAAGCTGAGAGAGTCAGATGCTGCGCTCGTGGCGCTGGTGCCGAATTCATTGGGCCAGTACTTGATGGGAGTGTAAGCCCAGGCAGATCCATTCCAGAATACACCTTGGTTGTACATGAAGTTAGGCTTAGCCGAAGTGCTGTAGCCGGCGTCGTCGGTGTAATAAGCAAAGACACCGAACCCGCCGTGATGGAGAGAGTCCACCTTGAGGGAGTCAGTGTTCATCTGACCGGCGCGGCCGGCCTTGGTCTGGGGGACATAGACACCGAACTTGACGGGCGTCCCCGGTCCGGTAGTCTTCAGCGTGTTCTCAACCTTGGCGCATGAGACCAGGGCGAGAGCTGCGACTGCAGCGATGAATAAAACTTTTTTCATGAAAAAATGATTTAAAAAAGTGAATAAAAATGTTTTGTATGATGTTAAAATAGATTTTTACATATCAATATCCACATCCTCAGCGTCTTCCCATCCTTCCACTATGGCATCGAATCCCGAAGGGTCCCCCTCCGGCGGCTTGACGTCCGGAGGACTGATTGCCGGTTCGGCGACGCTGCCGAAGGTGAGCCGGTACAGGTACCGGTAGCCGATGGGAACCGGCTCCTCGAGGTGTATCTTGTTGCCTACGTTGAAGACGTAGTTGGCTACGGTCTGGTTGTCGACGAGCAACGCGGCGACGTTGAGGGTGGAGTCGCGCTTGGGGTCGGGCAGCTCGCCGCGGGGGAAGCCGAAGGTGGTGATCCTGCCGTCCAGGTGCCCTACGCGACGTGCCTCGTCGTCCATAGTGAGTGTCCAGGAAGTCATGAACTGGGTGCCCTCCTCCGGGCCCGTGAAGTCCTGCGTGAGCATGAACCTCCTGGCCATGCCGGAGGTGCTTGCGCGCACGGACTTGAGGACGTCGGCGTTGGCGGAATAAATCGTAATCCAGTACTGCGACACCACGCTCTTGGGGTAAACCGGGACGACTATGGTGATGACGTTTACCCATGGATCCGCTTTGGTCCGGTTGGAAACGTACACCTGAACCATGTCCTCGGTTATCTCGAATTCCTCGGAGACGCCGGCGGCGAGCATCTCAGGGTTGTTGATGAGAACCTCGTCCTCCGATGCCTTGGAGTACCATTTGCTCTTGGTCTCCGAGACCGAGACGCTGGCAAGGTCGTAGTCGGTCATGTCGTTGAAATCCATATAGGCGTACTCGTCGGGGCTCTGGGTTATCATGTACAGCTTGTAGCGCCCGGGCTCCAGCGACAGGGTGCAGGAGTCCACGTCGGCGGTGGTGTGCTGCAGGTAGAACTGCCCGTTGCGGAATACGTACAGCGTGACGCCGCTGGGCTTGACGCCGTCGGGATAGACCTCCACCTTCCACAGTATCTTCACGATGACGTCCATCGCCTGGCGCAGGTGCAGGGGCGGGTCGATCCGGCAGCCCGCCACGATTGCCGCGGCGAGTACAAGGACCGGTATGAAACGCATGCACCTCATTTCTTCACCTTTTTGCAAAAGTCGAAGCCGACGGAAAAGTACACCCTCGTGGGACCGAACCACCACAGGGCCATGCGTCGCGGGACGAAGTCGGCGATGTTGCCCCTGTAGTCGTAGTAGTACCAGCCGGTGCCGTCCTTTCCGTAAACATACGGGTCGTAACGGGAGTAGAAGAAGCCGGCGGCGATGCCGGTGTCGAACCAGAAGCGGCTTTTGCCGAAGCCGTGCTTGTATCCGACTCCCAGCGACGCTCCGAGCCCTTCGCCCTGCCAGCCTTTGTCGTCAAAACCAATGCCGAACCGTGCGGCGTTGGCGTTTGCCAGCAAGTAGAGGCCCTTTGGGCTTTCCTCGTACGCGCGCGTATGAAAATACCGCCTGGTCCACAGGGTGATGTTGTTGACCTGCATGAAGCGGTGGGTGTCCCAGTGCTTCCACATGGGCCACTCCACGTCGGCGCCCAGGGTGAAGTGCTTCCATCCGGAGGGGTAAACCTCGAGGCTGAAGCTCGGAATGGACGTGACGCCGTACCCCGGCACCCAGGTGATGTCGTACGGAATGTTGGTGCTGATTCCCACGACAGGCACCCTCAGCTTCACGGTATCCGCCTTCGTGACGACCTGAACGCTGTCCGCTCCGGCGCGCACCGCGACGGTGTCTTTCGCCTCGATGTGGAACATAGAAGTGAGCGCCAGAACAGCCGATATGAGGGTCGTCAAAAACATGCGGCTTCTAAACCAAGTTACAAATATAAACAATGTAGGTACAAATAGCAAACGCCCTCCCGGGGCAATAACAGACAGGGAGGGCTCAAATAATTGTCAATTAGCGGAAAATGCTGACTGCTTGTTTATGCAAAAAAGTCCGGATAAAGTGGATTACCGCCGGAATCCGAGCTTTTTCAGCCCTGAGCAGACGTCCGGATGCTTCATGAAGCACTCCCAGAGCAGGCCTGTGCGGTAGTTCTCGATCATGACCACGATGGGCCCCTGGTCGATGGCGATGCAGCTCGATGCGAACCACGCGGAGTCCAGGCTGAATGCGTCCCGGAATCCGTATTCTCCCCAAAGCCTGTCGCCGTAAACGTAGTAGAATGTGCGCATCGCGGCGAGGCTTTCCTCCGGCGTGTACGGCATGGACGCCAGAGCCGCGGTGGGGGCGATGGTGCCGCGGTCGTTGGAAGGGGAGGAGGCGGTGTAGCCTCCGGAGATGTCGCTGGCCGTAAGTCCCCAGCAGTCAGCGGAATAGCCCGCATGCTTCCTGGGATTGGCGGCGCAATATGCATGGTTGATCCGGGCATGCGCGACGTTCTGCTCCCAGTAGTCGGCGTAATCGTCCTTGAGGCCGCGCGGATCGAGCCCCAGGAAGGAATAGTGGGCGAAGAACATCGGCCCGCCGAGGTCGCTGCCCAGGGGAAGCGTGATGTCGTAGAATCTGCGTCCGTTCTTGATGGCGCCGTCCCGTGCCCAGCCTTTGTGGTACGCCGATGCCGGAATGGGGTGGGTTGGGGAAGCTGCGGCCAGCAGGTACGACATCAAACCCTCGTTCCAGCCGCTTATCTTCATGTTCATCGCCCAGTCCTTGTCGGGCGACCAGTGCCAGTAGAGGACGTCCTGTCCGCCCCTCGTGTACCAGTCCCATTCCACGCCCCGCCAGATGGCGTCGATGGCGTTCCGGATGTCGGCCTCCTCCGGACGGTCGAAGTACATGGCGGCAGCGAGAAGCCCCTCCATGAGGAACGACGTCTCCACCAGGTCGCCGCCGTCGTCGTTGGCGCTGAACGGTATGGTGGCGCCGGTGCTGCCGTTGAGCCAGTGGGGGAAGGCCCCGTGGAAACGGTCGGCCTTGCCTGCAAGGAATCCCACTATCGTACGCAGACGCTCCGCCGCCTCCTCGCGGGTGACGAATCCCCGTTCTACGGCCACGGGAAGCGTCATTATGCCGAATCCGGACCCGCCCGTGGTGACCGTTCCGTCGCTGCCGAGCCTCTCCCTCGCAAGTCCGCAGACGGGGTGCGCATAGTCCCAGAAATACCTGAACGTCTGCCGCTGCACGAGCGTCAGCAGCTCCTCGTCGCCGATGCGGGGGAACTTGTCCGAAGTGTCGTAGGCGGTGATTATGTTCAGACGGTATTCGTCAATCAGGCTCAGGCCGAGGTTCTCGCCTTTTTCCACCACAAGTGAATAGCGTCGGAATGGTTCCAGTGCCGATTCCGGGCAGACCGTGACCGCCGTTTCCGTCGGTCCGGCGACTATGGACAGGGCGCCGTTGTATCCGGAGAGATATAATTTGCCCCGGTCCAGTCTGTCCAGATTGACGGGGCTGGAAAACACCACGGTAATCTGCATGGATTCCGGGTCTGCGGAACCCGCCAGCTTGTCCGGATTGAATGTGCGCCCTTCCACCTCGAAATGGTCCACGAAGGCCTTTACGGGGTCCGTGCCGCCAGGCTGGCAGGCGGCAAGCAGGCTCACAATCAAGCCGAGAACAGGGACGTAAGCTCTCATAAAAAGAAGCCGGAAGGGCCTTGCAGACCCTCCCGGCGGGTAAATCAATTAGTCAAGATTGTCTGCAGCCTGGACCTCGGCCTGGAAGAGGGCCTTAATCTCCTGGTTGCTGAGTGCCTTGTTGTAAATGCGGATCTCGTCGATCTTGCCTGCGAAATAGCTCAGCCATGACTCGCTGGACTTGCCGGTCTCGCGGGATGCGAAAGCGCCGATGTACATGCAGCTGACCTCGGAGAGGTTGAGCTTGCCGAGTTTCTCCTGGTTGCCGTTGTCGTCGGCTGGACCTGCCCAGCAGAGGTTGGTGCCTGCGATGTTGCCTTCTTCGTCGGCATTGCCTACGAGAGTGCCGTTGACATAGAGGTTGGCATAGGAAGATACTTCGTCATAGGTGTAGGTGACATAGATCCACTTGTTCTTTGCCACCTCGGGGCCCTTGTAAGTGGGATAGAAACCACCCCATGCGGTGCCGTTGTTGAACAGATATCCCTTGAGGGTTACGCCGGTGTCGTCGCCGCCGTCGAAGAACAGGTCCCATGCGCCCCAGTTGGCGTCGGAGCCGCCGTCGAAGGTGATGATGCCGCCGCGCTCGGTGGGGGCGTTGACCCATGCGCCGAAGGTGAAGCTGGTAAGCTTCTTGAGGAAGTCGGCGGGAACGTTGAGCTTGAGGTAAGCCTGGGTGTCATGGCTGAGGCTGGAGTTGGAATAGCAACCGCCGCGTGCGCCTGCTTCAACGAATGCGCCCTTTCCGCCGAGTTCAGCGACGGTGACGCCTTCACCTAAAGTGATGGCCTTCTCCTGGGAATCGAGGGGGAAGTAAGCGACAAGGTTGTCTGCACCGACAGACACGCCACCGGTGGTGTCGGGCTTGACGGGATCACAGGAAACGACTGCTGATGCGGCTACTGCCACAGCTGCGAAAAAGAAAAATTTCTTCATGATGATTGGTTGTTAAAAAGTTAATATTTGGGGTTTTGCTGTAAGTTCGGGTTGAGCTGAAGCTGCGTCGACGGGATGGGGAAGAGGTTGTGCTTGCCTTCCACGAATCCAAGCGGGCCGAGTACTTCCGCAGCCTTGCCCGTGCGGATAAGGTCCATGAAACGGTCCTCCTCCAGGGCTAGTTCGGCGCGCCGCTCGTCGAGGATGCTCTCTACCGTCGCTTCCACCGGGGCCAGCTGCACGCGGGCGCGGACCTCGTCGAGGGCGGACTGAGCGGTGTATCCGGATTTGAGTTCCGCCGCCGAGGCGCCGCGGGCCATGGCCTCCGCGAACATCAGCAGCACATCCGAGTAGCGGATGATGCGGATGTTGTAGTCGTAGCCGTAGCCGTTGTTGCTCCAGTCGTTGTATGAAGACGGGGTGTAAACCTTGCCGTTGTAAATGGGATTCGGGCAGTCGGAACTGATCTTATCGCCCTCCGGGGTGGTGCTGCCGGAATAGAGGAAAGTGGTTGCCGCGCGCACGGTTTCGCCGCGCTGTTCAAAGAACTTGATGAGCGACTCGCTGGGAGTGCAGAAGCCCCAGCCCTGCATGTTGGATGGGGTGTTGTTGCGGGGCCCCTGTACATAGGCGTAAGTGTTGAATGCCTCGTCTCCTGAGGCCTTCCCCAGGTCTGAACTCTGAATCTCGAAAAGGGATTCGGGGCCGTTCTCCTGGTCGATGGAGAATACGTCGCGGAAGTTGGGAAGGAGATGATACAGGCCGCTGGCGATAATGGCGTCGCACTGCTTCGCCGCCTCGTTCCACTCGCCCTGGTACAGGTGAGCCTTGGCCTTGAGAGCCATCGCCGAATACTTTGTAGCGCGGCCCAGATAGGTTTTGGACCATTTGTCCGGCAGAAGGCTTATGGCCACGTCAAGGTCGGATTCTATGAGTTCCCAGACCTTTTCCGGGGCGGCCTGAGGCTGGGAGGCAAGCTCCTCGGAGCTCATCATCCTGTCTATGATCGGGATGTTTCCGAACATGGTGACCAGGCGGAAGTAGGCGTATGCGCGGATGAATTTGGCGTCGCCGACGCACTGGGCGGCGACGGCCTTGTCTTCGTCCTTGTTGAGCTCTTCCTGGAATAGCTTCATCTGCTCGATGGCGTTGTTGGCGGCGGAGACGATGTTGTACCAGCCTGTCCACTGGGCCGTGACAAGCTCGTTGGCCGCGTCGTACTTGAATTCGTCAAGCTGCTTGGTGGAGGCGCCGTCTTCGGGTGTGGAACCCTTGTCGGCATTGTCCGAAGTGATCTCCAGGCAGCCGATGTAAGGGAAGGAGTGGGAGCTGTATGAGCGTATTTCCGCATAAGCCGCGCTCACGGGCTTGAATATGTTTTCCGCCTTGGTATGGTCAAGGCTGATCGCAGTCGTAGTGCCCTCGGGACGGATGTCCAGGAAGTTGGAGCAGGAGGCGCAGAATACTGCGGCGAAAAGGAATGCAAATGCTTTTTTCATGACATCCATCAGTTGAAGTTGACTTTGAGACCAAGGGTGTATATTGCCTGCATCGGGTGCGTGGAAGTGTCGATACCGGACTCGATAGGGGAGCCTCCCACCTCTGCGGTGAAGCCGTGGTAAGGGAAATAGGTGAACGGACGCTGGGCGGCCAGGTAAACCCTGAGGGACTTGACGAAGTCCATTCCGAAGGGCTTGTTGAAGGTGTATCCGGCCTGAACGTTCTGGATGCGGACGAACCAGCCGTCTTCCACGAAGAAGGTGTTGGCCTGCTGCGTATAGGCGTCGGTATAGGCCTCCGCGGACGGATACTTGCTGCTGGGGGCGTCCTTGCGCCATGCGTGGTCGGCGAAATCCTTGTCGTAGTTGCCGTCGGAGAAGGTTCCGCGGTTCATTCGCTTGGCGTTGAGGATCTTGTTGCCGAACTGGCCGTACAGGGAGAGGCTTACGTCCAGTCCCTTCCAGCCAAGGCCGAAGTCGAGGCCGGTCATGAGCGTGGGTATGGGGCTTCCCAGATATACCTTGTCCTTATCGTTGATTATGCCGTCTGTTACGACATCTTTGTACTGGAAGTACCCGGGGCCGCCGACCTTCTGGCTTGCAGGGGCGAGCATGTATTCCTTGGTGCTGGCGAAAACGCTTTCGATTTCATAGCCCCAGAAGGATCCGATGGGGTATCCGGGCTGTGTGAGGGTGGTGAAGTTGCCGCGGACGGTTCCTCCGGGGATGTTGTCGCGCCCCTCCAGGCTGACCACCCTGTTGCGGACGGTCGTCAGGTTCATGCCGACATTGTAGGAGATGCCGCTCGAAAGCTTGTCCTTCCAGTTGAGGTTAAGCTCGATACCGGAATTGTTGACCACTCCGTTGTTGTCCAGCAGTTCGCTTGTTCCGCCGCCAGTGGCGATGGGAACGTAGAACACGACGTTGTGCGTCGTACGGTTGTAGTAGTCGAGTTCTCCGGTCAGGCGGGCCGACAGGAATGTGAAATCGGCGCCGACGTCAAACTCATTGACCACTTCCCACCTGAGGGAATTGGTGAAAACTGTCTGCGCGCCCACGCCGTCGATCAGCGCATCGTTGAAAATTCCCGATGCGCCTACTCCGCTCGCTCCGATGATGGCGGATGAGTTGGCGGGAATGTTGTCGTTGCCGAGCAGGCCCCAGCTTGCACGCAGCTTGAGGTATTCGACGGCGGGAACGCTGTGCATGAAGTCTTCACCGGTAATCACCCAGCCAAGGCCGACGGAGGGGAACAGGCCCCATTTTTCGTTCCAGGCAGTCTCCGGGTCGTCGTTGTACTTAGACGATGCGTCGGCGCGGAAGGTGACGGTAGCAAGATACTTGTCGGCGTAATTGTAGGTGCCTCTGGAGAAGAACGACAGGCCGTTGTAACGGTAGGGCCCGGGGTTGAGGTCGCTGAGGGTGATGTCCCTCATGGAACCGAGGCTGAGATATCGGGACTGGGCGTCGATGTCGGGAACGTCCGTCGCCGTGCCTGTCATGCCGGAGAGGGTCTCGATACGGGTCGACTGGCCCACCATGACGGAATAGCTGTGCCGGCCGGACTGGTCCGCGAAGGTGGCTGTGTTGTCCAGTATGTGCTTGAACCGCAGGGCGAAGGTCTTGGACAGGGATGATATGGTCGATCCCTGTGTGCCGTACACCAGGTGCTCCGGAGTGTAGTTGTTGTTCTGCCAGCCCTGGAACTCCATGTTGTATGCGGAGCGGATTTTCAGCTTGTTTTCAAGGAACTTGAGCTCCGCGTATGTGGAGAATACGGCATTGATTCCGTCGGTCCGGTTGTCCGTGTAGTAGATGGTGGCATAAGGGTTTCCGTAGGCGCCGCCCCAGCCGTAACGCTGCGGGGAGTCGAACTTGACGGGGGTGGCGTCAGTGTTGGCGTCGTTGTAAATCGGATATACCGGGGGATTGACGAACGCCTGCGCGAACGCTCCGGAGTTGGGATCCTTGCGGGTGTAACGGGAAAGGATGAGGTTAACTCCTACGTCGAGCCAGGATTTCATCTTCTGGTCGATGCGGGTGCGGAAATTCAGTCGCCTGTAGTAGTTGTCGCAGTCCATGATGCCGTCCTGGTAGAAGTACCCGAGTCCCAGCGAATAGTTGGTCTTGTCGTTGGCTCCCGAGAAGTCGACGGAGTGGTTGTGAGTGGGTGCGACACGCAGCAGCGAACTGTACCAGTCGGTGCTGGCGGGGTAGTCGGAGGCGTTCTTGGGAACGTAGTTGGGATCGCTCGCGAAGGCGTCGTTGAGCGTCTGGATGTACTGCTGCGTGTCAGCGAGTTTCATCACGTTGACCGGCACCTGGATGCCGCCGTATCCGCTGTAGCTGATCTCGGTGTGGTCGGTGGTGCCTTTCTTGGTGGTGATGATGATGACGCCGTTGGCCGCGCGTACGCCGTAGATGGCGGCTGCGGACGCATCCTTGAGGATGGTCATGTCCTGGATGTCGTCGGTGGAGACGAAGCCTATGTCGTCCACGAATACGCCGTCAACCACATACAGAGGCGTGGCGTAGCTGCCGATGGATCCGGTGCCGCGGATGGTGATGGAAGGGGACGCTCCGGGGGAGCCGCTTTGTATTATTCGCACGCCGGAAGCCTTGCCCTGCAGGGCTCCGAGTGCGTTTCCGGCAATCTGCTTGGACAGATCCTCTCCCTTTACGGAAGAAATGGGCGCCGTGAGGTCCTTGGCTTTCTGGGTGCCGTAGCCTACGACCACGACTTCCTCCAGGAAGTTCTGGTCTTCGCCGAGGGTGACGACGGCGGGGACTTCGGAGGCCTTGAAGGTCTGGCTTGCGTAGCCCATGCAGCTGATTTCAATCATGGCGTCGGGACCGGAGACGTTCAGCTGGAAGTCTCCGTCCAGGCCGGTGGATGTGCCGTTCATGGTGCCGGACTCGAGCACGGTGGCTCCTATGACCGGTCCCAGGTCATCCTGGATGACGCCTTTTACCTGATACCCCTGGCCGTACGCGAGCGTCACGGCGAGGAGCGCGGTGAGCAAAAGAATTAATTTTTTCATATTACGCATTCTTGCATCATTCGTAGCGGAATCCGAGTTTCTGCAGGCCGGTGAGGATTTCCGGGCTGCTCATGAAGAGCTTCCAGAGGAGGCCGCTGCGGTAGTTTTCTATCATGACCGCCTCGGGCCCCTGGTCGATCGCGAGGTAATGGTCGACGACCGGGTTCTCGCAGCCGGGGTTGTAGGCGTCGTAGAATCCGTATGGGCCGAACATCGGAGTTTCGTAAAACAGGTAGCCTATGAGTTCCATCGATTCCGTGGGTGTATAGACGATGGAGCTGATTGCCGCCGTGGGGGAGACGGTGCCGTTTTCGTCCGGGGTGCCGGGATGATGGGAGCAATAGCCCACGTAAGGGTCGTCCGAGGAGGTGAAGCCCCAGAGTTTCTCGCCGTAGCCTTTGTGGCCTTTGGGATTGTCGATTGCGTATGCCCGGTGGATCAGGGTGTGGGCGGTGTTGCGCTCGAAGTAGTCGGTGTAATCGTCCTTGAGCCCGCGCGGGTCGAGTCCCAGGTAGGAGTAGTGGCAGAAGAACAGCGGCCCGCCAAGCTCCATGCCGAGAGGCAGCTTGATGCCGTAGTATTCCTTGCCGTTGTAGTAATAATCGGAGTTCTTGTAGCAGGCTTCGTAAACCTGCCTGCCGATGGGGTGGGTGGGGGAAGATGCCGCCAGGACGTAGGTGATGAGGGTTTCGTCATAACCCTTGATGCGGTGGTTCATCTTCCAGCCGTAGTTCTTGGACCAGTGCCAGTACAGGGAATCGGTGTCCCGGGTGTACCAGTCCCATTCCACGTCGCGCCAGAGCCTGTCGCAGCGCTGCGATAGCTCGGGGTCCTTGTCTGCCAGCCACTGGCGCGCCGTCAGCAGGCCCTGCACCATGAAAGCCGTCTCCACAAGGTCGCCGCCGTCGTCGAACCGGCTGAAGCTGAACGGCGCTCCGGAGTCGGCGTCGTACCAGTGCGCCCACGCGCCGTGGAAGCGTTCGAGCCTCTCCAGGCTCTCAACCATCTTGCCCACGCGCTCTATGCCTTCCGCCTCGGGGTAGTATTCCCGTTCGGCCCCGGCGATCACAGCCATCATGCCGAATCCCGACCCGCCGATGGTCACGATGTTGCCGTTGGCGTCGTTATTCCTTTCGCGCGCCAGCCCGGTCGCCGGGTCTGCAAATTCGGTGAAGTACTTGATCGTGCAGCGCTCCACCGTATCCAGCAGCGCCTCGTCAGTCATCAGCTGCCTCGGCGCCCTGGGGCCGCACCCTGCCGGCATTACCGCCAGCAGGAGGAGTGCGGAAAATAAGGGAACTGTTTTCATTCGCAAACGTAGTTGAAGGAGGCTTCCTTGACGGAGTCGGAGCTGCCGCCGATGAAGAGCTTGAAGTCGCCGGCCTCGGGGCCCCAGGTCATGTCCTGGCGGTAGAAAGAAATCGTCCCGGAGTCGATCATGAAGCTGACCTCCTTGGATTCGCCGGGGGCGAGGGTTACGCGCTCGAAGCCCTTGAGCTGTTTGACGGGGCGGGTGACGCTGCCCACAAGGTCGCGGATGTACATCTGGACGGTCTCGGTGCCCTCCCGGTCGCCGTTGTTGAGGACTGTGATGGTGGCTTTGATCGAGCCGGTGCCGGAGAAGCTGTCGGAGGAAAGGCTGATTGCTGAATACTCGAAGCCGGTATAGCTAAGGCCGTGCCCGAAAGCGTACAGCGGCTCGTTGGGGACGTCCAGGTAGCGGGATTCGTATTTGGCCTCGGGGTGGATGTACGGGCGGCCGGTGTTCTTGGCGTAATGGTAGATGGGCACCTGCCCGAGGTTGCGGGGGAAGGTGACGCTGAGCTTGCCGCAGGGGTTGAAGTCGCCGAAGAGGACGTCGGCCACTGCGTATCCGCCCATCGTTCCGGGGTACCAGGCTTCCAGCAGGGCGCCGGCGACCTCCGATTCACGGCTGAGGTCCAGCGGACGGCCGTTCAGCAGCACCACTGCGACCTTCTTGCCGGCGGCGGCAATCTTTTCCAGAAGCTCGGTCTGCACGCCGGGGATGCGGATGTCGGAGCGGGACGCGGCCTCACCGGTCCACAGGCCGTCCTCGCCGATGACCAGCACCACCTGTTCGGCGCTGCGGGCC
>JAFZZW010000017.1 GCA_017615615.1 Bacteroidales bacterium
CTTCTTCCATGGCGTGGTGGACCTCCTCGCGGCGGGCGGGGAGCTCGGCCTCGGTGCGCCTGTACACGATGTGTACCTCGGCGCCGAGGCGCAGCGCGGTGCGTGCCGCATCCATCGCGACGTTGCCGCCGCCTACGACACAGACCTTCTTGCCGGCGTGGATAGGGGTGAGGTAATCATCGCGCCATGCCTTCATGAGGTTGTTGCGGGTGAGGAACTCGTTGGCCGAAAAGACGCCGCAGAGGTTCTCTCCGGGGATGTTCATGAACTTGGGCAGACCTGCGCCGGACCCGATGAAGACGGCCTTGAAGCCCTCTTCGTCCATAAGGGAATCGATCGTTACGGTCTTGCCGATGATTACGTCGGTTTCGATCTTGACGCCGAGCTTGCGGACTTCGTCGATCTCGTGCTTGAGGACCTTGTCCTTGGGGAGACGGAACTCGGGGATGCCGTATTCCAGCACGCCGCCGGCCTTGTGGAGGGCCTCGAAGATGGTGACGTCGTAGCCCCATTTGGCGAGGTCGCTCGCGCAGGCGAGGCCTGCAGGGCCGGAACCGACTACCGCCACCTTGATGCCGTTGGCAGGAGCGACGGCGGCAGATGCCTTGCCGAGAGTCTCGTCGGCGACAAACCTTTCAAGCTTGCCGATCGCAACAGGCTCGCCCTTGACGCCGAGGATGCAGCTGCCCTCGCACTGTGTCTCCTGGGGGCATACGCGTCCGCACACGGCGGGGAGGGAGCTGTCTGCAGCGATTACCGCAGCGGCGCCTTCGATGTCGCCTTCAACGACCTTGGCGATGAACTCTGGAATTTGGATATTGACGGGGCATGCGCTCACGCAGCGGGGGTTCTTGCAATGCAGGCACCTGCTGGCCTCGAGCATGGCCTCTTCACGGTTGTAGCCGTAGCATACTTCTTCGAAATTGGTTGCGCGGACCTTGGCGTCCTGCTCACGTACCGCGACTCTGGGAATTCTGTTTGCCATAATTAACCTCTCCCTATTCTACAGACATGTTTCTCGTTGGTGGCTGCCTCTTCGGCCTTGTACTGGCCCTGGCGGCGCATAGCCTCGTCGAAATCGACCTCGTAACCGTCGAACTCGGGACCCTCGACGCAGGCGAACCTGGTCTTGCCCCCCACGCTCACGCGGCAGGCTCCGCACATTCCGGTGCCGTCTACCATCAGCGTATTGAGGCTCACGGTGGCGGGGATGCCGAGTTTCTTGCATGTGAGGGTGGTGAACTTCATCATGATCATGGGACCGATGATGACCGCCTGGGTGTATTTGTGGCCTTCGCTCACTACGTGCTCCAGCATGTTGGTGCCCATGCCCTTGAAGCCCTCGGAGCCGTCGTCGGTGCAGACGAAGAGGTTGTCGCATACGCCGCGCATCTCTTCTACGTAAATGAGAAGGTCCTTGGTCTTGGCGCCGATGATGACGTCCACGGGGACTCCGTGCTCCTTGAGCCATTTTGCCTGGGGATAGACGGGTGCCGTGCCGACGCCGCCGGCGATGAGGATATAACGCTGCTGCGCAAGCTTCTCGGGGGCCATCTCCACGAACTCGGAGGCGATGCCGAGAGGGCCCACTACGTCGGCGAAGGACTCGCCGGGCTCGAAGGCGATGATGTCGGAACTGGAGGCGCCGATCTTCTGGGTGACGATGGTGACGGTTCCTTCTTTGCGGTCGTAATCACTGATGGTGAGGGGGATACGCTCACCCTTCTCGTCCGCTCGGACGATGAGGAACTGACCCGGCTGCGCTGCGGCTGCAAGCCTCGGTGCGCGGACTTTCATCCGGCAGATGGCGGGGGTCAGCATTTCTTTGGTAAGAATTTCAAACATTATGCAAGTGGTTAGAAATTACTGATTTGAACTCCGTTGTCCGCGATCAGCTTGCGGATTTCGGCCTTGGCGTCCCTCCAGCGGGGGATGTCGATCTTGGTGCCGATTACCTCGACGACCTTGGCGGCTATGATGGAGCCGACCTCTCCGCAGACCTTGAGCGGCATGCCCAGGGCGTGCGCGTAGATGAATCCGGCGGCATAGGTGTCGCCTGCGCCGGTGGCGTCGATGGTGGCGGCGGGCCATGCGGGAATGTAATGGCGCTCGTCGCCTGCCTGGAGCCAGCTGCCGTCCTTGCCGACCTTGACGACGGCTATCTTGCAGTGGCGGCTGATCTCTTCAAGCGACTGCTCGACGTTGTCCAGCTTGGTGAAGGCGCGGGCCTCGGTCTCGTTGGCGAAGACTATATCGACGTAACGGTCAACGATGTCGTGGAGGAAGGCGTTGTTGCTTTCCACGACGTTGTAGGAGGCCATGTCAAGCGAAATGATGCAGCCGGCGTCGTGCGCCATCTCTACGGCATGGCGTATGAGAGCCTGATTCTGGACGAGGTATCCCTCGATGTGGAAGTAATCATGGCCTGCGAAGTATTCGGGCTTGAGGTCCTCCGCGACGAGGTCGAGAGCGGCGCCGAGGTAAACGGCGAAGGTGCGCTCGGCGTTGCCGCCGCTGACGAACACCATTGAGCGGCCGCTTGAGTGCTCGCTCTTGAGCAGCAGGGTATTGACCCCGTACTGCTCCTGGTCGCTCTTGAAAAGCAGGCCGAGCTCGTCGTCGCCGATCTTGCCGATGAAGCTCGACGGCATTCCGAAGATGGAAGTGCAGACGATGGTGTTGGCCGCGCTGCCTCCGGCTACGTACTTGACGCCGAGGGGCTTGAGGGCCGCCCAGATCTTGTCGCCGGTTTCCATGTCCACGTGCTGCATGCTGCCCTTGGGCAGATGGTACGTCTTGAGCAGGCTGTCGTCCGGCAGCACCGCCAGAATGTCCGTCAGGGCATTGCCAATTCCGAGAATCGATTTCATAGCCCACAAAGATAACCATTTATGGCGGGATTTCAAACGGAAGGGACCGTATTGTGACGCCCTTTCGTCAGGCCATGGAAGTTACTTTGTGTCAAGGCTGTATTTTGCTGTTCGCAGGTCGCTGATAATGCCTTTCCAATTGAGGCCGAATGCGAAATCCCAGCTGTTGCCGTCGGGATCAAACTCCCCGTCCGGCTCCGGAGTATAGGTGCTGGTGTTGGCTTTGCCGTTGGTATAGTTGCGGGGGTCGGACGAATTGTTGGTGGGAATGCCCCATTCGGCCGCTTCGCAGAAGGCCTGAACATTGTTTGACCACTTGGCGCATGTCCCGGCGGATGCGGTTTCCGCAACCAGGATATGCCTGACGCAGTCATTTTCAAGGAAGGATTTTTGCTTTTCGCTGAGGTCTGCGGTTTTTACCTGCTGCGCGGAGGAATACACCATCAGGCCACAAATCTGCTCGATGCTTAAACGCGATGCCAGGTCCCGGGACCTCTTGGAAGGGCTCAGGCGCCAATCCTCATAGGGGGTCAGTTCCCCGTTGCGGTCCAGATCCTTGAAAAGAAGGCCGTTTACAACGAGCGTCGGAGCATTGCTGTATCCGAGCGCAGGTCCATTACTCTGATAGGCAATGGTATATCCTTCATGTTCTTCGTAGCTGATCCTGTTTTCGCAGGAAACAATCAATACGGAGACGACCAAAACAGAGTGTAATATTTTCATTTTATCTGGGGTAAAAGGAATAAAAGCTATAAATACTTTCTTTTGTTCGCGGGCATAATAAAAGAAATCGCAAATAGTGGTTGACAATTCTTAAAAAGCCATTGCTTACTGTACTTTCTTATGCAACTTTGTTGGGCAAAACAATAGGACTATGATAAACATAACAGAAAACAATGTCAGAGAATTGGCAAAGCGCCATGGGACAATCTTTTTTATTGACCTGCGTATTGATTATGCATTCAAACTCGTTTTTGGGACACCCGGCAATGAGGATTTACTCTTGATGCTTGTAAATGCAATACTTCCTGAAAAGGGCATAACTTCCGTTACTCTAAACCCGCAAGAGAACGTGGGCTTGAGAAAAGAAGCCCGGAGGTCAGTATTTGACATCTCATGCACCACATCAAAAGGAGAATACTTGATTATCGAGATGCAGTATAAAAGCCAGGATGATTTTGAGGATCGTATGGTGTTCTATTCATCGTTTCCAATTATCAATTGCTTGCGAAGTGGGAAGTTGGACAGCTATGCGCTCAACCCGATTTATATGATTGGTATTACAAATTTCATCCTCCCTGAGGTGAAAGAAAATGATAATCTCATTAACCAGTACCGGATTCGCAATGTATACGATAACAATATTGAATTCACGGATAGTGTTAATTACGTTACGGTAGAATTGCCAAAGTTTACAAAACCACTTGATGCCTTGCAGTCACCGTCCGATGAAATGTTCTATACCTTAGCCCATATCTTTGAGATGACTGAGATGCCACAAAAGTTTGCTGGGAGTGGCTTGGAAAAGTTATACGAATTGTGTAGCTTTGCCAATATGGATTTAAGCATTCAAATGGATTATGTCCGCGAACTTATGGCTCAAGTGGACGAAAGAAGCCGCTTGCGTACTGCCCGTGCGGAAGGTCGGCAAGAAGCAATCAACGAGATTGTGGAGAAACTCCGCCAAAGCGGAGTTTCCGAAGAAGTGATAGCATCTATTACTCCCAAGCAATAGTCATAAAGGATTCCTACCAATTCTGGTGACCGGCGTTCCAGCCGTCGGGAGTCGATCCTACACCGCCGGATGTTACCTGGAACGGTATGTAAGCATTTATTTCGATTTTGCTATCTTTGCAAATGTTATGAAGAAATGGCTGATGATAGTCAACCCTTCGTCGGCGTCCAGTGCGACGGCGGAGACCTGGGTTGAATCCAAGCGTGTGCTGATGGCGGGCGGGCTCGATGTGGACGACGTCCTCACGAAATACCGCGGGCATGCGGCTGAGCTTGCCAGGGAGGCCGCCGCCGGGGGCTGCCGCAATTTCATCGCCGTTGGCGGCGACGGCACCATACACGAGGTCATGACGGGCCTGCTGCGCTACTCCGACGAGTCGGGCGTCAGCATGGGCGAATTCACCTTGGGCGTGCTTCCGTACGGCACCGGCAACGACTGGATACGCACCGCCGGCATTTCCGCCGACATGAACGAGGCCGCGGCGGCAATAGTCCGCGGCCGCACGGGGCTGGAAGACGTAGTCCGCCTGACTCTTCCCACCGGCACGTTCTGCATGGCCAATATCGGAGGCGTAGGGCTCGACGCCGACGTCTGCGTCCGCACCAACGCTCTCAAGGCCAAGGGCTACAGGGGCGGCATCCTGTACAAGCTGATGACTGCCGTTGCCATCTTCGCCAAAAAACCTGGCAAGGTGCAGATAGTCTGCGACGGCGAAACGGTTTACGAGGGCAAACTCTTCTCTGCGGTGATAGCCAACGGCATCTACCGCGGCGGCGGGGTGGCCCAGAACGCCGACGGCACCGGCTGGGACGACGGCATCCTGGATGTATCCATCATGCCCGGTGTCGGCAAACTCAAGGCGGTGCTGCTGATGACCCACGCGCTCACCGGCGACTTCGCCGTACAGAAGGGGATTATAACCAGGCGCTTCCGCCGGATGGACGTAGTCCCTCTTGGAGGCGTCCCCGACAACGTCGAATCCGACGGCGAGGTCCCAGGGCAGCTGCCGCTTACCGTCGAGCTTACCGGCCAGCAGATAAACATTATCGTGCCGTAGCATTGACAATCCGGCAGATTCTTGTTATATTTGTGAAACTATGACAGACCAGGAATTAATCTCCAACATTCGCATCGTCCCCGATTTCCCCATCAAGGGCATCCAGTTTTTCGACGTCACCACGCTGTTCAAGAATCCCGCGACCTTCGAGGAGGTAATCCAGCGTATATGCGCGCTATATAAAGACAAAGGCATCACCAAGGTCGCCGGCATCGAGTCGCGCGGCTTCATCGCCGGGGCCGCAGTCGCTGCGCGCCTGGGCGCCGGCTTCGTCCCCATCCGCAAGCCCGGCAAGCTTCCCGCCAGGACCGTCAGCGAGTCCTACGCCAAGGAATACGGCACAGACACCATAGAGATTCATTCCGACGCCATAACGGAAGACGACGTCGTCCTGATTCACGACGACATCCTCGCCACCGGCGGCACTGCTGCTGCGGCCATTTCGCTGGTGCAGAAGTTCAATCCCAAGGCCGTCTTCGTCAACTTTATCATAGACATAACGGACGTCCCCCGCACCGCGCCCTTCCCGGACGGCGTGCAGCTGGATTCGCTCCTCCACCTGTCGGAGAACTAGATTAACGCTTGTCGATTATCGTTGCGGTTGGATAGTCATCTTTGTTGAAGGTGACGTCCTTTTCCTTGACCCCGAAGGAGATATCCTTCATCGTGATTTCCATCCCGGAGGCGCTTGCTGTGAGGCTGATGGGGTAGTATGTGCCTTTTGCCACCACCAGGTCCATCTTCTTGGGAGCGTCCTTGTCGGTGTTGGATTTGCTTTTCTTGCACCGGATGTACCAGGCTTTTGCGGTTTCCTTGGTGATGGATACGTCGTAGCCTTCGGTGATGCCGTTGAACATGCTGATGTCACCGTCGGACTCCTTGCTCTCGCCCGGCTTCAGCTTGGACTTCTCTATCTTGATTTCATTTGTCTTGCCGTTGTAGGTCCAACTGGTGGTGCAGTCGTCCCATGTGATGGCTTTGACCCCCATCATTTCGCCTTCGACGCGGGTTTTGTCTCCCAGTGTCCACGTCCTGGTGCTCATGGTTCCAACGATGGGCATTTTAATGTCCACGGTCATGATTACGCCGTCCTTTTCATCGTATTTGCCCATCGCCTCGTTCATTTTGGCGATAATCTCTTCCGGGGTCTGTGCCATGGCGACGAGTGCTGCGGCCATGGCGGTGAAGATGCAGAATAATCTTTTCATCTTGACGTTCATTTCTCTATTTCGAACAGAGCCATGCTGTTGGCTTCCAGGGTGAAGGCGTCCGTCACGGCAGGGCGGAGGTCCATTCCCCGGCTGTCGGTCATGCGGACCGAGGTGACGTGCCAGCCGTCGGGAAGGCTAAGCGTCACATCGCAGGGTGTATTATAAGTGTCGTCCCTATGGTAGTTTACCACAAGCAGGCGTACTTTGCCTTCTTTTGACAGGGCCGCACAGGTGTAGATGTCTTCCTTGTCGCAACCGGATCCCACCTGGGTGCCATAGTCGGCGAGTTCGGCCCAGTAGTACAGGGACCAGTAAGTAGGGCGGATTTCATATACAAACGGGGACCAGGGGCCGCACCAGATGGTGTTGGGCCGGAGGTCGTAGTACATCAGCATATCCAGGGGCTCGTTCTGGCATTCGCACATGGTGGCGGCCACGAAGGCCGCACCCAATATCGTAGGACGCATTCTGCGACCGTAGAAATCGGACGCTTCGTCCCAGCCACGGTTGTAGTTCCATTCGTTGAGGATGGACTCTGTCTTCGCGAAGCCTTTCCCGTCCAGCATTTCGCGGATGATGCGAACATCCTCCACTATGCGGGCGGGTTTGCGGTGATACATATGGTGCGAGAAGAAGTCCAGGGGAGCCCCTTTCGCCTTCACGTAATCCAGGAAATCAGGTCCGTACTTTCGCGGATTGGCAAAGGCAGGGCCGCCGATTTTCAGGTCCGGGAAGCACTTTTTCAGATGCTTCGCCGTAACGACGTACAGTTCGTCGAACTGCTCCATCGTGCCGGCCCAGGTGCGGGGATCCGTCTTCCAGCGGTCGTCCGGCTGGTCGAGGTCGGGCTCGTTCCAGATCTCCCAGTATTCGATGCCCATCTGATAGCCGTCCGCCCAGCCTTCGTTGTAATGCCGGATTATGTGCTCGCAGATTTTCGCCCACTTCCTATAGTCCCTGGGAGGATAGATTCCATACTTCTTCGTCTGGTGTTCTATGCTCTGGCCGAGTCTGTAGAAAGGCTTGGCGCCCGCCTTCTGCATATCAAGCAGCACCACGTCGCTGTTGGTGAAATCGTACGATCTTGGGGAATTCACGTTGGCCCGGAAGTCCGGGAATATCTGATTGATGTCGATGCAGTGGCCGCCGTATTCCGTTCCCAGAGGCGTGTCATGCGTCCGGGCGTATGGAACCCTGAGGGCCTTGTATCCCTCCATCGTACCGGAGGTAGGGCCGTTGTTGGCTGCATTCATCGGCTTTACAGGCCCCAGTACGGCGGACGGATCGACCGAAACCACCGCCTGGGCGCGGAGTACCCCTCCTCCCGCAAGCAGCAGGAGCAGGACGGCGGTTAACAGAGCCCTTTTACACATGGAAGCAGACTTATTTCACACAGAAGTTGTTGTGGGGCTCCGGTTGCCATGCGGCCTTTTTTGCGTAAACGGTAAACATTTCGTCCGGCCAGGTGCTTCTGTCGAAGATGTTGTTGCTTATCACGAAGTTCTCTGCCGGATTCGTGCAGGTCCAGCTCTGGATGTGGCGCATCAGGTGCTCGTCGTTCGAGCTCCTCGTATTTCCCCAGCCGTAACCCGCATTGCGGCAGATGTTCCGGTCGATCAGGACATTCTTCATTATCCTCTCGTGGCCGTCCAGCTGGTCCAGGAACCATTCTATGCTGTAGTAGCATTCTTCGATCAGGTTGCCGGAGTACCTGATATTGGCCATTATGCAGTCGTCGTTGTTGTTGGGCGTGTACTGATGCGTGATGCCGGTGTCGAAACACTGGTAGATCCAGCAGTTTTCCACCACGAAGGACTCGCATCCGCCCCATAGCTGGATGCCGTTGCCATAGCGTACCTGGTCTGATTTGCCGGCGTGATTGAAGGCGCCGCCGATCCAGCTGATCTCGCAGTTGGTAACGGCGAGGTTCAGGTTCAGGTTGACTCCGGTCCCTATGCCGTGGGAGCCGCAATAGCGTATGCAAAGGTTGTCTATCACGCAATCTCCCATGGGCCTGAAGATGTGCCCGGCTACAAATATTTCGATGTCGGACCAGCGCTCGGAGGGATTGCCGCCGGTGGAGCAGATGTACAGTTTGCTGCCTTCCTGAAAACAGGTTCCGTCTTTGGTCAGGCAGGAATGGGTGAGGTCGGACAGACCGTAAGAAGGGTTGACGAGAGGACACAGCTTTCCGTCCAGCAGCATGCCGCCGACCGCGCATTTGCCGAAGGACGCGTCGTAAACGTAGACGTTATTCTTGTCGGAAGGCGTCCAGACGCCCTCTTCTGCGGCGTTCCACGGCGATCCCAGAATCCTGGGCTTCTCTCCGGAGCCGTAAGACGAATAGGTCACGCCCGGCTTTGTGGGTATCATGTATTCCCAGTCGATTCTTGCGGGATTGCGGCGCCATGTGTCTCCCCTGCGGAAGAGAACTGCGTCGCCGGGTTTCAGGGCAAGGCTGTTTACCTTGGAGATGGTCTTTATCGGTGTCGCTTCGCTCAGGCCGTCGTTGCCGTCGTCACCGTCGTTGCTCACGAAGTAGCAGTTGCCTGCAACGGTCCCCGGATTCACCGTATTGGGCGATTCGAGCACCTTGGCTTTCATGGAATTCGCTGCGCCGTCCACGTCGTAGTCGTAATTGTAATGCTTGGCAATCCACTTGAGAGGATAGATGATCATCTGCGATACGGTGCAGTAAACATATAACGTGGCAGGTTCGGTTATTCCGGCCAGGTCCTGTTCGGAGACGGGGACATAGATCCGGTAATCCTTGAGAACATTGTAATTACCGCTGGTCGTCCAGTTCGTCATCCGCTGTTTATAGATATTCTTGGCCGATACCACTTCGCCGTCCTTTGTAGTGACCAAAGCCACGAGCAGAGTGGGAATCTTATCGGGGTCGGTTGAAACTATGCGTGGAATGAAACTAAGCGTACCCGGCCTTGTTATGGTGATGGACATGAACCTGCCGGAGTTGACGGCGGCGGTATAATTCTCCGAGGCCGCACGTTGCAGGACGAATTTGTCGCCGCCGGTTCCAAGCGACATTGCGCTTCCGTAGAACACCTTGTCGTACGTCTTGGGGAAGGGGTCCGGAGAATCGGCAGCCGGAAGATGGGCCTGACGGCTCTCGAGAATGTCGTAATCGAAGGCGTCTTCGTCCGAAGGCCAGTTGGAGTCTCCGGGCCAGGCCGGTTCTTTTGACGGATCGTCGAACGGATACTCCGGTTCCTCTGGAATATCGGGGTCCTCGGGATCTTCCGGGTCCTCCGGATCGGTGACCTCCGGGTCTTCGGGGTCCGGAAGGACTTCCGGTTTGCATGAGACGAAGGGAATCAGAAAAGACAGTACAAGAAGCAGGTATAATTTTTTACGCATACGCAAATATAGTTATTTACCTTCAATAATATCTTCCGTCATTGTCCATAACTCCCCGTCCAACTCTGGCGTGCGATAGCACCGGGGGATGTCTTTGGAGCCCTTGCCTACGTAGTAGCGCGGTCCGGGCAGGGAGGCCTCAAGCGCCCTCAGGGCCGGTTGTACACCCTTCGCGGGCTTGTAGCAGAAGGGTTTGAATATGATGTCCGTAAGGGGGTCGAACCAATGGCCGAGGTCTATCATATCCGTCCCTACTATGCCGGGGTCGGCAAGATTTACCCGCAATTCCGGATGCCGGCGGGACAGTTCCAGGGAGAACGAGAGCAGCGCACGCTTGGCGCTTGCGTAGGACCCGAGCTGGGTGAAGTCAGCGGCGTCCATCTGCAGGTCGCGCCCGCACAGCTTGACGTATCGGCAGGAGAGGGACACCATGGATACTATGCGTGCGTCATGCGGCATCCTGGGCAGCAGCAGGCGGGTAAGCAGCCAGGGGCCGAAGTAATTGGTGCTGAACGTCTTTTCCAGACCGTCGGCGGTCAGCTCATATCTTCTGGAGATGACTCCGGCGTTGTGGAAGAGGGAATCGACGCTGCCGGGCCCGACGGATTCGGCGAACTCCCGCACGGAGGCGAGCGAGCAGAGGTCCAGATGCCGTATCTCAAGGTTCGCAGACGGGTTGCGGGAAAGGATGCCG
Source organism: Bacteroidales bacterium (assembly GCA_017615615.1). GTDB lineage: Bacteria > Bacteroidota > Bacteroidia > Bacteroidales > UBA932 > Cryptobacteroides. The sequence continues at coordinate 10,946 of JAFZZW010000017.1, forward strand.
TCGCGCACCGCCCCGGCCTTGCTCAGGTTCCTGCAGGCCATCAGCACGGGTATGCCCTTTGCGGCAAGCGCCTCGCACGCCGCCGAACCCATAGCGCCGGTAGCGCCGGTGATTATTGTGCGGCCTTCCATCGTCTCTCGGATCTTTCCACCTCGCGACGGAGCTTTGCCGGCAGGTTCTCTACGCAGCGGTTGCACTTCATTTCCAGCGTGTACATACGTCCGATGCAGTAGTTGGAATGCCCGCAGGCGCTGCATGTCATCTCGCCGCTGCGGAGCTTGTTCACGAAATCGGTGTCGCGGATGAGGGCGCGCCCTACCTGCAGGGCGTCGAATCCGTCGGCGATCACCTCCTCCATCTTCCGGAGAGAGACCATGCCTCCCACGTAGATGAGCGGAAGCTTGACGGCTGCCCGGAAGCGCTTGGCGTATTCCAGGAAGTATGCCTCCTTGTAGGGCACGGTGGGTATGACGATGCGTCCGGCAAAGAACAGCAACGCCTTGAGCCACCACATCTTGCGCCAGTCGGTATAGTATGCCATCGTCTTCAGCGGCATCGCCCCGCGCATTACTTCCATCGGGGCTTTGCTTACGAATCCGGCGGACAGCACCAGGGCGTGGACGCCGAGCCGCTCGAGCTCGCGCGCCACCTCGATGCATTCGTCTTCCTGCATGCCGCGGCGGAATCCGTCGTGCATGTTCATTTTGACGATGACGCCGATGTCGTCTCCCGCAGCCTCCATCACACGGCGTATAACCCTCTGCATAAAGCGCATACGGTTCTGCAGCGAGCCGCCGTACTCATCGTGCCTGTGGTTCGTAAACGGCGACAGGAACTGGCTGATGAGGTAGCCGTGCCCGGCATGGATCTCCACGCAGTCGAATCCGGCCTTGCGTGCCAGGTTGACTGCATTGCCGAAATCTTCCACCAGCTGGTCTATGTCTTTGACCGTCAGTTTGCGTACGAAGGTGGGCGAGTACAGGTTGAAGCCTCCGGAGGCGCCTACGGGCTTGCAGCCGCAGGTGGAGCGGTGCGTCATGTTGCCGCAGTGCCCCAGCTGGATGGAGCATTTCGCGCCCTCCGCGTGCACGGCGTCGGTGATGCGCTTGAGACCGGGAACGATTTCTTCGCGCATCCAGAGCTGACCGTCGAACGACAGGCCGCTCCGGCTTACCGAAGCATAAGAGAGGGTAGTCATCCCGACCCCGCCCCGCGCAACTGCGGTATGATAGTCGTAAAGGTCCTGCGAGGGGCTGTTGCCATAGGCCATGTTCTCGAATGCCGCAGAGCGGATTACCCTGTTGCGAAGGGTGACGGGGCCTATGGTTACAGGCGTGAATACGGAAGAATCAACCATTTCAATAAATAAAAGGAATCATTCGCTTCGTCCTGGCCGGATCCAGCTGGCCCGGGAATTCCCGCTGGTAGAGTTCGTAGATGCGTGCGGCGCGGGGGGCGAGGTTGGCGAAGGTCCAGAGTGCGAACACAGCGCCGGACCATGACCAGGTGAGAACGGCAAAGCCCACCCATTCCAGGAATTCGCCAAGGTAGTTGGCGCTGGTAACATATCGGAACATTCCTCCCCGGGGCAGGTAATGGGCGGTGTCCCCGGGCTTGCGCAGATGACGTATTATGCTGTCCGACTGGATGTTGACGAACATTCCGGCAAAGAACAGCAGGGTTCCTGCGATGAACGGGGCGCTCACCAGCCATCCGGCGGGATAGCGGTCTGCGGGCGAGAAGTAGTAAATCCAGCCGCCCTGCATCAGGGCGTTGAGGGTATTGAATACCGCGCCCATCAGAATGATGGACAACGGCATTCGGCTGTGACCGCGCAGCTGCAGTGGAAATATGAACGAGCGGTGGAAATAATGCAGCTCGAACAGCAGCAGGAAGACCAGTCTAGTGCCGTCCGCCCTGAGGGGCGAAAGCCACCACAGCACCAGCATCGCAAGAAATACCGGCACTTCCATGAGGAACCACCCCAGGTGATTGTCGATGGACGGACCCCACTTGGGCTGATAAAACTTGCCGTAGCCGGCATCGACGAAAAACAACGACACGAAGACGACCACCGCTATGGCCGCCATCACTATGAGGAAAATGTCGAATGCCTGAGGCCCGAACACGCGCTATTTGTCCGCTTCTTTGAAGGTGTAGGTGGCGCAGTCGCCTTCGTCGGCAGTGCCAAAGTCAAAGTGAAGCTTGACCGTCTTGCCCTTGAGAGGCATGCTTGGATCGCCCAGGAGCGTGCGGTCTTTGTCTATGGTCTTGCAGCGGTTGGTGAATGCGTTCGCAGCCAGCTTGTTCATGGCGTTTTTCTCACCGTCGAGCTTCCACTGGTAAGCGGATATTTGCTCAAGGCCGGCTTCGGCAAGGCCGTAACCGATGGCATTTCCCAGATAGAGGTGGGCATCATCGATACTTCCGATGTCGACTCTGTACATGATGAATCCATGCTCGTAAGGCTGGCAGGATGTGTTGAGCATCGAAGCTCCGAGCATCGCGCATGCGGCGACGATAAGGGTGAACAGTTTCTTCATTATGTCGGTAAATTATTCGCAAATATACTAAAATTTCACTTCTGCGAGACCTCTGTGTCTTCCTTGACCACCGCTCCGGTGCCGCACACTTCAAGCACTTCGTCCCAGTGGTTGGAATATGTTATCTTGTCGCTGTGGACTGAAAAGTACATGTCGTGGTAATTCTTCAATGCAAATGTAGGACAAAGTCGCAAGAATAGCAAAAAGAAAGGCAGCGAAAGGGAACTTGCCGGAATAATGAGTCGAAAAAGACGCTTTTTGGGGGTAAAGTGTTATTTTCTTGTAAATTATGAATATATTTGCGAGTTGGACGTATTGTCCTTATGAATTAAACAGACTACAACAAAACACTTTATACTGATGATTGTAATCAACAAATCCGGAGACTCGACGTATGTCTCGCCGCAGTGCAGCTTATACACTGTGGCTGTAAAGAGCTGTTTCATGGGCTCTTACACTATTCCAAACGTTCAAGTAGAAGAAGAAGATTGGGACTAATGAAAACGCGTTACTTTTTTCCGCTTGCGGCAATAGTGTTGCTGGCAGGCTGCGCCAAGGAAGTGGCGCCCGAGGTTATTGAAACCCCCACCGTAAAAACAGTCCTCCAGGTCGGCATCGCCCAGGACACCAAAACCAGTCTTGGCGCATCCGAGAACGGCGAGCGCAAGGTGTATTGGTCAAATGGTGACCAGATACTTGTTAATGGAAACTTTTCTGACGAACTGGAGAATATTCCAGACAACACTTCCTCCGTTTCGTTCTCATTCACCGGCACACTGACTCCTCCTTACAAAGCTATTTATCCTGCCGGTATTTACTCCGAAGCCATAGATTTGCCTACAGTCCAGACCTATAAAGCCGATGGTTTTGCAGACGAAATGTTCCCGATGGTCGGCTACAGTGCTGACGGACTTGGTTCAATGACGATGTCCCATGTATGCGCCATCGTCAAGATTTCCGTATTGCGCGCAACAGCTGACGCGGATGAGGATGATCTTGTTTCCGTCCGTTTCAAAGGACGCAACAGCGAGCGTGTGAGCGGTATTTTCACTATTGACTTTGAGAATGCCACCATTACTCCTGAAGCTCCTGTTGCTGATGAAAACAAGGTCGTTAAGGTAGTGAAAAGTCAAGCCACGTCCACTTCTGTGGCCGCTGTTTACTACATCGTTGTCCCTGCCGGCACTTATTCCAATGGATTCGACATCATTGTCCAGGACAAAAACGGACATATCATGACAAAGTCCAAGACGTCATCCTGGACCGCCGTGGCTGGCAAGCAATACAATATGCCCGAATTCGACTTCGTTCCCACGGGCACCGAATTGGGCGTCGAGATTTCCAGCGCCCAGGAACTCATCCAGTTCGCCACAGATTACAACAATAAGGTTTATGATAACCTCGGTGACGAGCCCCTTATCGCGACAGTAACTAACGACATCACCTTCGTTGACAGCGACGATCCTTCTGTAGTAGGCTCCTGGGCTGCCTTCAACGCTACCGGTGGTATCGGCTTCAAGAAGAATCTTTTCGGCGCAAGCAATGCTGAAGACTACTATTTCAACGGTACCGTTAACGGCGGAAGCCACACCATCAGCGGACTTAAAGCAACTGTTCCGCTCTTTGCCGCAACCGGTGAATATGGAAACGTTAATAACCTTACCATTGATAACTCTTGCTCCTTTACCTTCACCCATCCGAACACGACGGAACTTGATGCCGGCGCCCTTGTCGGATACAATAAAGGGGTTGTGAAGAATGTTGATGTTGCAGCAGATGTAACCTTAGTAGCAGGAGAAGTTTCTCAAGAGACTTGTCTCGGAGGAATAGCAGGACGCGTAACTATCGGAACCATTGATCATTGTTCATATAGTGGAGCTATTACTATTCCCGCTGACTTCAAATCTTCTGCAAAGAAGATTCAAATAGGCGGTATAGTAGGTAGAATCAGCAATGCTTCAGGCGAAGTCCAGAATACTGATTTCGAAGGAACCATTGACAATCAGGGCCAGCTTATCGCAGCCTCAGAAACAACTGATTTCAAAAATAACCCACAACTCTTGATTGGCGGTATCGTGGGTCTGAATAGCGGAACTATTGACAATTGCTCCACGGCCAACCATGCCACAGGCGTAACCGTTACTTTGAATGATGGATCCGACCATGATTACACCGGAACGGTTGTCACCCACTCCACCAACGCATACCACTATGCAATAGCGGGTATTGCCGGACGCAACGACGGTACCATTAACGATTGCACCAACAATGCAAATGTTGTCAATCTCTTCTCTGCAGAACGTGGAACCAGCGGCAATATGAATGGCCGTTACCTTATTGTGGGCGGCATTGCAGGTTATAATTCAGCCACAGTTTCAGGTAGCGACAACTATGGTTCAATTGTAGACAGAGCTAATCCTAAAGTTCATTATGTAGGTGGAGTTGTAGGCCGTAATGTAGGAGGAACCATCTCCAGTTGTGACAATAAATCCACCGGCAGCATTGGAGTTGGCACATCACATTGCTCTCCTTACGGTGCTCGTATGCTTTATCTCGGAGGCATTATAGCTTCCAATGAAAATGGAACCGTTAGCAACATACATAGCGCTGGCGCCATTACTGTATCGCGTATTGAAAATACGACCGGTATCTTTACTAGAATCGGAGGCGTGATAGGCTCCAGCACATCTACCATTGACGGCTCTGCGGATGGAGGCACCATTACCAATTCCGGTGCAATTGCTCAGTCCAGTGGTATTATGAAGTGTGCCACACCTACAAGCGATAACGACTATGGTCTTTTCCTCGGCGGAATCCTTGGCTATACTACTGCAAGCGTAAAGAATGTTTCCAATACCGGCAGTGTCTCTTACACTTGCTCAAATGCAGGTACCACAGAAGTTGCTGGAGGTGCCCACTATGTTCAACTAGGTGGTATTGCAGGAAAGATTAATGCAAGCACGACTGTAGATGTTGAAGCATGCGTTAACTCTGGTGCCGTTCAGTTTACTGCCTCTGCTACGAATAAAGCCAGTTCTTATGTCGTATATGACTATAATTATTTGGGCGGTGTTGCCGGCTATGCTGTCAATGTTGACTTCAAAGGGAATTGTTCAAATAGTGGCCTCGTAAAAGGCGGCGATGGTTCCCAGAATAAGAACACGGGCAACACATTCTGGGTTGGCGGTATTGTAGGGTATCTGACGGGAGACTCTTCTATCGATCATTGCAATCTTACAGGTTCCGGCAATCCTTACAACGATCACTGGAGCAACCGCGGTATCGGCAGTTATGACTGTCCTACCGTCGGCGGAATCGCCGGTCAGATTGTAGGTGCTGACGGAGCAGAGATTCCCGTCTCAAATTGCACGATTGCCAGCACTGCATCGATCAATGCCCGGCGTGGTGCAGTAGGTGGAATCGTTGGGCTTGCCCAGTTCGCCTCAATCTCCAACTGTACGGTGCCTATTAATTTAAACGGAACTCAGTCCGGATACTTCTATGGCGGCATTGTAGCTGCTGCACAAAACAGCACCATAAGCAACTGCACCTATTCTGGAACCACCATCCAGAGCTCCCAGCTTCAGATTGGCGGTGGCATCGTCGGTCAGCTTGATGCGTCCAGCACGGTTGACGGCTGCAGCAGTTCAGCTACCACTGTTAACAAGAGCGGTACAGCCGTAACCACTACAGGTGGTATTGCCGGAAAATCCGTGACCGGTGCTACTATCCAGAACAGCCACTATGCATCCTCCATCGCCATTTGCGGTGATTCCAACTTCACCGACGGAGGTGGTAACGCAGCAGACCTGTAGTAGCTTTCCAGCGGCTGGCGAGCGAACCTAACCGCTTGCCCCGCCCGGTCGAAATGACAAAATCCCGATTCTGCCGTCCGGCCCTGCGCCTGGCGGCAGATTTTTTACACTTTCTTGCATTTCTATAAAAGAAATCGCAACTTTGCAGTATGGTAAGCAGAAGATTCGACAGATTGTTGCCTAAGATTCAGACTGTTCTTGAAGGGCAGCCCGTGGTGAGGGCATGGCTGTTCGGGTCTTTTTCCAGAGGAGAGGAGAGCCCTCAGAGCGACATTGACATTCTTGTCGAATATGATGAAAATGCAAGAGTAACACTGTTGACGATCTCACGAATCAGAACACGGCTTTCTGATGCCGTAGGCAGAAGTGTGGATGTGGTTGAGAAAGATTGCCTTCTTCCTTTTGCTGTAGAATCAGCAGAAAGAGATAAAATTATTATCTATGAGAGAACCAGCTAGAGACGTCTTACCAGATTAAACGTAAGCAGTTGTGGGACACTATCGATCTGGATCTGCCGGAATTGAAACCATTCATTGAAGAGTACATTTCTGAACTGGAAGACAGTCACTGAGTGTTGCTGAGCAATTTATTCATTCTGCCGTCCGGCCCTGCGCCTGGCGGCAGAATTTTTTTTATTCCGTTTAAATGGATTACCTTTGTGTCCGAGGAGCGGCAATTGGCCGAACGCGTTATGAGTTATGAATATATTGTAAAAGTGCCGTCTGGTGAAAGGGCAGCATTTCGTCTTATGGCAAGAAAAATGGGGTGGGAGGTGTCCGGCCCCAAACGGTTGTTGGCATACGAACGCTCAAAGATTGAGGCGCGAAAGGGTTTGGTGCACAGTTGCGATTCCCTTGAAGAAATGTTTGCGGCTCTTGGCTCTTGAGGCATATGTATACGGTCAAGTATACCAACCAGTTTAAAAGAGACTGGAAGTTATGTGTGAGGCGTGGTTTCCCGATAAATGCTGAATACCGGGACTCATTCTGATGTTTTTGGAAAATAGACAGCATTATCAATGCTTTACGATTCTGCCGTCCGGCCTTGCGCCTGGCGGCAGGAATTTTTTGCGACCGAATAGATTATACAATTTTTATTTGTACAATCTAAAAATTGTTTCTATATTTGTAAAAAGACTTGAGCAATGAAATTCGAAGATGTTTTAGAAGATGGCCTGATAGATTATACGAATAATGAAAACAATTGATTATTTGCGAGCCAATGAGGCCAAGGGCAGTACCAGCTTCCTTGAGATGGCCAGAGAGATCAAGGGGAACTGGATATGGCTCAGGTATTCCTACGCCATAGCAATAAAGGCGTCTTCCAGAATGAGGAAACTCGGACTTACCCAACAGCAGCTTGCAGAAAGGATGGACTGCACTCAGCAGCATGTGTCCAATCTTCTTAAAGGCAAAGTAAACATGACTTTGGAGACGTTGGCTAAAATTGAGCAGGCTCTTGACTTCGATTTGATTGGAGAGTCTTTGCTGTCTTTTAATACTGGATATCGCATGTCGGATGGCTATGATCAGCGTCAAGCATACTTGAACGAACCGGCCCCTGGAGAAGAGTCGCATCTTTCCACAAAGGGAACAGTCGACGGCTATGTTGTCAAAAAACGATAATAACCTTACCTGCCTGTTTGTTAAATACATGACCCTCCGCCTTGCGGTTTTTCCCGTTCTGAAAGGCCGGAATCAGCCATAAGCTGCCAGATTCACCCCTCGCTGCGCCTGGCGGCAGAAATTGTATTTTTCGGAGAATAATACTATCTTTGTTCTCATGAGATTCTTTGGGAAATACAGATTTGAAAAGAATCGCCATCATATCAATCCCGCACTTCTGTGGGAGTATGATTTGGAGACATTCGACTTTCAGGCCTCTCGCCGGATTGTTGCGGAGCGCGTTATCCAGATAGGGCGTCTAAGCGATTGGTTTGCCGCCTTTGATCTTTATGGCGGCATTTCCGGCTTCCGCAAAATGGCTAAGATGGAAGTAGAGGATCTGGACGACCGTAATCTGGATTTCATGTGCCTGGCGTTGAACTTAAAGAAGGAGAACACACGATGCTACAAATCCAAACAGTTGCACCTGCAACGTTTGACCTCCTGAGGCGCCTGCAGAATGAAGAGATTCTCTCTTCCACCCGTCTGGTGGGAGGTACATCCCTTGCGTTGCAGATCGGGCATAGGACAAGTGTGGATCTGGACTTTTTTTCCTGTGAAGAGATGGATATTCAGGGCGTACAGGAGCTTTTGTTTGACAAATATGATTTCACGCCTGGCGTGATAACAGGGAAAAGCATTTTGGGCGTTGCTGAAGGTGTAAAACTGGATATCATATATCATCCTTTCAAGTGGATTGATGATATTGTTCCTGGCGTTGAAGGAATAAGGCTGGCTTCAACCAAAGAGATTGCCGCCATGATACTCCATGCAATTATTAATTCCGGAAAACGCCCAAAAGACTTTCTTGATCTCGCATTCCTGTCGAAGTATTATTCTTATGACGAAATGGTCGGTTTTCTTCTGGAAAAGTATCCCAGATATGACCCCATGATGGCCAATCGTGCCGTCAATTATTTCGAGGATGTTGACAAACAAGAAATACCTGAAATTCAGATGTTTGGCTACAAATTGAATTGGGGCCGTGTCGAGAAGCGTTTGCTTCAGATTACAAAGAATCCAGACAAAGCTTTTGATGCGGATTTTCTCCTGAATCAATAGCCCTATTCTACCGCCGGATGTCGTGATGAAGTTCACCGGCCACTGTGACTACAAGTCCATGAAGCCCTACATCGACATCACCGAAGACGCCAAGAAAGACGCCATCAAGAAGATGGAAGCCGCCTTCCGGAAGAAATAATCGGTGATTAAAGCCGATATTCACCGAATAATTATCGGTGAATATCTTGCTTATTCGCCGAATAAACATTAGATTTGCACCGAAACGAAGAAACGATATGTATCTGCATCAAAGAAATAACTGGTGGGAATTCAGCTTCGACAAAGAGGCCGTGATGAACAAGCTCGGGCCGGTAAGGGCCA
>JAFZZW010000018.1 GCA_017615615.1 Bacteroidales bacterium
ATCTCGCAGTGGTGGGGGCAGTTCATGGGTTTGAGCATGTACTCCTCACCCTCCTGCGGGGTATGTATGGGCTGGAACGAATCCTTGCCGTATTTGGCATAGTGGCCGGAAGTCACGTAAAGCTCCTTGCCGCCGATGTGCGGGGAGACTACCGGCAGATAGCCGAGCTCGCCCTGCTTGCGGCGGAGGAAATTCTCCAGGATATTGCGCATGATGGCTCCGCGGGGCAGCCACAGGGGCAGGCCGAGGCCGACGCGGGAGGAGAAGGTGAAGAGTTCCATCTCCTTGCCGAGCTTGCGGTGGTCGCGCTTCTTGGCCTCCTCGAGCATCTGGAGGTATTCGTCGAGCATGCTCTTCTTGGGGAAGGTGACGCCGTAGATGCGGGTAAGCTGCTCGCGGTCCTGGTCGCCTTTCCAGTAGGCGCCGGCTATGGAGGTGAGCTTTACGGCCTTGATGTCGTCCGCATGCTTGACGTGGGGACCGCGGCAGAGGTCTGTGAAACAGCCGTTGGTGTAGAACGAGATGGTTCCGTCCTCCAGGTCGTCGATGAGCTCGACCTTGTACTTGTCGCCTTTGCGGGTGAAGTAGTCCAGGGCCTCGGCCTTGGAGACTTCCCTGCGCTCGAAGGTTTCCTTGGAGCGCGCAAGCTCTATCATCTTGTCTTCTATGGCCTTGAGGTCGGATTCGCTGATGGTGCGGCCGCCGAGGTCCACATCATAATAGAATCCCGTCTCGACTGCGGGGCCGACGCCGAACTTGACGCCGGGATAGAGGGCCTCGAGGGCCTCGGCCATAAGGTGTGCGGAGGAGTGCCAGAAAATGTGCCTGGCCTGCTCGTCGTCCCAGGGACGGACGGTGCCGTCGGTAAAAGCTAATGTCAACATATATAGCAGTTAGATTTTGCAATCCGCAAATTTAGCAAAATTATTCATTTTTTGCTACCTTAGCGGTATGAAACTTAAAGCAACCGTAACGTTGGCCGCGACGCTGTTCCTCACTCTGGCGGCGTCCGCCCAGGACCTCAGGCCCGTAAAGGACAAGGACACGAAGAAATTCGGATTCCAGGACAAAAGCAAAAACTGGGTGATCAGTCCCCAGTACGACAAGGCCAAAAAATTCATCGACGGCCGCGCCATCGTGGAAGTCCAGGGCCTGGAAGGCCTCATCGGCACCAACGGCGAATGGCTTCTGCGTCCGGAGTACAACAGCATAGGCAAGTTCGACAAGCTGGGCCTTTGCGAGCTGATGATAAAGGTTGACCGCACCAAATACTATGGTCTCGCCGACACCAACGGCACGATCATCCTTCAGCCCGAGTTCCTGTCGGTCAACGTCTCTCGCAGCGAGGAGATAATTACCGCCCGCCGCGCAGATCCCGACAACGGCGTCACCGAGCCCCTGTGGGGCGTTTACGCCCTGGACGGCACCGAGATCCTCGCGCCTCAGTTCGCATCGTCCCCCAGCTTCCGCAAAGGGGTGGCCCCCGCCACATCGGGTTTCAACGGACGCGTAGGGCTTATCGACAATACGGGGGCCGTGCTGCTGCCGTTCGAGAACCTCGCCGTCAGCGACTCCTACGGTTCATTCGACGTCCTCACCCCCGATTTCTCCATACTCAAGTACGACTCCCGCCTCAACCTGAAGGAGGAACTCCGCAGTCCCGGCAGCGTCAGGCCCTACGAGACCTTCGGTGACGACGTACGTGCCGCAGCATGGCACTGCGGATGCATAGGACGCCGCCTGCACTCCAACAACGTCAAGGCCGCGCAGATCACCCGCACCACCGCCGGCCGCAGCGCTACGGTCAGCCCCCTGCAGCTCGACTGGGGCTTCGGCCGCTTCATCCGTCTGGAGCCGGAGATCGACCCCAAGGCACACGCGGGCTGCATGGAGCACCCCTATACCGGCCAGCCTTACACCCTTCGCGCGCTCATGTACGAGGCCGACGGCAGCTACGTAGGAATAGTCTCCGACTGGGGATGGCTCGAGGGCGATTTCCCCGGAGGCTGGATTTACTGCTGCGAAGGCGAGCAGAAGTGGATCATCTTCGAAGACCCCAATTATCCCGCCCGCCAGAGGAGCAACACCGTGGATCTGCCCCTCTACAACCAGGTGGACAACACCGACGTCATCTCCGGCCTGGGCCTCAGCAACTACGACCTCAAACGCCTCCAGACGCCGTCCAACCGCGTCCGCCGCGAGCAGGAGATAATCGAAGGGGAAAACGTCGGAATCACCTCCTACCTTCCCCACCCCGCACCTCGCGGTCGTGAGGAGCTGCGCGTCGTCAAGGAAGCTACCCGCGCCCCTTTGTTCCGGCATACGTATTATCTGGGAGACGTCGTCAACTGCGAGCTCCGTTCCATCGGGGATGAATTCGAAATCCGTCTGTCAGACAGACTCATATGCCACTTCCGAGACCGGTTCAGCGAGCCCTCCTTCGACATGGAAGGCGACGAAGAGATATTCTGGGGTCCCAACAATTCCCGCACCGTCGCGCTCGACCTCGAGCCCTCGGACGGCAGCGGCCCCGGATTCATCGAGGACGACCTTTACGGCAGCAACCGCAAGTACAAGATAGTCATCAACATGTACGAGGAAGACGGCAGTTTCCTGCGCACCCTCGCAGAAGCGCCTGCGGCAGACTTTATGACCGGCGGCATAATCGTGTTCGAGAAGCCCGGCATAGCCCTTGTCGCCCGCGGACGCGGCCTGCGCGAGCCGTCGCACAATATCAGGGTCCCCAAGGACTCCAGGGCCGAGCCCAAATTGTCCGCAATCCTCGGGATGAATAAAGAACAGCCGGGTCCCCATGGCGGAAACCCGGCTCCTCAAGGAGAAGGCCGAAACAGGCCCGGCAGGCCTTAATCAGCCTTCCACTCCCAGGAAAAGAGGATGGACTCCACCTGGCGGAGATACTGCCTCTTGTCGTACTTGGGGGCATAGACGAAGGCCTCAGCGACTATTACATACTCTCCGTCCGGAGAATAAAACGAGTGGGACACGAAAGGCCCGCCCATATAGTCGTTTTCCACCTCCCAGAGGCCTCTCACCTGGGCAAAGTCGCGTCCGCGGTAGCGTATGAATTCCAGCTGCGGCGGCATGTAGTCCCCGGTCGTCATCCAGGTGTTCTCGAACATTCCTGGCACGTTGGTACGAAGCATCTCGTTGCGTTTGGCGATTATGCGGTCCACGGACAGTTCGTCCGCATCGCGGGTGGCGGGATACCTGTAAACCAGCACGCCCTGTATGGTGTACTGCTTCTCGTCGGCTATCCATGCAAAGTCCGGCGTGATCTTCTTGAGCTTGTATCCCATCGGGAAATGAGGGGAACCGCCGAACACTTCCTGCACCTTTTCCGCTATGCTGCGCTCCTCGTAACGGATGGAGTTGCGGATGACGCGGTCGCGCTCGGCCTGCTCGATGAAACTCACTATGGTCTTGCCTTCGGAGGCAAGGATTCCGGAGGCCTCCTCGCTGGTGCGGGCATTGACCTGAACAAGGCACTGGGGGGCCGCCCAGACGTCGTGGCGATACTGCACGCCGGCGCTGTCCACCTGCGAATTGATCATGAAATAGACGATGTTGCGGTGGATCTTGAAGAGGTCGCCGAAACCGCCTGCCGGCACGTTTACCAGCGAGTACAGGGGCTCCTTCTGGGCGAGCCAGGGGCAGTCGGAGGCAAGGAGTTCGCGAACGTCGTTTCCGAGGGCTCCTTCCCAGTCGTTCTTCTCTATCACCACTATTATCTCTCCGGCCTTCCCGCTGACGTTGGGGAGAAGGGCTTTGGTGCTCGTACAGCCGGCGACCGCCAGCAGGGAGACGAGGATAAAAAATATCTTTTTCATAAGAATCAGTGTATCAATCTTGCTATGTCGTTTCCGAGAGCCAGCACCATCAGGGCGAGCAGCAGGACCATTCCAATCATCTGGGTGACGACGAGGAAGCGGTCGCCGGGCTTGCGGCGGGTAATCATTTCATAAATCGTAATGATGATATGGCCGCCGTCCAGGGCGGGGATGGGAAGCAGGTTCATTATTCCCAGCATGACGGAAAGCAGCGCCAGGATGCTCAGGAACCGGTACCAGTCCCAGACGGCCGGGAACACCTGGCCGATCGCTATGAAGCTTCCTACGGACTTGTAAGCTCCCGTGGACGGGCGCATCAGAAGTCCCAGATCCCTGATGTAGCCGCCCATGGTCTCACCCGTAAGCTTGACTCCGGCGGGAATCGATTCCAGGAAGGAATACTGCAGGCGCTCCACCCTGGGCGAGCGGAGGAATACGCCGATCTGGCCGGCGGAATCCACCTGCACAGGGAGCGCAAGTGTGTCGGCGCCACGCACCACGGTGGCAAGTGCCGTCTGCAAGCGCAGGCCGGCGAGCACCTCGCGGGCGTCCTGGATGTAGCCCACGCCGGCGCCGTTGAAGGCGGTGATGCGGTCCCCCGCCATAAGGCCGGCGGAGGCGTTGGGGCTGTCGAAGCGGACGGAGTCAACTATGAACGGCAGCGCCAGGTCGAACATCAGGGGGCTGTTGAGCACCTGCCCTATGTATGACTGGTCGATGTAGAGGGTAAGTGTGTCGGAGTCGCGAAGAAGCGTTGCGGTACGTACGTTTCGCCTTGCGAGGTCTGCCTGCAGCATGCTGAAGTCCTGCGGCTCGTAATCGTCGAAGGCGATAATGTGGTCGCCGAGACGGAAACCCATCTCCTGAGCCAGCTCGTTGGGCGCTATCCGGGCATCTTCATTGCTGATATAGGCCTGGCCCCATATTCCGGCGATGAGGCAGTACACCAGCACCGCGAAGATGAAATTGTTCAGCACGCCTCCGGCCATCACCAGAAGCCGCTGCCAGGCAGGTTTGGACCGGAATTCCCATGGCTGGGGGTCTTTCTTCATCTGCTCCAGGTCCATGGACTCGTCTATCATTCCGGCGATCTTGCAATAGCCCCCGAAGGGCACCCAGCCTATGCCGAACTCGGTCCCGCCCCAGTGCCATCTGGCGATGGCCTTGCCGCGCACGTCGAAGAAAAGGTAGAACTTGTCCACCTTGATGCCGAATATGCGCGCCCACAGGAAATGCCCCAGCTCATGTACGATGATGAGCAGGGACAGCGCGAGTATTACCTGAAGCGTCTTAACTAATGCAACCATTCGCTATTGAGGCCGCCTGGGCGTTGGTCTCGAAAATGTCTTCGAGCGATGGATTTGCAACAAAATCCACGCCAGAAAGACACTTGGCGTTGATGCGCGAAATGTCGTAGAAACCTATCTGACTCTTGAGGTAAGCGGCGACGGCCACTTCGTTGGCGGCATTCAAGGCACAGGGGGCGTTCCCTCCGCGTTCCATGGCCTCGCAGGCCAGGCGCAGGTTGGGGAACCGGTCGGTATCCGGGGCCTCGAAATGCAGCGAGCCGAGAGAAGCGAAATCCAGTTTGCGGTTGCCTATCTCCAGGCGGGCGGGGAATGCAAGGGCCAGAGCGATGGGCTCCCGCATGTCGGGCCAGCCCATCTGGGCGATGACCGCGCCGTCGGAGAATTCCACCATGGAATGGATGATGGATTCGGGATGGACGACTATATTGACATCTGACGGACTGACGTCGAAGAGCCAGCAGGCCTCGATGAGTTCGAAACCCTTGTTCATCATTGTGGCCGAATCTATGGTGACCTTGGCACCCATGTCCCAGTTGGGATGCCGGAGGGCGTCGGCCGCGGTGGCGCCTGCTATGCGGGCGCGGTCCCAGGTGCGGAAAGGGCCGCCGGAGGCCGTCAGGTGTATCTTTTCAACTTTGTTGCCCTGGGCGCCGAGCAGGCACTGGAATATGGCCGAATGCTCCGAATCGACGGGCAGGATGACTGCGTTGTGCTCGCGCATGGTACGGGTGACGACGGAGCCTGCGGCCACGAGGGTCTCCTTGTTGGCGAGGGCGACTATCTTGCCGGCTTCGAGCGCGGCAAGCGTGGGGCGCAGGCCGCTGAAGCCCACCATGGCTCCTACTACGATGTCCACGTCGTCGGCCTTGACGAGCGAGCAGAGGCTGTCCACGCCGGTCCAGACCTTGGACTGGGTGTCCTCAAGGTCCTTGCAGAGCCCTTCGTAGCGGGCTTCATTGCAGATTACCACGTTGTTGACGTCGAATTCCCTTGCCTGGGCGGCAAGCAGCCCGGCGTTGCTGCCCGCGGAAATCATCTCAACCTCGAACTTGTCCCTGTGGCGGCGCACCACGTCGAGAGTCTGGGTACCGATGGATCCGGTGGATCCGAGGATGGCGATGCGGCGCTTGTTCATCGGCTCAGCGAATCAGGGGCCTCCCGTGCAAGAAGCAGGCTGTCCAGGTTGATAGTGGTATCTCCGGCAAGGACGCGCGAAAGGTTCTCGGAGTAGAGTTTCCAGCGGATTATCGCGCTCTCGAGGGAGTCGATTTTTATGGCGTTGGCAACGGCCTCCCGGCGGAAGTGGGGGTCGGGATAGCCGGGGATGGTGGTACGCAAAGGAGTGAGGGCTATGAGGGCGTACAGGCCGCCGACCAGAACGACGAAAGTAGTGATGGCGGTGAGGACCACGCCTATGCGGGAGAAACGGTAAGAACGCACCCTGCGGCCGGTTTCTTCCTCCTCTACGTTAAGGCGGTACACCTTGATGAGATTTTTTTTCCCCATAATAATTGCTAAATTTGCGGCTCGTGGACAGGATCATCGGAATAGATTACGGAAGAGCCAGGGTGGGTCTCGCTCAAAGCGACCCGCTCGGCGTGTTCGCATCTCCGCTGGAAACTGTGCCGACTGCAAAGATAATAGAATATCTTCAAAAATATGCCCTCGGTGAAACTATAGTCAAGTTCGTACTGGGCTACCCTCTCAACCTGGACGGCCGCCACGCAGAGGCAGCCGCCGACGTGGACCGGTTCCTGGTGCAGCTGCAGAAGGCTTTCCCGGACGTCCCCGTGGCGCTGGAGGACGAGCGTTTCACCTCGGTGCTTGCCCACAGGGCCATGATAGACGGCGGCATGAAAAAGAGCGACCGGCGGGACAAGAACAGCGTGGACCGCATCAGCGCCGCCATAATACTTCAAAGTTACCTGGACAGAAAATGATACAGCCAATATACCTTTACGGCTCGGAGGTCCTGCGTGAGAAAGCCGCTCCGGCCGACCTTAGCAAGAAGGAAGAACTCACCAAGCTTCTGGAAGACCTTCGCGACACCCTTGTCCGTTCCGAGGGCTGCGGCCTGGCCGCGCCCCAGATAGGGGTGAGCCTTCGCGTGCTGATTGTCGACGGCGACGTCATGCAGGACGTCTATCCCTACCTGAAGGGCTTCAAGAGGGCCATGATCAATCCGGAGGTCGTAGAGGAGAGTTCCGAGATGTGCGAATACGAGGAGGGCTGCCTCAGCGTCCCCGGCGTATATTGTTCCGTCCGCAGGCCCGTCAGCATGAAGGTGCGCTATTACGACGAGACCTTCAGCTTGAAGGAAGAGACATTCGACAAATTCGCCTGCCGCATGATCCAGCACGAGATGTCCCACCTGGACGGCGTACTGTTCACCGACCTCGTCGCTCCCATCCGCCGCAAGATGATTGCCAAGAAGCTGATGGGCATCTCGCACGGCAAGGTCGCCACGCGTTATAACTCCAAGGTAAAGTAGTTTATTTCCTGAAGAACTGCGATTTCTGGGCGCGCTTGCGTTCCGGGTCCCTCTCCACGAAGACAGGTTTCATCGTGCGGGGGTCGATTCCGCTGTAGAACATCACGCTGGACGTGGTCATCGGCGTGGGCATGAAATCCTGCACCTGGTCCATCCAGATGCCTTTCAGCGCCGGATGATGCGCCAGGTCCTGCATGTCCTTGAGCGTGCATCCGGGATGCGATGAGATGAAGTACGGCACAAGTTCCACGTGAGTGCCGTTCCGCCGGTTTATGGCGTCGAATTCCTTGCGCAGGCGCTCGAACAGACGGAAGGACGGCTTGGCCATATAGCCTAGGACCTTGTCCGACGTATGCTCGGGGGCGACTTTCATTCGGCCGGACGTATGCTTGAGCATCACCGTTTCCAGATAGGGGCATGAGGTCTTGTCCACGAAGCCCTTTTCGTCCAGGAAGAGGTCGTAGCGTATGCCGCTGCCTATGTACGAGTGGCGCACGCCCTTGACTGCGTCGATGCGTTCGTAAAGGCGCAGCAGGCGTTCATGGGAGCGGTCCAGATTGACGCACGGTGCCGGATAAAGGCAGGATTTGCGGCGGCATTTCTCGCATCGCGACGTGTCCATTCCGGTCATTCCGTACATATTCGCGGTGGGGGCGCCGACGTCGGATATGTTTCCGTGGAATTCTGGCATGGCGGCCAGCTTCCGGACCTCCTTGAGAATGCTTTCCTCGCTGCGGCTCTGGATGAATTTGCCCTGATGGGCGGCTATCGTGCAGAAGTTGCAGCCGCCGAAGCATCCGCGGTGGGTTATGATGCTGTCCTTTATCATATCGTACGCCGGGATGCGTTTGCCCTTGTAGCGCGGGTGCGGAAGTTTTGTGAACGGGAGGTCCCAGAAGGAGTCCATCTCTTCCGTCGTCGAGGGTTCGCATGTGGGATTGACCTGGACGTACCCCTCCCCCACCGGCTCTATAAGCACCGGCGGATGCATCATGTTGGCGTAGATCTCTATATTATGGAAGTTCTCAGCGAACGCCTGCTTGCTCCTGCAGCACTCTTCGTAAGAATGGAGTACAAACGGAAGATTTCCCGACTCGCTTCGCTCGCTCGAAATGACATCGTCAGGAAAGGACGGCGGAACGGAGGCGGAAAGATGTTCCCGGAACCATTTGCGCCCACGCAACTGTGAGTGGGAGGGGCCCGCAAGCGAGAGCGCAGCGGGAGGGATGGATTTGTTGGAACGTCCAGTGGACGTTTCGGCAAATCCAGTTCCGGGAACATCTTTCCGCGGAGTGCAGTCGTTCTTTCCGGTACGGAAAAACGCAAGTTGCGGGAGCTGTTCGATCTGGTGGAGCGACCAGCCCTTTTCGATGGCGCGTGTGAGCTGGAGCATGGGCTTTTCGCCCATGCCGTAGCAGAGCCAGTCGGCGCCGCTGTCCACGAGGATGGACGGCATGAGGCGGTCGTCCCAGTAATCGTAGTGCGTCAGGCGCCGCAGAGACGCCTCCACGCCGCCGATGACCACGGGGACGTCGGGCCAAAGCTGCTTGAGGATCTTCGTATAGACTATGACGGCGCGGTCGGGGCGCTGCCCGGCGCGGCCATCGGGGGTGTAAGCGTCGTCGTGCCGGAGTCGCTTGGCGGCGGTGTAATGGTTGACCATCGAATCCATCGCCCCTGCATTGAGCCCGAAATAGAGCCTCGGGCGGCCCAGCTTGCGGAAATCGCGAAGGTCGTCACGCCAGTTGGGCTGAGGGACCACCGCCACGCGGTAGCCGTAATGCTGCAGCCAGCGGGCGATGCAGGCGGTACCGAAACTCGGATGGTCCACGAAGGCGTCGCCTGTAAAGAGGATGACGTCGATGTAGTCCCATCCGAGAGCCTGCACCTCCTTCGCGGAGGTGGGAAACATGTAATCAGCCGCCGTCACATCCTCTCGGGAAGTTCGATTCCAAGTATTCCCATGGCGCTGCGCAGCGTGCGGGCGATTGTACCCAGCAGCGACAGGCGCATGGCGAGGGTGGTGGCGTCCTGCTCCTTGAGCACGGGCGTCTCGTGGTAGTACTGGTTGAATTCCTTGGCGAGGTCGTAGCTGAAATTGGCAAGGACAGCCGGTGAAAGGGCTTCCGCGGCCTCTGCGACCTTCTGGGGATACGAGGCGATCAGCTTGACAAGCCGCACCTCCTTGGGACTGAGGACGGACTCGTCGGCTACGGCGGCGTCGAGACCGGACTCGGAGGCCTTGCGGAGTATGCTGCAGATGCGGGCGTGGGTGTACTGGATGAACGGGCCGGTGTTGCCGTTGAAGTCGATGGACTCCTTGGGGTCGAAGAGCATTGTCTTCTTGGGATCTACCTTGAGGATGAAGTACTTGAGCGCGCCCAGGCCTATCATCCTGTACAGGCGGTCCTTCTCTTCCTCCGGAATGCCGTCGAGTTTGCCGGACGCCTCGCTGGTGGCGCGGGCCTCCTGGTACATCTTCTCGATGAGGTCGTCGGCATCGACCACAGTGCCCTCGCGGCTCTTCATCTTGCCCTCAGGGAGCTCCACCATGCCGTAGCTGAGGTGGTATATCTGGTCGGCCCAGCCGAATCCCAGCTTGGAGAGGACGAGCTTGAGGACCTTGAAGTGGTAGTCCTGCTCGTTGCCCACAACGTATATGTGGGAGTCGAGCGCGTATTCTGCAAAACGGCGCTCGGCGGTACCGAGGTCCTGAGTCATGTAAACGGAGGTGCCGTCGCTGCGCAGGAGCAGCTTGCGGTCAAGTCCGTCGGCGGTGAGGTCGCACCAGACGCTGCCGTCGGGGTCCCTGACGAAGACGCCCGAATCGAGCCCCTTCTGCACCAGTTCCTTGCCGAGCAGATAGGTGTCATGCTCGTAGTAGGTGCGGTCGAAGCTGATTCCGAGGGCCTTGTAGGTCTGGTCGAAGCCGTCGAACACCCACCCGTTCATCTTCTCCCAGAGAGCGCGGACGGCGGGGTCTCCCTCCTCCCATTTGACGAGCATCCTGTGGACGTCGTCGATGACCTCCGGATGCTCCTTCTCCAGCTTGGCGTAGGCCACGTAGCAGTCGCCCACAAGGTGGTCTCCCTTGATGCCGGTGCTCTCGGGGGTGGCGCCGTCGAACAACTTCTCCCAGGCGTACATCGACTTGCAGATGTGCACGCCTCGGTCGTTGACCAGTGTGGCCTTGATGACCTCGTTGCCGGCGGCCTTCAGAAGGTCGGACACGCTGGAGCCCAGAAGGTTGTTGCGTATGTGACCCGGATGGAGCGGCTTGTTGGTGTTGGGGGATGAGAACTCCACCATGATGCGGCGGCCGGTGGACGGCAGGGTGCCGAAGGAGGCGTCCGCAGTGACGTCCTGCAGGGTTTCACGCCAATAGACGTTGCTGAGGCTGATGTTGAGGAAGCCCTGCACGGCGTTGAACCCGCTCACCTCGGGGCAGTTGGCGGTGAGCCACTCCCCTATGGCCTGCGCCGTAACGGCAGGAGCCTGGCGGGAGATGCGTAAAAGCGGGAAGACGACCAGTGTATAGTCGCCTTCGAAATCCTTGCGGGTAACGGATACCTGGAGGGTTGACGGATCGGCCTTGACCCCGTACAGGGCCTCGACCGCCTGTGCAGCCATGGAAGAGAGGAACTGTTCGGCCGTCATCCCAGGTAAGATTTAAGCAGCTTGCTGGCCGAGGGCTTCTTGAGTTTGCGGATGGCCTTTTCCTTAATCTGGCGTACGCGCTCACGGGTGAGGTCCAGGCGCTCGCCGATTTCCTCGAGGGTCATTTCCTGGCAGCCGATGCCGAAGAAACTCTTGATGATTTCCCTCTCGCGGGGGGTGAGGATCTGCAGGGAACGCTCTATTTCGGTGCTGAGGGACTCGTTGGTGAGGCCCTTGTCGGCCATGGGGGAATCCTCGTTGGGGAGGACGTCCAGCAGGGAATTGTCTTCGCCTTCGACGAACGGGTCGTCCACGCTGACGTGGCGGCCGGAAACGCGCAGGGTGTCGGCGATCTTCTCGCGGGGAACGTCAATCATCTCCGAAAGCTCCTCGGTGGACGGCTGGCGCTCGTTTTCCTGTTCGAACTTGCCGAGGGCCTTGTTTATCTTGTTGAGCGAACCTACCTGGTTGAGCGGGAGGCGGACGATGCGGCTCTGCTCGGCGAGTGCCTGCAGGATACTCTGGCGGATCCACCAGACGGCGTAGGAGATGAATTTGAAACCGCGGGTTTCGTCGAACTTCTCCGCAGCCTTGATGAGGCCGAGGTTGCCTTCGTTGATGAGGTCGGGGAGGCTGAGGCCCTGATTCTGGTACTGCTTCGCTACGGAAACTACGAACCTGAGATTGGCGCGGGTAAGCTTCTCGAGGGCTGCCTGGTCGCCTTTGCGGATGCGCTGGGCAAGTTCAACTTCCTCTTCGGGGCTCACGAGCTCCTCGCGGCCTATCTCCTGAAGGTACTTGTCGAGCGACGCGCTCTCGCGGTTGGTAATGGATTTGGTTATCTTAAGTTGTCTCATATTTTGACTGTTGTACCTTATATACGGAAAAAACTTGCAGAAGTTTCAAGTTCCTGCAAGTTTCATCCGATTGTTCTGTTATGTTCCTATTCGTCTTTGCCGAAGGCGAAATATCCCTGGCGTCCGGTGGCGGTAACGCCCTCGATGACTATGCTGCGGCGGGCCTTCTTGGCGATGTCGATAACGTCCTGGGGCTTGCTGACCTTCTGGTCGTTGACGAACTGGATGATGAATCCGTCTTCGCCGCCTGCCTGGGCCAGTTTGCCGCTGCCGGCGGAAAGGATCTCGACTCCGCGTGCGGTCTGGCCGATGCGGGCGCCGTAGAACGCTATGCTGCCGTCTTCGGTGACCGTGCCGGTGGCCTCTGCAGTGCCCTGGAACTCGACGCCGAGCTCGCGGACCTGCGCGTCACGGACAATGGTCAGGGAGGCTTTGTCGCCGGGGTGGAACTTGTTTACGGCGACCTGGAGGTCGGAAGGAGTCTTGATGAGGGTGGAATCCACCTTGATGATCACGTCTCCCTTGCGGAGGCCTGCCTTGTCGGCGGATCCTCCCTTGGTGACCTCGTTGACATACACGCCGTCAAGCGTCGCAAGCTTGTTGTCCTTGGCGACCTTCTCCGTCACGGGAGACATGGTGACGCCCAGGCGGGCCCTCTTTACGGAGCCGAAGTCGAGCAGGTCGCTGACTATCTTGTTCACTATATTGGAAGGCACGGCGAAAGAATAGCCGGCGTAAGAGCCTGTGGTGGAGATGATTGCGGTATTGATGCCTACCAGCTCGCCGGCCTTGTTGACAAGGGCGCCTCCGGAGTTGCCGGGGTTCACGGCGGCATCGGTCTGGATGAAGGATTCGATCTTGAACTCGCCGTCGTAGTTGGGCATCGAACGGCCCTTGGCGCTCACGATGCCGGCGGTGATGGTGGAACGGAGTTCCTCTCCCAGAGGGGAGCCGATGGCCAGCACCCACTCGCCGAGGCGGAGTTTGTCGGAGTCGCCGAAATTGAGCACGGGAAGGCCCTCGGCGTCAATCTTGATAAGGGCGACGTCGGTTGCCGGGTCCGTACCGATGACGGTGGCCTCGTAGGTCTTGTTGTTATTGAGTGTAACCTCTATCTTGGTGGCGTTCTGCACCACATGGTTGTTGGTTACGATGTAGCCGTCGGGGCGGATTATCACGCCGCTGCCGCTGCCCTGCCTCTCCTGCTCGCGGGACTGGGGCTGGCCCTCGTCGCCGAAGAAGAAACGGAAGAACGGGTCGATCATGTACTGCTGCTGGTACTTGACGGTCACCTTGACATATACGACGGCCTCCACCGCTGTCTCTGCGGCGTAGGTGAAGTCGGGATAATCGGATTGTGACAAATTGACAGTGCGGGGAGCCGCTCCCTCCTGGGAATAGACTATGCTGCCGGACTGCTGTGGCGTGGCCGCTTTTACTATGCCGTAGGCCGTAAGACCGCTGAGAAGCACGGAAGCCACGACGGTGATGAGATTTTTTGCCATATAATTCAGGTTTTGTTTTTTCCGGGTGACTAAAAAGTCAAAAGGTGTGCCAAATGTGCGGAATATTTACTATTTTTGCGAGGATAATAATAAAAACGACAATATGGTATTCTCAGTCTCTAGCGCAGAACTTCTCAAGGGAGTCATGAACGTCTCCAAGGCCATCCCCGCCAAGACTACTCTCCCCATTCTGGAAAACTTCCTCTTCGTCCTCGGCGACGGCATCCTTACCATCACCGCCTCGGACCAGGAACTCACCCTGCGCACCACCGTCGGCGTCGACAGTTCCGACAGCGGCAGCATGGCCGTCCCCGCCAGGCAGATCATCGACCTGCTCAAGGCGCTCCCCGACCAGCCCATCAAGATACAGACCAAAGGCGAAGGCTCATTCGAGTGCATATGGAACAACGGCAACTCCTCCCTCCCTTACTTCCCTGCCGGCGACTACCCGGAGATCAAGGGCGTGGGCGAGGATGCAGAGACCGTAGTATTCCCCGCACAGTCCCTTGCGGACGGCATCGGCGGCACCATCTACGCCACCGCGGACGACGAGATGCGCCCCAACATGAACGGTATCTTCTTCGATATCGACACCGAGTCCACCACCCTCGTGGCTTCCGACTCCCACAAGCTCATCTGCTACACCACCACCGACGTCCAGGCCGCACAGCCCTCGTCCTTCATCCTCCACAAGAAGCCCGCGGCAGTGCTCCGCTCGCTCCTTGACCGCGGCGAAGGCGACGTCCAGGTCCAGTTCGACGGCGCCAACGTGGTGTTCACCTACGGCAGCACCATGATGGTCTGCCGCCTGATCGTGGGCAAGTACCCCAAGTACAGGGACGTCATCCCCCAGAACAATTCCAACATCCTTCGCATAGACCGCGTGCAGCTCCTCAACACCGTCCGTCGCGTGTCCGTCTGCGCCAACAAGGCGTCCAACCACGTCAAGTTCAACCTCGCTCCCGGCCAGCTGGAAATCACCGCCCAGGACCTCGGCTTCGCCCTCGCAGCCTACGAGAAACTGGAATGCGACTACTCCGGAGACGAGCTCGCCATAGGCTTCAAGTCGTCATTCCTCGTGGAAATCCTCTCCAACATGAGCTGCGAGACCCTGGTGATGAAGTTCATGGACGCCCGCCGCGCCGCCCTCATCATCCCTTCCGAGGAAGAAGCCTCCACCGAGAAGATCTGCGGCATCCTGATGCCCATCATGATTTCGTAAAAATATGGAACTCAATCTGCAGAAGCCTCTGCTCTTCTTCGACATAGAGAGCACGGGGCTGGATATTCCGGTGAACTCCATCATCGAGCTCAGCTTCGTAAAGGTTTTCCCGGGCGGAGAGGAACGCATAAAGACCTGGAAGATAAAGCCCTGGGACTACGAAAAGGCCTGTCAGCGCCCCATCGAGCCCGCTGCATCCGAGGTCAACGGCATCACCGACGACATGCTTACCGACTGCCCCACCTTCTACGAGCTTGCGGAAGAGATTGCCTCCTGGATCGCCGACAGCGACCTTGCGGGCTTCAACTCCCAGAAGTTCGACCTTCCCATGCTAGCTGAGGAGTTCGAAAGGGTCAAACGCGCCGGCAAAGATGTCAAGGTAGACCTTCACGCCCCCCGCATGGTGGACGTCCAGAACATATTCCACGCTATGGAGCCCCGTAACCTCCGGGCCGCCTACCGCTTCTACTGCGGCGGCGAGGACTTCGAGAACGCCCACACAGCGGAGGCCGACACCATAGCCACCTACAAGGTCCTCAAGGCCCAGCTCGACCGCTACCCGGACCAGCTCAAGAACGATGTCGCCCAGCTTGCATCCTTCGTCGGCAAGCGTTACGTCGATTTCTCCGGGCACCTCATCTGGAACGGCAACGGCGAGCCCGTGGTGAACTTCGGCAAGCACAAGGGCAAGACCGCCCGCCAGGTGTTCGAGACCGACCCGTCCTACTTCGCCTGGATTCAGCAGGGTTCCTTCTCCCTGGACACCAAGAGCCAGTTCGAGAAACTGGAGCAGGAATACAAACTGGAGCGTCTGACCCAGAAGTTCAAGAAATTCTGAGATGGCAAAACTGATTCCCATCTACACCTGGAACAAGGGCTTCCTGGAGTTTTCCAAACGCAGCGACAAACTGACGCACAAGCCATGGTTCCAGGGCGTGCTGCTTCTGGTTTGCGTGGTAGTCGCCATGCTTCTGGCCAATCTGCCGTTCACCCGGAATCTGTACGAGGCGGTGCTGGATACGCATCTTCAGCTCAAGCTCAGCAGCCCCGGGGGCACCGTCGACCTGCTGTTTCCCCGCGAACTCACCGTAGAGAAGTTCATCAACGACATCCTGATGGTGGTCTTCTTCTTCACCGTCGGGCTGGAAATACGGCGCGAGGTCGCACACGGAGAGCTTTCGAGCGCCAGGAAAGCGCTGCTGCCGGTCATCGCCGCGTTCGGCGGGGTAATCGTTCCGGCAGTGATTTTCACCGTAATCAACCATGGCACCGCGGCCGCCAGCGGCTGGGGCATCCCCACGGCGACGGACATCGCATTCGCCGTCTGCATCCTGTCGGTGCTGAGCGACAAGGTGCCAGTTTCGCTCAAGGTATTCCTCACCGCCCTCGCCATTGCGGACGACCTCATAGCGATTCTGGTGGTCGCCCTGTTCTACGGCGGCGAGATCAACTTCCTTCTGCTGGCCATCGCCCTGTGCGTCATCCTTTTCACCCTGCTGCTGAGGCGCATCGGCGAAAAGCGCATGTTCCCATACATTTTCTTCGCCATAGTCGTATGGGCGCTGTTCTACTACAGCGGCATTCACGCCACGATGTCCGGAGTCGTAATGGCATTCCTCATCCCGGCGCAGTCAAGGTACAACAAGGCACAGTACATCCACAAGCGCAACAAGTATCTCGCCCGGCTGGACGCCTACGAAGGCGTCGACAGCGAGCCCTTCCCCAACGGCCCCCAGAAGCACTGCCTGCGCAAACTGGAAAGCATAGCGCACGGCACCATGGACATGAGCTACCGCGTGGAGCATGCCCTCAGCCCCTGGGTCAACTTCCTCATCATGCCGATATTCGCCATTGCCAACGCCGGAGTGGAGATAAGCGACCCGTCGTATTTCAACGTATTCGCATATGATGCGGCCCTGGGCAGCGTCTCAATGGGCATATTCCTCGGCCTGGTGCTGGGCAAGCCGGTGGGAATAACGTTATTCAGCTGGCTGGCAATCAAGTCCGGCGTGGGCGAAATGCCCAAGGGCGCAGACTGGAAGCTCTTCTTCGCCGTGGCCTGCCTCGGCGGCATCGGCTTCACCATGAGCATCTTCGTTGATACGCTCTCCTTCGGCAACCTTGCCCCCGACGTCACCGAGCATCTTCGCGACGCCGGCAAAATCGCCGTCCTCCTCGGCTCCCTCGCCTCCGGCCTTCTCGGCAGCCTCCTCATCACCTTGCTCCACAAAACTTCAAAGCCCCTGGCATAAGGATTCCGGATATGACTATATCCCACCGATTGGTTTTACTCACCCTCCTGCTGAGCATTCCGGGCCTGAACGCATATGCTTCGCCCGGGAGCCTTGACAGGCAGCGGCTGCCGGAGCCTGTTTATTCTTTGGAGCCGGGATATGTCGAGCTTTATTGGAAAGCATGGGAACTAGCCTGGGACCATATCGAGGTGGATGACGGAATGGTGCAGAGCCCATTTATGGACGAGGCGTGGTATGACAGGAATACAGGGAAGGATGGACGCATATGGATCTGGGATACGGAATTCATGGCGCTATTCTGCAAATATGCGCCTGACGTTTTTCCCGGCATCCAGTCCCTGGACAATTTCTACGGACCTATTCTTGATTCCCTGCCGTCGTCACAGATTATCCACCATCCCGACAATCCGGCATTCTTCCCCTGGGTCGAATGGGAGTACTATCAGTTTACCGGCGACAAAGCCAGAATAGACACCCTCATCACCGTCAAAGGGTATCTGCCTCGCTTCTACGATTATTACCGCAGCATCAAGAGAGGCTCGCGATTCCCCTTCACCGACCAGAAAGTCAAGCTGGAATTCAAGGACATAGGGTTCGTATGGGGCGGGGACCAGAGCGGCATGGACAATTCGCCCCGCAAGGATAAAGGTTCCATTCTGTGGGTGGATGCGCTCGGGCAGCAGGCGCTTGCCGCATTGTACATATGGAAGCTGGCTGCGGAAGTCGGCAACAAAGAGGTGGAAAAACGCTTCCGCCGGGAATACAGACTGCTCCGCAAGCTGCTCAACCGCTACTATTGGGACAGGCAGGATGCATGTTATTACGACATTTTCGAGGATAATCACAGTTTCACACATACCCTCACGCCAGCCTCTTTCTGGCCTGTACTGGCGCAAGTTCCATCCCGTTGCAACGCCCGGAAAATGGCCGAGTATGCACTTGCACCTGAGCGCCTTGGCGGGGAGAGGCCATGGAAATCCGTGAGCGCATCGGATCCGGCATTTGTTGCAGACGGAGGACAATACTGGCGCGGCGGCATTTGGCTCCCGACGGCTTACATGGGCATCAAGGCCCTTGAGTCATACGGTATACAAGATTTGGCCGACTGGACATCGGCTGCGCTGCTTCGGGAGATGCTCTCGGTGTACCGGGATTTCGATCCTCACACCATCTGGGAGTGCTATGACCCTTCGGCCGACAAACCGGCCCTCGACAAAAAGGGCGCCATTGTCCGAAAGGACTTCTGCGGATGGTCCGCGCTCGGTCCCATATCCCTGTTCATCGAGAATGTAATCGGCATTCGCGAAGTTGACGCCGGCAAGAAACTAGTCCGCTGGGACATCATCCGCAAAGAGGGCTCAGTCGGCTTGAAGAGGCTGTGTTTCGGGGGTATCCGCACCGACCTACTTTGTCAGGACGGCACAGTCACCATCATTTCCGACGGCCCTTACACTCTTATTCTCAACGGAAAACGGATCCATATCCCATCGGGCGAAACCTCGTTCGCCCTCCAGTGACAGGCCCCTCCACATTCGCGAGTGGATAAAATAAGCGGGCGCAAAGGGGAATTATCAAAATAATTGCTATCTTTGCGGTCCCAAGCCACTTTAGCTCAGTCGGTAGAGCAGCGCATTCGTAACGCGCAGGTCGGCAGTCCGAGTCTGCCAAGTGGCTCCAGAGTCGCCCCTTCCGGGCGGCTCTTTTGCCACTCAGTAATACGCTCCGCACCTCCCGACGGAAAGGGATCTCGCTCCTATTACAAAAATGCTTCGACTGCGCTCGCATTTTCAAAGTCGCTCGCCCCCTTTCCGTCTCCCGGTGCTTCGCATCATTATAATCAACACGAAGACAACGTGGACCCCCTCACATCGTCCTCGCGAACGGTTTTGACGACGTTTCGTCCATTTCCTGCATGCGAAGACAACGTGGACCCCCTCACATCGTCCTCGCGAATGGTTTTGACGACGTTTCGCCCATTTCCCGCATGCGAAGACAACGTGGACCCCCTCACATCGTCCTCGCGAACGGTTCTGACGCCGTTTCGCCCATTTCCCGCACGCGAAGACAACGTGGACCCCCTCACATCGTCCTCGCGAATGGTTTTGACGACGTTTCGTCCATTTCCTGCATGCGAAGACAACGTCAAGCCTCCCACATCGTCCTCGCGAAGTGTTTTACTACCGTTCTGCTTTTTATCCACCAGGCGGCAAGGCATGGCGTCGAACGCAACTATCTAAGCAGCAAGTGGTTACGATTGAACCTCCGGGAGAATTTCCCAGAGGTCGTTCTTTAATTGATTATCATTCAAGCGATTAGGATCGACGCACCAAGACGAACCGTGACTATTGGATGGCGGTGGAGAGGGAGCAATTGTCGATGTAGTAGTCGCCGAAATTGTCTGACAGGACTGTCTGGGTGCCGAAGCGGCGTTGGACGGCGACAAGGATCTTGAGATTGGCCTTGGTATACTCGGAAGGGACGGTGACGGAATAATCGAACTGCCTGATGCTGTTTGCCTCCGTCGTGGTAAACGGATCGCCCAAAGGGTCGGATACCGCAATACGCGCCACTGAATCGTGGATATAATTGTCGAAATTATCCCCTTCGTAATTGGACTGGGTACCGGCGATGCCGTCCTCGAGAACAAATACGGCAACTTTGTATTCGGCCGCGTCGCGCAGATACGCTGTAAGATGGATATTCAGCTTCTGGCCGGAGAACGAGGATCTGCATGACACCGTCGAAGAGACGGGGTAATTGTCTTCCGTTTCCTTCAAATAGTTGGATATGGTCACGGCTGTAGTTGCGCTGGGCCCGTTGTTCACCAGGCGGCGGCCATCCATTATAACCGTAGGATAACCGTAAATATTGTACTGCGTGAACAACGGTTTCCTGTCATCGAAAGGATATGCGCTGCCCGCCCCGTGAACATTCATCACCAGGATCTTGCCGGGATTCTGCTCCCGGGCGAGCCTGATGGATTCGTTCATCCTGGGGCACCAGCCGCAAGTGCTGGAAGTGAAATTGATGATCAGGGATTTATGGTCGAATGCTTTGGTCCAGTCTATGTCTTCCGGGGCGTCGGGCTGCACAGGGTGACAAGAGGCGACCAAAAGCAGAAATGACAGAAATAAGGGGAACCTGCCGGGTCTCATATTACCAATTGATTTCGGGACCTTGGGTGAAGTCTTCCGTGGAGCCGCCCATGTTGTCGCCGCCCGGACTGTCGCAGATAAGGCCGGAAAGGAAACTCTCTACGGACTCACAGAAAGGAGAGACGTAGGTCTGGCGGATGCGGGAAGACTTAACGGTCATATGAATGAAGCATTTGAGTTCACAAATTTACTATTTTTTCCGCAGGTTGTTTCATATAATCAAAAATCTTTCTATCTTTGCGGTCCAAAAATGAAAAGGGGGTGATAAAGGAATGATCATCGTACAGGTTAAAGAAGGCGAAAATATCGAGCGCGCCCTTAAGAAATTCAAGCGTAAGTTCGAGAAGACGGGTGCAGTCCGCGAGATGCGCTCACGCAAGAACTTCGAGAAGCCTTCCGTCAAGAAGCGTATCGCAAAGCAGAAAGCGATTTACGTCCAGCACCTGCGTCTCCTCGAGGAGCAGTAAAAATACAAGGCCGGCCCTTTGAGGGTCGGTCCTTTTTTTATATATTTGCCGTATGGAAAGAAAGACCATCTGGAATGAAGCGCTCCGCACCGGCCTTGTCCTGGGCGGCATCAGCATAGCGTACACCGTCATCAACATCCTCCTCAGCAAGATCCAGGGCGGCACTGCAGTATCCGTTCTCGTAAACGTCTCCGGCGTATTGCTGTGGGTTTTCAAATTAGTCCTCTGCATCAAGCTGTTCAAGGTTTTCATGCTCAAGTTCTCCGCCGCCCACGAGGATCTCACCAACTCCGAGTCCTTCCGCTACGGAGTGGCCATGGCATTCCTGTCTGCCCTGCTATATTCGGCATTCTACCTCGCCTGGATCACCCTAATCCAGCCAGACATGATAAAGGACTCCATGGAGCTTGCAAGCGAGGCCTACGCCAACATTTTCACCGCCGAGCAGCTGGAATCCATGGAAGAACTCACCCCCAAGCTCCCGGCCCTGACCTTCTTCGGCAACCTGCTCTACTGCACCCTCTTCGGTACGGTTCTTTCGGCAATATTCAGCCGGAACATACCCTCACGCAACCCATTCAGCGACAATCAATAAAATGGATATATCCTTCGTCATACCCCTTCTCAACGAAAGTGAATCCCTGCCGGAGCTGCACCAGCGCATCACAGCGGTCACTGCATCCGAGGGCCTCTCGTACGAGATTCTTTTCATAGACGACGGCAGCACGGACGACTCCTGGGACTGCATCGGCAAGCTCTCGGCATCCGACCCCAACGTCCACGGCATCCGCTTCCGCCGCAACTACGGCAAATCTGCGGCCCTGTACTGCGGTTTCGCCAAGGCGCAAGGCGACATAGTCGTCACCATGGACGCAGACCTTCAGGACGCCCCGGAAGAGATTCCGGAAATGCGCCGCATGATTCTGGAAGACGGTTACGACCTCGTCAGCGGCTGGAAAAAGAACCGCAAGGACAACGCCCTCACCAAGAATCTCCCCTCCAAGCTTTACAACGCCACCGCCCGCCGCATAACCGGCATCAGGCTTCACGACATGAACTGCGGCCTCAAGGCCTACAGGAAAGACGTTGTCAAGAGCATCGAGGTCTACGGGGAGATGCACCGCTATATCCCCTACCTCGCCAAGAACGCCGGCTTCAGCAAGATCGGAGAAAAGCCCGTCCACCACGAGAAACGCAAATACGGCAAGAGCAAGTTCGGGCTCGACCGCTTCGTAAACGGCTTCCTGGACCTCCAGAGCCTCTGGTTCCTTTCCACCTTCGGCAAGAAGCCCATGCATTTCTTCGGCACCAGCGGCCTGCTGATGTTCCTTGTGGGTTTCGTCATGACTGTATGGATAATCGTGGCCAAGCTGGTACATCAGTCTCAAGGCCTCCGCTACCGCGCCGTAACGGACCAGCCCCTCTTCTACCTCGCCATCCTCGCCGTCATCCTGGGCGTCGTGCTGTTCCTTGCCGGCCTGCTGGGCGAGATGATCTCCAGGTCCTCCACGGAACGCAACAATTATAACATAAAGGACGAACTATGACCATAGGCATCTGCAACGACCACGCCGGCCTTGAGTACAAGCTCAAGCTCGTCAAGTACCTCTCCGGCAAGGGCCACAGCGTAGTGGACTTCGGTACCGATTCCCCCGAATCCTGCGACTACTGCGATTTCGCACACCCCCTCGCCTCCGCCGTCGAGAGCGGCAAGGTCGATTCCGGCATCGCCATCTGCGGTACCGGCAACGGCATGGCGATAACCCTCAACAAGCATCAGGGCGTGCGTGCCGGGCTGGCCTGGAACACCCCTGTAGCGCATCTGGTCAAGGAGCACAACAACGCCAACGTACTCGTTGTTCCGGCACGTTTTGCATCCTATCGTCAGGTGGTTTCCATGGTTCGCGAGTGGCTTGTGACCGATTTCGCCGGAGGCAGGCACCAGCGCCGCATCGACAAGATTCCCGTCTAGCACACCGCATTTCCGAATCCTCCCTGTCATTTCGAGCTTGTCGAGAAATCTCCGGTATGCTGCCCCCGCTGTCAACATGTATCTCTGATTATCCCGACGGCATAGTGCTGCCGGTTGACAAGCCGTACCGCTGGACAAGCGCAGACCTCGTCAGGAAAATAAAGATAGCCGCCTGCAGGCACTTCGGCAAGAAAAACCTCAAGGTGGGGCACGCAGGCACGCTCGACCCTCTCGCCACCGGGATCTTGCTTGTTTGCATCGGACCGGCCACCAAACGTGCGGAAGAGCTGCAGGCATCGGCAAAACAATATGAGGCCGGAGTATGCTTCGGGGCTGTCACCCCGTCGTACGACCTTGAGAAGCCCATAGACAGAGTGCTCCCCGCCGACGGTGTCACAGCAGAAAGCATACGTGCCGTCCTCCCGTCGTTCGTCGGCGAGCAGAGGCAGGTGGCGCCGCTCTTCAGCGCCAAATCCGTCGACGGAGTAAGGGCCTACGAAACGGCCCGCCGAATGCTCCGTGAGGCGCTCTCACGCGGCGAATCCTTCGACCCGGGAGACATCCTCCAGTCATCCTTAATTAATATCTACGGTCTGGAGCTGTTGTCCTTCGAGGACGGCTTCGACGCCCCCGATCCGGTAGTGGCAGGCCCCGGGAACGGCCGCATAAACGTGGCCGACGTCAGCGGAACTCCCCTCAAGCACGCTCTGATAAGGGTCGATTGCTCCAAGGGCACCTACATCCGCGCCCTGGCACGCGACCTCGGCGAGGCCCTCGGCACAGGCGCCTTCCTCGGTTCCCTGCGCCGCACCCGCAACGGCGGGTACGGGATCGACGAAGCCCTCAGCGTTCAGCAGGCGCTGGAGCTGCTGGGAGGGATGCGCTAACCTGCACCTTTTTTCCACCTTCGGACCCTCCGGGTCCTCGTCCCTCCCACTGCGCTACCGCTTGTGGGCCCCTCCCGTTCATAGGCCACGGGCGGCCACGTTCCAAAAAGGTGCAGG
>JAFZZW010000019.1 GCA_017615615.1 Bacteroidales bacterium
CTCAACTACAACCTTGAGCAGCAGTCGGTTGCATTAACCAAGAACGGCAAGATCGGCATGCTCAGCTTCGACGCCAGGCAACTCCAGCCTTTCGTGTACGAGTACGCATCCTGGCAGGGCGATTGGCTGGTACGCAAAGAAGAAAACGGTCCCCTTGGAGTCGTGAGTGCCGAGGGCAAACTCGTCATACCGCTAAAATACAAATGTGACTGGAATTACGAGAATGGCGAGATGCGTCTGCAACGCTACGACGGCAAGCTCGACGTATATAAGCTGGACAGCTTCGAATTCCTTCGCACCGAGCCCGCCCCGGAGATGTAATCTGTCATTCTGAGCGCAGCGAAGAATCTGGCAGAACCCAGTGGATTCTGACGCCTGACCTTTCCATACCACGGAACCAGGTCATCTGGCGTTTTGCGAACTGATGGATGGCTATGGCCAGGTGCTCCCGCATCGCCCCGTAGTCCATCTGGCCGGTGAGATACAGGGTAACGAATTTATACTCAAGACCGTAGCTGATTAGCGTTTCGGCCGGCACGCCGGAATCCAGAAGCCCCTTGATTTCATCAATCATACCCTCCTGCAGGCGGGCGTCAAGACGCGCGTCTATGCGGGCGTTGCGCACTTCGCGGGAGACAAGGGTGCCGATGAAAAAGGTCTTGGGAGCGTCAGCGGCCGGCTCCTGAGGTGCGGCGCTGAGAGGCTTGCTGGACTTGAAATCGTACCCTCCCGTTACTGCATTGATGTACAGGCCTGTGCCGCCGCAGAGTATGGGGATGCCGCCGCGGGAGCGTATGTCGTCGTACGCCCGGAAAAAGTCTTCCCGGAAGCGGAACACGTTGTACTGGGTGCCCGGTTCGGCAATGTCTATCAGGTGATACGGCACATCGCCGTATTCCGCCAGGTCCTTCCCGGTGCCGATGTCCATGAGGCGGTACACCTGGCGGGAGTCGGCGGAGATTATTTCCGCCCCGTCACCCAAGGCGTGGGCCAGCTGTACGGCGTAGCGTGTCTTGCCGGACGCCGTGGGCCCCAGCACGCACACCAGCTCCACCGACCCGTCTTTCAGGTCGGCACGCAGGGCCTCCAGGTCGATGGTTTCAGGCTCCGGCAGAGCCGCTGTCAGGTTTTTTACTATCGGCATTTCGGGAATAATAATGGCACCACGGCGTAAGGCCGCATTCCCGGCACTTTGGCGAGCGGGCGGTGCAGATATATCGGCCGTGGAGTATGAGCCAGTGGTGGGCGGTGGCGCGATGATCCACTTTTATGTGTTTCTCCAGATCCTTCTCCACGTCGTACGGAGTCTTGCCGTTGGAGAGGCCCAGGCGGTGGCTGACCCGGAATACGTGGGTGTCCACTGCTATCACGGGCTTGTCGTACACTATGGAGGCCACTACATTGGCTGTTTTGCGGCCCACCCCGGGAAGCGTCATAAGCTCCTCGACCGTCCCGGGCACCTCACCGCTGAAGTCCTCGTCAAGCTTGCACCCGAGGGCCTGCAGGTGTGTGGCTTTGCTGTTGGGGTACGATACGCTTCTGATAAGTTCGTAGATGTCCTCGACCGCTGCGGCGCCCAGCTTCGCCGGCGTGGGATAGCGGCGGAACAACTCCGGCGTCACCATGTTAACGCGCTTGTCCGTGCATTGGGCAGACAGCACCACGGCCACTATCAGCTGGTAAGGGTCGGCGAACGTCAGCTCGCTCTGCGCCACCGGCACATTCTCCCTGAACCATCCAACTATTCCTTCGTATCGCTCGTTTCTGGTCATTTCAGAATCGCATCCGCAAGCGCTTCCAGGGCCGGAAGGTCCTCGGGACGCATGCGGGAGCGTATAGTAACGGCGGGCTCCACAAGGGTTACTTCCTTCATGGCACCGAACATCTCACGCATCACGCGGCCGGCGGAGGGGGCCCAGGAGCCGTTCTCCACAAGGGCTACCGTACGCTTGCAGTATCCCTTTATCTGCAGGCGGTGCAAGAAGTCGTACATGGGCGTGAAAAGGCCGGCGTCGTAGGAGCATGCGGCCGCAACCATCTTGGGATAGCGGAACGCGTCCTCCACGTTCTCCGCTATGTCGCTGCGGGTTAGGTCGCTCAGCACCACCTTGGGCGCGCCCTTCTGCCGCAGAATCTCCGCCAGCTTTTCGGCCACCGCCAGGGTGCCGCCGTGGATGGAGGCGCAGGCGATGAAGATGCCGTCGGTTTCCGGGGTGTAGCTGCTCCAGAGGTCGTACAACCTCAGGTATTCGTCGAGACCGTCTTCCAGGATGGGGCCGTGGAGCGGACGTATCGTGCGGATGTCCAGGCCGACGGCCTTCTTCAGCACCCCCTGAACCTGCACTCCGTACTTGCCGACTATGTTGAAGTAGTAACGGCGGGCTTCGCAGGCCCAGTCGTCATCGTCGCGTCCGTAGAAGCCGCAGTTGCCGAGGGCGCCGAACTTGCCGAATCCGTCGGCGCTGTAGAGGGCGCCGTCGGCGGCATCGTAGGACATAAGCACCTCGGGCCAGTGGACCATGGGGGCGGCGATGAAGCGGAGGCTGTGGGCTCCGAGCCCGAGTACATCACCCTCCTTTACCACCTGCACGCGTCCTTCCAGCTGCAGGCCGGGGAAGAACTGTCCCAGCATCTTCAGCGCCTGGGCGCTTGTGACAAGGGTGACGCCGGGATAACGTTCGAGCGCCCACGCGGCGAGGGAGGAGTGGTCGGGCTCCATGTGGTGGACCACCAGGTAATCCGGCTGCCGGCCCGCGAGAGCCTCCTCCAGATTAGCCTTCCACTCCTCTCCTTTGCGCGCGTCGCAGGTGTCCATTACGGCCACCTTTTCGTCCGCGATAAGATATGAGTTGTACGACATCCCCTCGGGGACCACGTACTGACCTTCGAAAAGGTCTATGTCCAAATCGTCGGTTCCTATGTACAGAACCTTGTTGCCGAGATCTCTGACCATGTATTAGAAAGTGAAACCGAGACCCACGTGAACGTTCTCCATGAAGCCGTTGAGCGGGATGGGGATGTTGTTGATCTTGCCCATATTGCCGATGAAGCTGTCCAGGCCCGCGGTAAGGTTGATGGGGCCGAGGTGCAGGTCGAGGGCCGCACCCCAGACGGGTCCGAAGCTGCCGATGCCTATGTTGCTGCTGAAGCTGATGAGGCGGGCGGGGCTGATGGTGGCGCCGAGCCTGGCGTCGAACCATGAAGCGTTCTTGGCATTGTGATAGGTTGCCAGGGCGCCCACGGAGAGCTTATCGTAGAACGGCATGAAGTAGCGTGCGCCTGCCTGGATGTTGAAGGGCATCATGCTCATGCTGCTGTTTCCCTTTCCGGCATCGATGGAGACCAGCTTGGAGATATCCATCAGGTCCTGGAAGTCGCCGCTGAGCTGGCCGTCGGCAAAGCTCATGGTGCCGCCCTTGAAGTCGATGTTGGCTGCGGCCTCAAGCTTGAGGTTGTTGGCCCATGAAATCATGCCGAGGTCGGTAATGGAGAACATGGCGTCCAGGCCGAAGTCGGTCTTATACTCCACGCCGAGGTCGATGCTGGCGCCGAATCCTCCTATCTGCTTCCCGATACCCACCTGCAGCTGATCTATGGAACCGCCGCTGGGAATGCTGACGTCCAGCAGGCCGGAAGCATTTATAAGGCCGGAAACCTGCGCATATATGCTTTCGTCGCTCAGCTGAATCTTACCGGCGGTGCCGAGGTTTGCGTTCATCAGGCCCACGAGCAGGTGGAGGCGTCCGCCGACGGACAGATTGTCGGTCACATACATCGAGTAACCATACGACAGGTCGCCTAATACGTTGAAGTTCTCATATATGCCGTCCATGGAATAAGACTCGCTGCCGCCCTTCTTGAGGAACGAGAACAGGGAGAGAGGCAGGCTGGTCGTATTCATAATCCTGGCATTCAGCTCGATGGTGTGCATATGCTCGCCATTTGCTATTCCAAGGGCCAGGATGTTGATACTCTCGTCCAGGGCCAGGAAATTACTGTTGTGCAGCTTGCTGAGGAACTCTTCGGCGCTGACCTTGCTGTTGAAGCCGGTTACCACGGAATTGTCCTTGTTGAACAGGAAGTTGCCCATACCGAAGTTGGCGGCGTTCTGAAGGTCTATATTGCCCACGGCAATCCCCAGGAAGCCCTTTTCGTTCACTTGGGCAGGGTTGATGCGATAGCCGTAGGAATAATTGTCCAGGAAGTATCCGCTACGGAAAGACTGGGCCGATGCACCAATGCTGAGCAGCGCTGCTGCCGTCAGAAGTATAATGTGTATCTTTTTCATGGCTCGGGGGAATTACTTGCTAGGGTTAACTGTAATACCGCTTGCTGACACTGCAACAAGATTAAGGAACTGCAGGCAGTCGCTCTCCTTCACGGGAACGTCAGGAATGGCCGACACCTTGATGGTAAGCTTGGCCGACTTGATTTCCCTGCTCTTGTCGGAGGGACTCAGGAAGATTTCGAAGTCGCTGGTCTTTGCGCCCGCAATGTTGATGCTGCTGCTCTTGGACTGGGGAACCACCTTTCCGTCGGGATCCAGCAGGTCAAGCTGGACGCTGAGGTTGAGAGGTGAGTCGTTCAGCACTTTGCCCTTGAGACCGAAGTCGCCCATCGCTATGACGGAGGCGGCGCCGGAGAGATCGAGCTCGGTGTCGGTCGTGAAGGAGAAGTCCTTGCCGAAGGACAGAGGCACGTTGATGCCGTAAGCGATGTCAAGAGTATACGTTGCGGAAGGCTCCAGAACGGAGGTCTGGTTAGGATCCACTCCGGCGATTATCTTGATGGTCAGCTTATCCGGAATCTGCTTGAGCAGGTTGGAGATGTTCGCCTCTATGAATTCCCTGCCGGCAGGGGCGGAAGATGCAGCCTTGCAGATGGTGTATTTCTTCACTGAGGTTTTGGTTGCGTCTTCGGAGCAAGGCAGCTGCACATTATTGAGCGTCACCTTGTTGGCTTCCACGGCAGAACCGTTGACGTAAGGGATGAGCTCGAGCGTGGCGCTCATCGGGATGCCAAGGTTGGTGGAGATATCCAGGTTGAGCTGAGGATCTCCGAGGTCGAGGCAGAGATTGTCGCCCTTAAGTGCATCGGGCAGGGTGTCGAGCTCGAGGCTGGTTTCCTGTTCGATGTCATAAGAGAATACACCGCTTGCTTTGGAGAGGGCAATCTTGCCGTCCTTGTTCTGGATGCTCGCCTTGATGCTGGCGGTAATGTCGGACTTCAGCTGGTGGACATCGATGTTGGCGCCGTCTGCAGAGAGGCCGCCCTTGATCTCGATGCTGCCCTTGAGCCCGTTGTATTCTTCACCGGTCTTGGCGTCCTTGATCTTTACAGGCTCGATGTTGTAAAGCTTTTCAAGCTTGACAGGGGTCGCCGTGAGTTTGCCGTTTACCACATTGCCCTTGATGGGAACCACGTTCGGGGAAATGAAGTCAGGCAGGGTGATTGTGAGGTCTACCGCGAACGGCGTAGAGTTGGGAAGGCCGTCGAATGCGGCTTCCATGTTCACGTACACATCATCGAGGAGTATCTCGTTGATCTTCACGAGCTCTTCGGGGATGTTCTTGACAGTCAGGTCGAACTTCTGGTCGATGTCGAAGGAAAGCTTGTCGTCGAGGGAGATGCTTGCGGCCTTGATGTCCGGAACCGTAATGACAATGCCTATGTCCGTTCCGAAGGTCTCCTGAAGCTCATCCTGAGACACTTCCGCGGAGGGGATGGATATGGAGCCCGTAGCCGAATAGCTGCCGACGATCATAGTCTTGCCGTCAACTATCATGGGCTTCACGTATAGTTCCTTGATGGGCAGCGAAAGCTGTGCGGGGAAGCTGTCCTTAAGGATTATGGAGTTGTCGGCCGCGTTGAAATTGTATGCTGCGGGGATGGCAGAGCCGTTGAACACAATGAAGTTGGGAAGAACGACCTTGACGCCGTTGGCGCCGGGTTTGAGACTCAGGCCCTTGATGGTCGG
This sequence comes from Bacteroidales bacterium, assembly GCA_017615615.1. Taxonomy (GTDB): domain Bacteria; phylum Bacteroidota; class Bacteroidia; order Bacteroidales; family UBA932; genus Cryptobacteroides. The sequence continues at coordinate 5,978 of JAFZZW010000019.1, forward strand.
GATGTTGAATTTGACGACCAGGGCGGGGGATCCTTCCGGAGTGATATGAACGCCGGAGAAGTCGCCGAGGCCTTCGGCTTCAATCTTGATTTCGCCCTTCATCTCATCCATGGATTCATCGTATTCGCCGAGCTGGATAAGGAAGTCCTTGATCTCGGGCTGACCCTCGACGGTAACGGAGAAGGAGAGGTCCTCGTCCGCAGAAGAAGGCAGGTTGGTACTGTCTACGACGAGGCCGGATGGTGTTACCTTGGCGGTAACGCCGACGTTGGCATCCAGGGAAACCTTGCCGTCCTTGACCGTGGGGGTGAACTCCTGGAGAACAATCTTCTTCTCCACGGCGCCGCCCGCCAGGTCTCCGGAGAATTCAAGCTTGCCGTTTACGGCATCCTTTACCTTGATGCTGTTGGGGAAATCAAGAGTAAATACGTAATCGAGCTTCTTCTCCTTGAGCTTGTCGAGGTTCTTGGGGACAATCTTAAGGGTAATGGGCTTGCTCTCGTCCAGATACACGGCCTTGACGTCCTTGATGCCGTTGGGAAGGGCCGTCTCTTCGAAATCTCCGAAGCTTATGTTGTCCGTCTTCTCGAAAGGATCCACCTTGACGGCAAGGTCTGCGCTCACGATGGTAAGATCAGTGAATGAGACCTTTATGTTCATCGCAATGTCTCCCGAGGTGGAGTTGAAGCTGGTCTTGGTCGTTGCAAGATCGTTTAGCGTGATATCGCCTTCTACAACAACATCTTCGCTGAGAACTATTTTACCATTGTAGCTGGTCGTTGCAAGTCCTTCGACGTCATAGGTCTTGGAAACCTTCCATCCGTTGGCGGTTTTAAGGACCATTGCACCGTTGTCTACGTTCTTGTCAATAGTAATCTTGCTGCCACCCTTGATCTTGAAGAGCTTGGAGAAGTCAAGGGTGACCTTCGGCTCTGCAGTGCCTTCGGTAAAGAACACGTTGGTCAGGCTCATTTCGACCACCATTTTGGCATTGGGGTCGGTCTTCAGGTTGCTGACGGCGCTCACGTCCTCGTGAAGGGTAATGCCTTCCACTTCAACCTTTACATTGGTCTTGTCAACGGTAACATTATCTATGATGTCCTTGCCGATTTCCATCTTCTCGGAAGGATGGGCGGCCACTTTGTCGCTTACCTCGGACCTTTTAAGCACCGTCTGATTATGGGTTACGTTGCCTATCTTCTTGGAGAGGTCCAGATCGTCGTTGTCCTTCATCACGTCCTTGAGCTTGTCAAGACCGGCCTGGAACTTCAGGTTGTCGGCGGAAGTGCTGATGCTCGATGTCTTTATGGACAGAAGGTCCAGTCCGTCGAATTTCGCCTTGATGTCGTATTCGCTCCCGTCAATCTTGAAGTTGTCGGGGTCGAAGTCTCCGATATTGTAAGTGAAATCTTCGTTGAAGCTGACTCCGTCGATGACGGCCATATCCTTCAGGTCCAGGTCTGACAACTGGTCATTGAGGGATGTGGAGCCCTCATATTTCAGAATCAGCTCGCCGTTGGATCCGGTCTCGATAAAATCGTTGATGCCCTCACCGGCGCTGTTGATGAGGTCTCCGAGGCTTATTTTCTCGGAGCTGCCGATAGGCACTGTGAGACCGTCTTCAAGAAGCGTGACCGAGAGGTCAATGTCCGACGGGGAAATGTCGTAACTCTTGTCAACGACGCAAGAGGTTACCAGAAGCATCCCGGCGAGTATAAACAGAACCGGGGTCGAGTGGCTTTTACGAACGAAAAACATAGAAATATAGTTTTAGTTATTTATTGTCAGTAGTAGCACTGAAAGACAAATATAATGAAAAAAGGTGTCGTTTCGAAAATAATTCATTATTTTTGTGCAGTTGAAACAACTTTTTTAATTTCTATAACATTATGAAAAAATTAGTTCTTTCCGTCATTGCAGTTCTGGCAATCGCCTTCTCTGCAAACGCAGCCAACTACAAAGTTGACAACAACGCAATCGACAACATCATTGAGAACGCCACCGAGGTCGTAGTTCTTGACGTAGCCGCTCCCGCAGCAGCCAACCTGCCCGCATTCGAGCAGAAGGATGTCAACGCCACCACCGCTCTCATTCTCAATATATTCCTCGGCTGGTGCGGTGTTCACCGTCACTATATGGGAACTGCTCCTTATATGTGGGCTCTCTACCTGTTCACCGGCGGCGGCATCTTCGGAATCGTTGATTTTGTCGACTTCGTCATGCTGATCATTGCCATGACAGACAACGGCAATATCTCCAAGTACATCAACAACCGCAGTTTCTTTATGTGGGCATAAGCCTTGAAGAATAAACTCTTAATAATTCCGCTGTTACTTCTTGTCGCATCGCCCCTGTACGCACAACGTAAAGTATCGGCCGACGTTGAAGTCAAGACGGTAATGGACGGAAAACTGACTACAGTCACCAAAAGCGTCTATTGTACCAACAATGGACGCTTGGTGACTAAATTCAGTAAGCCTCTCCCCTATTATGTGGTGTCCAACTCAAAAGGAGAGATGAATCTTTACAAGCCGGACACCAATGAAGTTCTCTCAGATTACGATCCTTCATTCAGCTCCAACACGGAACTCATAATGCTCTTCATGAGCGGACGCATAGACGACCTGGGGCTTTCTTCTTTCGGTTACAAGGCCGGATCCGCCACGCGGGAAGAGGGTTTCGTAAAAAAGTCCTTCAAATCTCCGGATACCACGAAACCGGACGTGGAGATAGTTTACGAGAACTATCTTCCCATTTATTGCGAATATACTGCTCAGGATGGCAGGTTGCTGAGCAAGAAGTATTTGTCCGACTATAAGACCTACGGACGCTTTATCCTGCCGCAGCGCGTTACAGATATCACCTACGGAGTCAAGCGCGACTCTTCAATCGTCCGCACCCTCTACTCCAACGTCAAGGTGGATGTGGACGACCCTAATTTCGATTTCCAGATTCCGGCGGACGCAAAGCCGATGAAGCTGGACGCCCCCGCTCAATGAAAAAGCTGGCAATAGTTGCCACCGTGCTGCTTGCCTGCACATCCGCGTTTGCCCAGAAGGGCGGGCGCGAGCTCCTTCGCAACGCCGATTTCTCCGGCCAACTCATAAAAGAAACTCCTCCCGCCGGTGCCAATTGCGCCGAGACGGCCATGTGGTCGTTGCGCCGCCAGCTGACCGGACGCGACCACTACGAGCCCGCCAATTACATGTTCGTACGGCAGGCGATACACGAAATAGGCTTCATTCCCGCCGTATTCGCCACCTCCGACCGCATCCTTCGGGATACCAAGATAGGCACGGTGCGCGCCATTGTAGACCCGGAAGACGGCCGCATACACGAAGGCCCCGAAGCGTACAGCCTCAAGCGCGCCGCTGCGCGTTCGTCTGCTGCGGACCCTGACCCCTCAGGGGCCTTTGGCTCCCGAAAAGGGAGGGGACCCGCTGGCGGGGAGGCGCCACTGAGGGGTCTGGTCCAAGGCAGCAGCGCAGCGGCGCGCTGGGTGTCGCAGGACTACGACTTCGTGCAATATCTTATCGACAACGACCTCAAACAGGACGCCCGCCAGCTGCTCTTCGGCGGCGACTTCCAGCCGTCGGACACCCTTACGTTCCTCCGTGGCTGGACGCTCTACCAGCTGAAGGAACTCGAGCAGGCGAACAGGTATCTGGGAGCGGTTCCGTCGGCATCGGCCTTCTACGACCAGGCGTTCTTTTACTCCAACGCCGTCTCCGCCCACCTGGGCGACTACGTCAGCCCGACGGCACGCCTGGAGGCCTACAGCGGGCCGTACGCCGAACTCAAAGGGGTGCAGTTGGCCGGCCTCGCCCTTCTGAGGGACGACCCGGAGGCGTTCAAATCGGCCGCCGGCGCCTTCCGGTACAACGATTTCAAGCTTGAGGCCGCAGAGCACGAACTGGACGATATCTTCGAGCTGCGATACGACAAGCCGCAAAAGAGCCCCCTGCTGGCGGCTGCGGCATCGGCACTGGTGCCAGGACTCGGCAAGATATACGCCGGGCAGCTCGGGGAGGGTGTTTCCACCTTCCTGATTACCGGTGCAATGGGGGCAATTACCGCCGAACACTGGATAAAAGACGGCCCCAAGGACTGGAAAACCATAGTCCCGGCAGTGCTCACCGGCATACTTTACATAGGCAACATCTACGGCAGTTATATGTCCGTAAGCATATATAATTCACATCTTTACGATGCTCAGGAAACGGCTGTTCTGTACAATATCCATATTCCTCTGCGCTCTGTTTTCAAGTAAGGCGCAGAATCCGGATTCGCTTGCCGTCGGGTACGAACGCATCGTATTCGAAGGGGCGGGGCTTGCCGAGACCAACGACGCCCTGCTGGCGAAGGCAGACTGCTACAAGCAGCTAGGGCGCTATCGTGACGCCTCCGCCACGCTCGCCCGCGTACGCCTCTTCGCACTGTCGCCGGAAGAACGCACTGCGGTACAGTATCAGCAGGAGCTCTGCTGGTTCCTGGCGGGAGACTTCAAGCAGGCGGCATCTTTAGTTGAGGAGGTAGGCGACGGCAGCTCCGACGCCCTGCTGCTGCATGCCCTGGCGCTGGCGTACAACGGACAGTACGACGAGTCGGAGATTTACGCCGCCCGCTTCATCAGCTGGGACGGCCCCAGCGAGCGCCTTCCGGAACTGCTGGCCCTATATGCCGCGCACCCGCGTGTGCCGAACGCCAGCACCTCCATGGTTCTGTCCTTCTTCCCGCCGCTCGGCCACTTCTACAACGGAGAAATAGGCGAAGGACTCCTCTCCGGCGGCCTGAATCTCGCCGCCCTGGCGTTCACCGTGGCCAACTTCGTCTCCGGCTACTGGGTCACGGGCCTCATCGGCGGCGGCATCGCCCTCAACTACACCTTCATGGGCAACCAGCAGCGCACCTCCACCCTCGTGGAGAAGCATCGCATAAACGACCCCATCATCTTCGGCGACAAGCTCCGCGCCTTCCTGCTGCAGTAGGTACGAGTCCTGCAGGAACGCAAAAAGCTGGCAAACGCCAGCTTTTTGTGGTCCCTGCAGGGCATGATCCTGCGACTCCCTGATTATGAGTCAGGTGCTCTAACCAACTGAGCTAAGGGACCGTTCCCCCGGTACTTGACCGGGAATGCAAAGTTAGTAAACTTTTACAATAAAGCTACTAAACTCACACTTTGATCTCAACCTCTACGCCGGAGGGCAGCTCGAGCTTCATGAGGGCGTCAACGGTCTTTGCGTTGCTTTCCTCGATGTCGAGAAGCC
>JAFZZW010000001.1 GCA_017615615.1 Bacteroidales bacterium
CCCTCCCATTCATGTGGCCATGGGCGGCCACAGTTTTGCAACAATATTCTTGCCTCCGTTACGCCCGAGGCTTTGCCGGCGAAGAGTTCCAGCGGGGTGAAGGCGGCGTCGGAGTTGGAGTTGACGACCCAGACGGGGCGGCGCATGGCCATGGCCTCGTCGACATCCAGGGTGTCCACGATCACGGCGCCGCCGTCCCCCGGGGCCAGTTCGTAGCCGTAATTTGACTCGGCGCCGAACCCCGGATCGAAGGTAATAACCGGATAGGTCTCGCCGTCCCAGTCCTCTGAATACGGCCAATAAAGCTGATATCCGGAGTCGGCCAGCAGATGCACGATGTCGTCAACCCCGGCGCGCGTGGCTGCGTGCCCGGAGAGGTAATCGCACACCAGGTCGCGAAGCGGACGCGCGCCTGTGTCGGCCCGGGTCCCGGGCCCGACTCCGGCACCGGGACACATCAGGAGGCTGTCGAGGGTATATTCCTCGTCGTAGCCGTTACCGGAAGAGCGCCCCACGGCGTCGTAAACTTCCCTCAGGTGCGAGGGCTCCATAGGCAGGGATGCAAACATGCGTGCAAGGCCCCGGGCAGACAGTTCGAATCCCGGTTCATCGGCAGGTTCAATGGTGTTTGTTTCAACCTCGACGCAGGAAAAAAGCGTCAGGAATGCGAGCAGAATGGCAAAACGTTTCATAGTTCATACAGTTTTGCCACAAAGGTCGGAAGAATTATCCGTTTCCTCCTGAAATGAAACGCTTAAGTGAAAAATCGGCCTCCGGGCCCTACCGGTTGAAGGTTACGAAACGCTGCTTGCCCAAAAAATCGTCCAGAATTCCGACATTCCGCAGCCCGGCCGCCGCAAAAACGTCCGCCGTCTGCGGCCCGAGGGCCTCGTTTATCTCCACTATACCCCATCCGCCGGGTGCAAGAAGGGCCATGGCGTGCCGTGCGATGGCGCGGCAGAACACCAGCGGATCGTCGTCCGGGACGAACAGCGCCATCGCCGGCTCATGCTCCAGCACGTTGCGGTGCATCAAGGCCTTCTCGCTCTCACGGATATAGGGAGGATTGGCGGTAAGGATGTCGTACGGGCCCTGCGGCCAAGCGCAGGAGGCCGACCCAAAAGCCGACAGGATGTCGGCCTTGACAAAAAGCGGAGCGTGTGCAAAACAGGCCTGATTTGCACACAAACCTCCCTCATAAGGGCCTTCCGTGTGCAAATCAACCGGTATTTGCACACGCGCCACTGCCAGAGCCTCGTCCGACAGGTCCACCCCCACAACCTGCGCTCCGGGGACCTCAAGGGCTATGCTCCAGGCTATGCATCCCGAACCGGTGCAAAGGTCCAGCACCCGGGGTTGCTCTAGCCGGAGCGCCTGAACGCAGGCCTCACGGACCAGGATCTCCGTTTCCGGCCTGGGAATCAGCACCCCGGGAGCGACGCGGAACCTTCGCCCGAAAAACACCTCGAAGCCGGTGACATATTGAACCGGTTCACCCGCCAGAAGACGCTTGAGCCCGTCTTCCAGCAAAGGAGATGCCTCCAGAGAAGGGTTGATCACCCATTCATAAGGCTTCACACCCTGCAGGTCCTCCGCCAGACGCCGGGCGAGGCTCTGCGCCTCCCCCGGAGGATACAGAGCCTCGAGCTCGCAGGCCGCCTGCCGTATAAACTGCGGGAGCAGCACCCTAAGAATTCTCTATGATGGTAGAGAGGAATCCGGTAAATGAAAGGCCGGCCTCGCGTACCATCTTGGGTACGAGTGAGGCGCTGGTCATGCCGGGAATGGTATTGACCTCCAGGAAATACAGGCCTTCGGGCGAAAGGATATAGTCCATACGCACCAGCCCCTTGCATCCTATGAAGGAATAGAGTTCGCAGGTGGTGCGCTGAAGTTCCGCCGTCTGCTCCGGAGTGATGGGAGCGGGGCATATTTCCCGGCTGTGGCCGTTGTACTTGGCATCGTAGTCGAAGTACTCGTTGTCGCTGACTATCTCGATGGGAGGAAGGGCCTTGACCACTCCGCCGTCGGTGTAGGCGGCGCAGGTGACCTCGCGGCCGCTGACCCCCTGCTCCACTATGACCATGCTGTTCTCGGAAAACGCGTATTGTATGGCCTCGGGAAGCTCTGCAGGGTCCACCACGCGGGTGACGCCGAAACTGGAACCTCCCTGGGTAGGCTTTACGAACACCGGGAACTTGAGTTTTGACGCAACCCTTGCGCAGAATGCATCGACGTCGTCGCCCCTGCGGATGAAGGCGTCCGGTGCGCAGAGTACGCGCTCCTTGACGTAGGACTTGCAGGCGAACTTGTCGAACGCAATCATGCTCGCATAGGAACTGCATGAGCTGAAAGGCACATGGAGCATCTCCAGATATCCCTGTATCTGACCGGTCTCGCCGGGGGCGCCGTGCTGCACAATGTAAGCGAAGTCGAATTTGACCTTCTCTCCCAGCACCGAGACGGAGAAATCGCTCTTGTCGATGTCGGGGCGGGCCTCCTCGGGGAACGTGACGCGCATGGAATTCTTCTTGCGGAACGCAACGAGCTTCCACACCCCGAAACGGGCGAATATCTCGTAAACGTCGTACAGGTTGTCGTCGATGGCGGATGCCACGAACTCACCGCTCCGGCACGACACCTCCCATTCGGAAGAGTCGCTGCCATAAACGACCGCAATAGTATTGTACCTGGCCATATCAGTTGAAGTAATAATCGGTTTCCTGGTTGTTGCTCTGGCTTTCGAGTTCTTCGGCATCCTCGTTGCCCCCGAGGAAGGTGCCGCTGGACGAGCAGTCGAGGGTGAAGTTGACGCTTGCCGGGGCGCGGAAGACGTCGTTTTCGTCGAACAGGCCGGCGGCGAGGCATTTCTTCATCCAGATGCCCCAGATGGGCAGCGCCATGCGGGAGCCGTCCAGGGTGTTGAAGTGGATCTGGCGGTCCTCCCCGCCTATCCATGCGCCGGCTGTGATCTTGGGGGTGTACCCTATGAACCAGCCGTCGGAACAGTCGTTGGTAGTTCCTGTTTTGCCTGCTATCTCGCCCTTGAGGTTGTATGCATAACGCAGGCGGCTGCCGGTACCGCCGTTGACCACGCCCTGCATGAGGTTGGCCATAAGATATGCGGTGGAGGCGCTGATGGCCTCGCGTTTGGTGGCGGTATGCTCGGTGATCACGTTGCCCTGGTTGTCTTCTATGCGCGTGACGTACAGCGGCGAAGAATAGACGCCTCCGGAGGGAAAGGTGTTATAGGCCGTTACCATCTCATAAAGAGAGATGTCGGCCGGACCGACGCAAAGGGAATAGACTTCGTCAACATGGCTGTGGATACCCATACGGTGCATCATCTGGGCCATGGCCTGCGGGCCGAACTGCTTCATGAGGAAGGCGGAGATGTTGTTGGAACTGTTTGCGAGACCCCACTTGAGGGTGACGGTCTTGCCTATCATTTCCTCCTTGTCGGTACTGCGGGGGGTCCAGGTGCTGCCGTCGAAGTTGACGAAGGTCTGGGGCGTGCAGACTACGCGGTCGCAAGGGGTCATGCCCTCCTGCATGGCAAGGGTGTAGAGGAAAGGCTTGATGGTCGAGCCCACCTGGCGCTTGGCCTGGCTGACGTTGTCGTACTTGAAATAACGGTAGTTGGGACCTCCCACGAATGCCTTGACATTGCCGGTGCCGGGCTCGACGGCGACGAATCCGCAGCGGAGGAACGACTTGTAGTAGCGGATGGAGTCGTTGGGCGTCATGGTAGTATCCACGTAACCCTTCTTGTTCCAGGAGAAGACACGCATCTTTACGGGCTTGTCGAACTGGGCGAGGATCTTTTCCTCGGGTACGCCTTCCTTGCGCTGGATGCGGTAGCGGTCGCTCCACTTGCGGGCCTGGGCCATGAGGCGCTCGACGGTCTTGGAATCGATGTCGTTGGCGAACGGCTTGTTGCGCTTGCCCTTGAGCTCTTTGTTGAACGCCCCCTGGAGGTAGCCTCCGAGGTGCTCCTCGACCGCCTCTTCCGCGAAGACCTGCATCTTGTAGTCTATGGTGGTGTATATGCGGAGGCCGTCCTTGTCCAGATTGTATGAGCTGCCGTCGGGCTTCTTGTTCTTGTTGAGCCAGCCGTAGATGGCGTCGTTCGCCCAGCGGAGGGAGTCTGCGGAATAATCCTCGATGTGCTGGTAGTCGCCGCGCTTGGGCTTGCGGGCGTTCATGTCGCGGCGCAGCATGTCGCGGAAGTAGGGGGCGTGGCCGGAATTGTGGTCCAGGACGTGGTAGTCCAGGACTATGGGGAGCTCGCGGATGGAGTCGCGCTCGGCCTTGGTGATGTAGCCGGCCTTGGCCATCTGGCCTATGACGAAATTGCGGCGGCTCAGGGCGTTTTCCGGATTGATGACGGGATTGTAGCGGGTGGGCTTGTTGACCATGCCCACGAGCATCGCACTCTCCTGGACGTTGAGGGCGTCGGGCTCCTTGGAGAAGAACGTTTCCGATGCGGCCTTGACGCCGTAAGCGCTGCTTCCGAAGAATATGGAGTTGAGATACATGGCCAGTATCTCGTCCTTGGTGTAGTCGCGTTCCAGGCGCACGGCGGTAATCCATTCCTTGAGCTTGGTGAAAATCAGGGTGAGCTTGCCGGGATTCTCCTGGCGGGGATAAAGCGTCTTGGCAAGCTGCTGCGTGATGGTACTGCCGCCTCCCTGGCTGGAGTCGCGCAGGAGGATGGTCTTGACCGCGACGCGGGCCAGGCCCTTCATGTCGACTCCGGAGTGCTTGTAGAAACGGGCGTCCTCGGTGGCGACGGCCGCATGTACCAGGTGCTCGGAGAGTTCGTCGTACGAGATGTATGTACGGTTTTCGATGTGGAAGGTGGTGAGGATTTCTCCGTCCTGGGCTATGACCTGGGTGGCGAGCTTGTTGTCGGGGTGCTCAAGCTCCTCGAAGGACGGGAGTTTGGCGAAGAGACCCACGAGAAGCAGAAGCAGGAATACCGCGACGAAAGGCAGCGCCAGCAGTATCCAATACCATTTTACTATTGTGCGTTTGGTCTTGTCTGTCATTTCCAATGCTTGAAAACACAAAATTAGGGAAAATTCGGAAAAACCCCTTAACTTTGTAGCCGAATTCTGAAGATTTATGGAAAAGAATCTAGTGATAGTAGAGTCGCCGGCCAAGGCCAAAACCATCCAGAAGTATCTGGGAGACGGTTTTGTGGTTCGTTCCAGCTTTGGCCACATCCGCGATCTGCAGGAAAAGAGCCTCAGCATCGACATCAAGGACGGATTCCGCCCCGAGTATGTCATCCCCTCCGAAAAGAAAAAGGTCGTGAGCGACCTGCGCAAGCTGGCGGACGCCTCCTCCGTCGTCTGGCTGGCTTCCGATGAGGACCGCGAGGGAGAAGCCATTTCCTGGCACCTCAGCGAGACTCTCGGACTTCCGGCCGCCAAGACCCGCCGTATAGTTTTCCACGAGATAACCAAAGACGCCATCATGCACGCCGTGCAGAATCCCCGCTCCCTGGACATGGACCTCGTCAACGCCCAGCAGGCGCGCAGGGTTCTCGACCGCCTCGTAGGATTCGAGCTTTCTCCGATCCTCTGGCGCAAGATCCAGAGAGGCCTTTCCGCCGGCCGCGTTCAGTCCGTGGTACTTCGTCTGGTAGTGGACCGCGAAAGGGAAATCAACTCCTTCGTTCCATCTCCCTTCTACCGCGTAGAGGCCGAATTCGACGCCTCCGGCACCACCGTCAAGGGCCTGCTGGACAAGAAGTTCAACGACATGGAAGAGGCCCGCGCATTCCTCCAGGACTGCATCGGCGCCATCTACACCGTGGCGGCGGTGGACAGCAAGGAAGGCCTCAGGGTGCCCCCTCCGCCCTTCACCACTTCCACTCTGCAGCAGGAGGCCGCACGCAAGCTCCATCTTCCGGTCAGCACCACTATGCGCGTCGCGCAGTCGCTGTACGAAAGGGGACTTATCACCTACATGCGTACCGACTCCACAAACCTCTCATCCCTTGCCGTCAATACCACCAAGGAATTCATAATCAACAATTTCGGCCCCGAGCTGTCGCATCCCAGGCAGTATCACGTCCACACCAAGGGCGCCCAGGAGGCACACGAGGCCATCCGCCCCACCTTCGTCAGCAACACCGAAATCGAAGGCTCCCAGCAGGAGAAAAAGCTCTACCAGCTCATATGGAAGCGCACCGTCGCATCCCAGATGGCGGAGGCCAGGATTCTCAACACCAGCATCACAGTCGATATCGACCGCCGGGACGAGAAGTACTCCATGCAGTCGGTTCAGATCCTCTTCGACGGCTTCCTGCGCCTCTACCGCGAGGGAACGGACGACGAAGAAGAAGCGCAGGACGGCGAGGTCATAATCCCCGGACTGACTGTAGGCCAGCGGCTTGAAGCCCTTGCAGTCCGCGCCGAATGCAAATACACCCAGGCCCCGTTCCGCTACTCGGAGCAGACGCTCATCAAGAAGATGGAGGAGCTCGGAATCGGACGTCCGTCCACTTATGCCCCCACCATCACCACCCTCACCAAGGCCCGCGGATACCTCGTGCGCGGCGACAAGGACGGCCGCAAAATGCAGGTGCGCAACCTTGTACTCAAGGGCTCCCGCATCTCGGAAACCGCCAAGACGGAAACCATCGGCGCAGAGAAGGGCAAGCTCCTTCCCACCGACGTCGGAGTTCTCGTAACCGATTATCTTGCAGGCAATTTCTCCGACATCATGGACTACGACTTCACGGCCAACGTGGAGAAGGACTTCGACCAGATAGCCAGCGGCGAGAAGCAGTGGAACAAGGTCATCTCCGACTTCTACACCCCCTTCCACCACAAGGTCGACGAGGCCATGAGCAACCGCCAGTACGGGCACATCGAAAGGGAAATCGGCATCGACCCGTCCGACGGCCTGAAGGTCACCGCGCGCCTGGGACAGTTCGGTCCCTACGTGCAGAAGGGCGAAGGCCCGGGACGGATGTCCGCCAGCCTCAGCAAGGGCCAGATAATCGAAAACCTTACGCTGGAGGAAGCGCTCAAGCTCTTCAAGCTTCCCCGCACCATAGGCGAATACAAAGGGACAGAGATTGTCGCCACCAAGGGCCGATTCGGTCCATACCTCAAGTGGGGCTCGCAGAACGTATCGCTTCCGAGGGGCAAGGACCCCATGAACATCAGCCTTGACGACTGCATAGCAATCATAGAGTCCGACGCCGCCAAGAAAGAGGCCGTCGCAGCACCCATACACGAGTGGACCGGGAGCGGCATCACCGTGGTCAACGGACGCTACGGCCCGTACATCAAGTACGACGGCAACAATTACCGCCTGCCCCGCGGAACCGACGCCGAAAAGCTCACCGAGCAGGCCTGCAAGGACATAATAGCGGCCGGGGCTCCCACCGCATCCGCCAAGAGATACACCAAGAAGAAATAGAGCCATGCCCAATTACAAACTCGACGACATCGACCGCAAGATCCTCTATTTCCTGGTGAACAACGCCCGCATGCCTTACCTGGAAATCGCCAGGGAGTGCGGCATCTCCGGCGCGGCGGTGCACCAGCGCATCAAGAAGCTGGAAGACGGCGGCGTGCTGGCGGGCTCGCAGATGATGGTCAAGCCCGGCGCACTCGGACTCGACGTGTGCGCATTCATCAGCATTTCACTGACGGAAGGCAACAAATACCAGGAGGTGGTAGATACCATCAAGCACATTCCCGAGGTGGTGGAATGCCACTTCGTAACCGGCCGTGCGGCACTGCTGCTCAAGCTTTACTGCATCGACAACGACCACCTCATGGAAACCATCTGCAACACCATCCAGCGCATCCCTTACGTGCAGTCCACCGAGACCATGATCTCCCTGGACCAGGCGTTCGAGCGCCAGGCCTGGGTGAAGGATTTCAAGAGTACGAGCTTCAAGAACCTCTGAGGAAAGCGGCCAGCCGCAGGTCTTCCGGAGTGGTGATCTTGATGTTGAATTTGTCTCCCGGGACGGTTGAAATGACCATTCCGGCGCGTTCCGCCACTGTGGCGTCGTCCGTGAACGACGTGTCGTAAGGCTGCCTGTAGGCGGCCTTGAGTTTTTCCGACAGGAACATCTGGGGAGTCTGGACCGCCACCATGGTGCTGCGGTCCGGCGCAGGGGTGCCGGGTACGGTGCTGCGCAGGGTGTCCGTAACGGGCAGCACGGGGATAAGGGCCTCGGGGCCGCCGGGAGCGGACATGCTGTCGAGCATGGAGCGTACGAGCGAGGGCGGTACGAACGGGCGCACGCCGTCGTGTATGGACACGATGGCACCGTCCGGCACCTTGCCCAGGGCGGCCAGCACGGAATGGAAGCGTGTAATTCCGCCCTTGACTATCGTCTGGGGGAACGATACGGCATGGCGAAGGCACAGTTCCTTCCATTCATCGACGTGTCCGGCAGGCAGCACGGTGATTACGTTGGCGGAAGGCTCGGCGGCAAGGAAAGCCTCGACGGTGAGCTGGAGAATGGGGATCCCGCCCAATTCCAGGAACTGTTTGGGGACCGCGCCGCCCATGCGGGTACCGCTTCCTCCGGCTACGAATACTGCATATACAGGTCTTGCCATCGCGCAAAAATATATTCGTACAAATTTAACGGATTTTGTGGAAATTTACTTAATTTTGTACGAATATCACGAACTGTACAGCATTATGGCATTTTCCTTCCTAAACCAAGAGCTCGCCATTGACCTCGGTACCGCCAATACCGTCATATACCAGAACGACCAGATTGTCCTGGACGAGCCCAGCATAGTCGCAATCGACAACAGCACAGGCAAATGCATCGCCATCGGCCAGAAGGCCAAGCTGATGCACGAGCGCAACAACCCGGGCATACGCACCATCCGCCCCCTCAGGGACGGCGTCATCGCAGACTTCAACGCCGCGGAGATGATGATCCGCGGATTCATCAAGCAGGTAAACAGCAAGCACCGCAGCCTCTTCACCCCCAACCTCAAGGTAGTCGTCGGCATCCCTTCCGGCTCCACGGAAGTTGAGATCAGGGCCGTCCGCGACTCCACCGAACACGCCGGCGGACGCGACGTCTACCTCATCTTCGAGCCTATGGCATCCGCCCTCGGTATCGGCCTGGAGGTAGAAAAGCCTATCGGCAACATGGTGGTCGACATAGGCGGCGGCACCACGGAAATAGCCGTCATCTCCCTGGGCGGCCTCGTAGTGCAGGAGAGCATCCGTACCGCAGGCGACGTCTTCACCTCTGACATCCAGCAGTATCTCCGCCAGCAGCACAACATCAAGGTCGGCGAGATTACCGCAGAGAAGATAAAGATCACCGTCGGCGCCGTCATACCGGACCTTATCGACGAGCCCGAGCCCTTCATCGTACGCGGACCCAACCTCATGACCGCCCACCCGGTGGAGGCCACCATCACCCATCAGGAAATCGCCCACTGCCTGGACAAGTCCATCGCCAAGATAGAGACCTCCATCCTTCACGTACTGGAGAACACCCCTCCGGAACTGTACTCGGACATCGTGGAGAACGGCATCTACCTTTCCGGCGGCGGCGCCCAGCTCCGCGGGCTCGACAAGCGTCTCACGGACAAGGTCAACATCCAGTTCCACGTCTGCGAAGATCCCCTCCATGCGGTCGCGCGCGGCACCTGCATGGCGCTCAAGAACACCGACCACTATTCCTTCCTCATGCGATAGATGGCCGCAAGGAAGAGAGTGTACGCTGGAATATTCACCGCGGCAATCTTCATTCTTTTGGAGCTTGCCGCGTTGTCTATGTTGCACTCGTCTTCCACCCTGCAGAACATCTGGATCAACCGCGCCAGCCACAACGTCATGGCGGCCGGCTGGGGCGCCGCCGGACGCGTGAGGGAGTATTTCACCCTGCGCAAGCAGAACGACATCCTGGCCGGACGCAACTTCGAGCTTTTCAAGGAGCTGCAGCATTACAAGGAGCTTGAGAGGTCCATGAAGGCCATGGCAAAACTCGATTCCGCCGGCCTCCCGCCCCGTTTCAACTACATTCCCGCCGAGATTACGGCGATGGGTACCAACACCCGCCACAACTACATCATAGTCGACAAAGGCTCGGACGCCGGAGTCCGCCCGGGCTGCGCCATCGTCATGCCAAACGGCGTGGCGGGGATGATCTACGCCGTGGACAAGCATTACTCCTACGGTCTTTCTCTGATGAACGACAGGATTAACGTCAGCGCACGCATAGGCCGCGAGGGCCTCGTCGCCCCGCTCCGCTGGGACGGCCGGCGCACGGACCACGCCACGCTCCGCGACATCCCGCTGCATCTGGAGATTCCCGTGGGCGACACCGTCTGGACCAGCGGCATCTCCAAGGTTTACCCTCCCGACATCCCCATGGGCATTACGGAAGGCGTGCATATGGAAGACGGAGCCGTGAGGGTGGTGGACGTGCGCCTGTTCGTGGATTTCGCTTCCCTGCGCTACGTCATTCTGGCCGAGAACCCCGACCGCGATATCATTGAGGAACTGTCACGATGAAAGACTACAAGTTCATAATCGCCTTCGTGGTGCTTACGGTCGTACAGATCTTCCTGTGCAACTTCCTCAACCTGTCGCGTTTCGTGCTGCTGTCGTTCCTGCCGGCGCTCGTTCTCATGCTGCCGGTCCGCCTTGGGAACATCCCCATGATGCTCCTGGGTTTCGCCCTCGGCTTCATCGTGGACTTCTTCTCCACCGGCATGCTCGGGCTTACCTGCTTAGCGCTCGTCCCCGTCGCGCTGGCCCGCAACTTCACGCTGGACATCCTCTTCGGCGACGAACTCGGCACGCGCGAAGGCGAGCTCAGCGTATCCCGTTTCGGCATACCCAAGTTCATCCTCGCCATAGTCTCACTTTGCGCGCTGTACTTCGCGCTGTACGTTTGGGCCGACGCCGCCGGCACCATGGGTTTCTGGAGCTGCGCCCTGCGCTTCCTGCTTTCCACCGTCGTCAGCACGCCGGTGTGCCTTGTCACAGCAAGTATCCTCAGGCCCGAATAATGGAATACAGCAACAGGTCCACCAAGCTTCTGATAGGTCTCGGAGTGGTGTTGCTGCTGCTCGCGGGGCGCCTTTTCTACGTCCAGATCCTCAACCAGAGCTACAAGACGGACGCCGCCAACAATTCCATGCAGCGGGAGGTAATCTACCCGCCCAGGGGCGTCATTTACGACCGCAACGGCGTGCTTCTCGTGGGCAACCGCATCTGCTACGACATCCTCGTGACGCCCAAGGAGGTGAAGGCTTTCGACACCATCGCGCTCGCCCGGGCGCTGGACACCACGGCCGATTTCGTCCGCGACAGGATGCGATACTACCAGAACTACCGCTCCAGGATCGGCTGGCAGACGCTTACCTTCCTCAAGCAGATAGACGCAGAAACATATATCAGATTCGCCGAGCAGGAATACATGTTCCCCGGGTTCAAGAGCCAGGCGAGGGGCATTCGCGAGTACCCCTTCAACGCCGGCGGCAACCTGCTGGGCTACATCTCCGAGGTAAACGCCGAATTCCTCCAGGACCATCCGGACTACAGGCCGGGAGACTTTTACGGCCGCACGGGGCTGGAGGCGGCGCGCGAGGAAGACCTGCGGGGAAAGACAGGCTGGCACATATACCTGCGCGACTCGAAAGGCCGCCAGAAAGCACCGTACCGCGGCGGCGAATTCGACGTCGAGGCCGTTCCGGGCAAGGATATTACTACGACCATCGACGCCTATCTGCAGAACTACGGCCAGCGGCTGATGAACGGCAAGAAAGGAAGCCTGGTGGCGATAGAACCGTCCACCGGGGAAATCCTGGCCATAGTGTCCAGCCCCGGAATAGACGTCAGCGTGCTGTCCGATTTCGGACGCCACTACAACTCTCTGTCGCAGAACAAGCACAAGCCGCTGTACAACCGCGCAGTATCCGCGTCATACCCCCCTGGATCGGTATTCAAGATGGTAAACGGTCTCATAGGCCTGCAGGACGGGGTTCTTCAGCCGTCGATGTACTACAGCTGCTACGGCGGATACGTCTATACCTCCAGCGGGCGCAAGCTGGGATGCCACGCCCACCGCACGCCCCTCAACCTTGAGGACGCGGTGATGATGTCCTGCAACGGATACTTCTGCCACGTAATGCGCACCATCCTGGAAAACCCGGAATACAGTTCGACCGAGGAGGCCTACAACCATTGGCGCGAGATGGTATGCAGCTTCGGGTTCGGCAACAGGCTCGGCAGCGACTTCCCGTCCGAGCTGAGCGGCAATATACCCACCTCCGAATTCTACAACAAGCGCTACCGCAAAGGACACTGGCGCTTCCCCACCATCGTATCGCTCTCCATCGGCCAGGGCGAAATCCTCACCACGCCCCTGCAGATCGCCAATCTGGCTGCGATAATAGCCAACCGGGGCTACTACTACATCCCCCACGTCGTAAAGGCCTCCGAGGGTGTTCCGCTGGACCCCAAATACCGCGAGCGCCATTATACGATGGTGGATTCAACCTACTATCCCAGCGTAATACGGGGCATGTGGAAAGCGGTCAACCAGTTTGACGACGGAGCCACCGCCAACGTGGCCTACGTGCGCGGGCTTAACATCTGCGGCAAGACAGGCACCGCCCAGAATCCCCACGGCAAGGACAATTCCGTCTTCGTGTGCTTCGCCCCGATGGACGATCCCAAGATCGCCGTCGCCGCATACGTTGAGAACGCCGGTTCCGGCGCGAGCTGGGCAAGCCCCATCGCCTCGCTGCTGGTGGAGAAATACCTCCGCGGCGAGATCAGTCCCGACCGCAGGGACCTCGAATACAGAGTGCTGAGGACCAAATTGATACGGCAATGAAAGAGGAAGCACCGCTGCAGAGTCTCGGCCATACCGTTGATTGGAGACTCGTAATCCTTTACCTGCTGATCATGCTGTTCGGCTGGCTGAACATATATGCCGCAGTGCAGAGCGCGGAGCCGTCGGGCATATTCGACCTCCGGTACAACTGCGGCAAGCAGGCCCTGTGGATTGGCGGCGCGCTGGCGCTTGCGGTGCTGATACTGTTCATCATCAAGCCGTATTTCTGGGAGAGCGTCTGCAGACCGGCCTACGGCCTTGTCCTGGTGCTGCTGGTCATGGTCATTTTCCTCAGCAGCAACGTAAAGGGTTCGCACTCGTGGTTCGAGCTCGGTCCCGTCAAGTTCCAGCCTGCGGAGCTGTCCAAGATCACGACCTCGCTGCTGCTGGCGTCGGTCATGAGCAAGCCGGAATTCAGGATGAGTTCGTGGAAGAACCTGCTTAAGGCCGTCCTGGTGATAGCGCTTCCCATGCTGGCGATAATCGCCGAGAACGAGACCGGATCGGCCCTGGTGTATGCCGGATTCATATTCGTGCTGTACCGCGAGGGCTTTTCCGGCTGGTGGCTCGGGCTCGCCGGCATGTTCATCCTCCTGTTCATCCTGACTCTCACCACGCACTGGTGGGTTTCGCTGGCACTCGTACTCATCGTGGCTGCGGTGTACGCCGTGTACTACCTGCGGCGCGTGCAGTCGCAGCGCGTCAGGCGCCAGGTGATGATGCTGGTGCTGTTCATCGCCATGGCAGGATCGGCCATGACCTTCGCAACCGACTTCATCTTTCATCGTGTACTCAAGGAACACCAGAAGGGGCGCATCGAGGTGCTGCTTGGGCTGAAAGAAGACCCGCAGGGGGTCGGATACAACGTACATCAGTCGCTTATCGCCATCGGTTCCGGGGGCGTATTCGGAAAGGGGTATCTGCACGGCACACAGACCACCTACGGATTCGTGCCCGAGCAGAGCACGGATTTCATCTTCTGCACCGTAGGCGAGGAGTGGGGATTCTTCGGCAGCCTTCTCGTGGTGGTTATGTACGGACTGCTTATTTTCTGGATAATTCAGGACTCGGAACGGGCACGGAGTTCATTCACCCGGATTTACGGCTACTGCGTGGCCGCGTGCCTGTTCATGCACCTGTTCATCAATATAGGAATGACCCTGGGACTGATGCCGGTCATCGGCATCCCGCTGCCACTCTTCAGCTACGGCGGATCCTCGCTTTGGTCGTTCACCGTGCTGATTTTTATTTTTATAACTCTTGACCATGCTGAGAAAAAGTATTTTTAGCGTATTTTGCGCCGCCTTGCTGGCTGCCGCAGCCTGCACCAATGTAATTCCCGTGTCTTACGTTTCCATCGACCCCGAGAATATGGAAATGGCCCCGGGAGAAGTCAGGAGCCTGTCCGTAACCGTCTATCCAGACAACGCCACCAACCGGGAGATAGAATGGAGTACCGACGACCCGTCGATGTCCGTGATAGCCCTGTCGGACCAGACCGTCAAGGCCATAGCCCCCGGAACCGCCACCGTCAAGATCCGGAGCGTCAGCAGCGGGCTGCTTGCTTTCTGCCATATCACGGTTGTAAAGAAAGGTCCCGAGATGGTCGATATGGGTCTTCCTTCGGGCATCAAATGGGCCGACAGGAACCTCGGCGCAGATGATCCGCAGCAGGTGGGAAGCCTGTTCGCATGGGGAGAGACCAAGGCCAGGGAATCCTTCAGCCTTGACAATTATTCCATGTGGGACGGAAGCGTCTACACGGCTTACAACAATGTCAATGCGACCGAAAGGCTGCTCCCCGCCCACGACGCCGCAGCCGCCGAGCTCGGAGACAAATGGCGCATGCCGGTCTTTGCCGAAATTCTGGAGCTTTTAATCAATTGCAACGCAAAATGGGGCATGGTGTACGGCGTGGAAGGCGCCGAAATCCATGGCAACGGCAATTCGGAATCCATATTCATTCCCGTCACCGGCAAGATCG
The DNA here is from genome assembly GCA_017615615.1 of Bacteroidales bacterium. GTDB lineage: Bacteria > Bacteroidota > Bacteroidia > Bacteroidales > UBA932 > Cryptobacteroides. The sequence goes on from JAFZZW010000001.1 coordinate 14,844, forward strand.
GAGACTACAACTGGGATACAAAGGTTTCCAACGAATTGAACAAGGATCTTCCCGTCGCACTGTTCTGGTCGGCGAGCAAAGTCGACGCAGGACTTGAGTCCAACGACTTCGCCGTATCAGGAATGGGTGCCAATCCCAGGGAAGCCCATACCGAATTTGCTTTTAATTACACTCTCTTACCCAGATGCTTCGGGCTGCCGGTACGTCCTGTTTACGGCGATCTGCCGGTTGCCGTCACCGGCTTCAAAATCGACAGGGAAACGCTGGAGCTTAATGTCGGCCAGACGGAGGACATCCATTATCAGTTCTCGCCGGACAACTGCACATACAAGTTCCTTTTCGTCGATTCCAGCGAGCCCGGAATCATCAGCTACGGAGAGCACTACGGCTATGTGACCGTCCGCGGCCAGTACCCGGGAAGCACCGAACTCCTGTTCGAATGCCAGGAAGACCCCGTCCTCTCCAAGACCTGCCGGATAACAGTAAAGCCGGAGTAACAGGGACTCCGGCTTTACGTAAAGGCCCGGCAGGGCGTCAGACCACCGCAGCGGTGGCCGAGAAGACGCATGCCAGCAGCAGGACGGTGAGCGCCACCACTGCGATCAGCCAGACGACGAAAATCACCAGCCCCGGATGCCATGAAGGGGACTTCATGTGGAACAGCATCATGATGCTGGCGTACAGCATGCCTATGAACGGCAGCGCGTAAACTGCTATCGCAAGCAGCTCCACCCACTTTGTATTGACTATTACGGCCGACTGGGGGAATTCTTCCATCAGGTTTATCATCGCGGTGTTCAGCATATCACCGAGGCCCAGCCACTGCCATCCGAACAGGGCCAGCGCCCCTCCGAACAGTCCGGCGACGGATATGACGAGCAGGAGGAGTCCGGCTATCACCTCGAGCACACGGCCCACTCCGCTCCAAGCGGGAGACTGGCCCACCTGACGGAGGGCGTCGCCCACATTGCCGGAGGCGTTCTCGACGTTGCGGCGGACGCCCTCGGCGGTACCGGGATCGCCCCGCATGGCCCAGCGCTGCTGCGCGGTGCGTGCCGGCGGAATGCAAATCCAGAGGATTATATATGCCAGGGGCGATATGAACGACAGGACTCCGCTCAGCTCGATGAAGCTGAAAAGACTCGCCACGAACAGTAAGGCAAAGGCAACCCTGAGTATGACGGGGTCAAATTTGAAATACGCTCCGATGCCGCTGCATACGCCAGCTATACGGGCGTTCTCCATGTCGCGGTAGAGCTTGCGGGCCGGCTTATCGGGGGCGGGACTGACGGGCTGGTCCTGCGCTATGCGGTCCGGCCTGCCGAGTATGTCTATGACGCTGCCCACCATCGCCTTGTCCACCACGCCGTTGCTTCCGGTCCTTTCCAGTAACAGCTCTGCCATACGTTCCTCGATGCCGTCGAGCACTTCCTGGTTGTTGTAATAGAGTTCCATCTCCTTGATGTAGGAGTCCAGAGCGGCTGCCGCTTCCGATTCGAGCGTGAAGGCGTATCCGCCTATGCTCACTTTTTCTACCTTCTTCATAATACGGTGATTTCCGAGGTCCTGAGTTTCTGGATTGCCTGGACCATTTCATTCCATGCGTTGTCCATCTCCGCGAGCTGCTCGCGGCCTTTCTGGGTTATGCAGTAATACTTGCGGGGCGGGCCCTGGGTGGATTCTTCCCAGCGGTACGACAGCAGGCCCTGATTCTTCTGGCGGATAAGGAGCGGGTACAGGGTACCCTCTACCACTATCATGCTGGCGGCCTTGAGGGATTCGATAATGCTGGAAGCATAGGCCTCCCTTTGGGCGAGGATGCAGAGTATGCAGTACTCAAGCACCCCTTTGCGCATCTGTGAGCGCACGTTTTCGGCGTTGCTTTCCATGGGTGCTACTTTTTATAAGTCGTGAATCTGGCCATGTTGCCCGCCGTAGGGGCGAGGCCGCGGAGCTCGCACTTCTGGGCCGGGGTGACGGCCTTGGGCACCGCGATCCAGAGGATGACGTAGAGCCAGAAGCCTACGGAACCGGCGATGAGCGCGACGAGCATGAGGATTCGCACAAGCGAGGTGTCTATGCCGAAGTAAAGGGCGAGGCCGCTGCAGACGCCTGCGATGCGGACGTCTTCCGTGTCGCGGTAGAGCTTGCGTACGGCATTGACCGGCTCTTCCGCTTCCGTGGAGCTTCCGTCGGGCATGCCCAGCTGGGAGATTACTTTCTCCACAAGTTCCATATCGACAACCCTGGTGCCGTCGCCGACCTCGGCATAAAACAGTTCCGCAATGCGGGACTCCAGATCGTCCATGACTTCCTGGGTGCCGACCTCGCGTACGTGGGCGCGGAAAAGATTGAGGTAAGACTCAAGGCGCCCGTAGGCGTCGTCGTTGATTGTAAAGCTCCGGCCTCCTATGCCGGCTGTAACCACTCTTTTCATTTCACAAAGATTTTGTTGATGCAAAGATATAAATAATTTTTAATACCTTGCAATACATAGTACAAAAATTTTTAAAATATTTGCACGGGCCGTTCTTGTTGACTATATTTGTTCTCCAGTTATGTTCGCCCGTATTGTTCAGACTATCAACGATATCGTCTGGAGTCCGGCGCTGGTGGGACTTCTCATCTTCGCGGGGCTCTTCCTCACCGTCGGCACCCGCTTCGTCCAGGTGAGGCACCTTCCGGAGATGCTCCGTTCCCTCTTTGCCCGCAAGGCCGGCAAAGGCAGCGGCATTTCCTCCTTCGAGGCCTTCTGCATGGCGCTCTCCGGCCGTATCGGCACCGGAAACATAGTCGGCGTGGCTACGGCTATAGCGTTCGGAGGCCCGGGTGCGGTGTTCTGGATGTGGCTCATCGCCTTCTTCGGCGCCGCCACCGCTTTCAGCGAATCCACCCTGGCGCAACTGTACAACTTCTCGCATAAGACAGTCTTCCGCGGGGGGCCGTTCAGCTACATCGAAAAGGGGTTGAACGCCAAGTGGCTCGGCGTCGCATTCGCCGTGGTATGCATCCTGGGATACGGCCTCAGCGGTCCTACGGTGCAGGCCAACGGCATGACGTCCGCACTTCAGAACTCATTCGGCCTCTCCCCCCTCTGGGGAGGTATCGCCCTTGCCGTCATCCTGGCGCTGGTTATTTTCGGCGGCGTCAAGAGCATATCGCAGGTGGCCAAGGTCGTCACTCCGTTCATGGCGCTGGGGTACATCGGAATAGCACTGGTGGTGATATTCAGCCATCTGAGCCTGGTTCCCGGCGTTTTCAAGATGATTTTCCAGGGGGCGTTCGGGCTCGATTCGGCCCTGGGAGGCATACTCGGCGCCACAATTATGATGGGCGTCAAGCGCGGCATCTACTCCAACGAGGCAGGCCAGGGAGGCGGGGCCATCGTATCCGCTTCCGCCGACGTATCGCATCCGGTGCGCCAGGGTCTCGCCCAGAGTTTCTCGGTATATGTAGACACCCTGCTGGTCTGCACGGCTACGGCGCTGATGATCCTCATCTGCGGATCCTACAACGTGATTGACCAGGGCACCGGAGAAATCATAGTATCGCAGGCCCCGGAACTCGGGAACAATTACGCCGGATTCACCCAGGCGGCGGTGGACACGCTGTTGCCGGGCTTCGGCGGCAAGTTCATCAGCATCGCGCTGATATTCTTCGTGTTCACCACCATCATGGCCTACTACTTCTATTGCGAATCGGCCATAATCTACCTCTGGCGCGGCAAAACCGGCAAAGGCGAGAAGCTCGCGGTCTTTCTTATGAGACTGGCCATACTGGGCGCCGTCATCTTCGGAGCCCTCAAAGAGGCCGACGTCATCTGGCAGATCGGCGACATCGGCGTCGGCATCTGCGCCTGGATCAACGTCATCGCCGTCCTCCTCCTGAGTCCCAAGGTATTCAGGTCCCTGCGGGATTACGAAAAGTTACAATAAAACCATATCTTTGCCGGCATGAAAACTGTTTTTTACCGGTTGGCGCGCCTGTGGCCGCTGCTCCTCCTGCCGCTTGCGGGAGGATGCGGGTACAGGGCACCGATGCACAAGACCGTTATTACCGAGGATCCGGCCCGGTTCGGCAACGTCCGGGAGGGCTACCGCGAGCTTACGGCCCTCATGACCACCGATACCGGCCTGCCGCCCACGGACAGCAATACCATCGCCATCATTACCGAGCACAAGGACAAGTGGCTCGTCCTCAAGAACGACCTGGAGTCCGCCGAAGAGTCCGTATACATCGACCATTACCGCTTCCGCCAGGATTCCAGCGGCACCATAGTCCGCGGCATCCTCAGGGAAAAGCGCGCCCGGGGCGCCGACGTCCGCATAATCCTGGACAAGTCGGCGCATCTGAAGGAAGACGTCGACAGCCTCTCCCTGTACGCCGCGGACAGCATCGACGTACGCCTGTTCTACCGTCCCAGCTTCTTCCTGGATTATGTTTGGCCTCCCAAGGGAGCTCACCGCGACCACCGCAAGATCATTATCGTTGACGGCAAAACCGCCTATGTTGGCGGACGCAACATCCAGGACAAATATTACCTGAGCTGGAGGGATGCAGACCTTCGGATCAACGGCCCTGCCGTTTACGACCTTGCGAAGGTGTATATGGAGAACCAGCACCGCGCGGCGCCGGAGCTCCCGGAGCTCAAAGTTACTCCGGAAACCGCCCGCAAGGCTGTGAAAGACACCCTCGCAGGCCACCGGCAGTTCCGCGGCAAAACCGTCCAGATAGTCCAGGACAGCCCCTGGGACAAGCGCCTTCCCATCCGCAACTGCTTCGAATGGGCCATCAATCACGCAAACAGTTATTTCTACTTCTACAACCCGTATACGCCGCCGCCCCAGTCCACCCTGAAAGCCCTCAGGAACGCCGCCAGACGGGGAGTCGACGTCCGCTGGATAGTCCCGGCCAACAACGATGTCACGCCTGCCAAATGGATGGGCGAATCCCTCTACCGGGAGCTTCTCAAGGCGGGAGTCAAGATCTACGAATGGCAAGGCAACGTCCTGCATACCAAGGAATTCATCTCGGACGACTATCTGGTCGCCGTCGGCTCCGCCAACATGGACAACATGAGCTTCTTCCTCAACCTTGAGGTCGATGCGCTGGTGTACGACGAGGAGTTCGCCGTCAGCTCCCGCGAGCTCTACATCAGCGAGACGAAGGACAAGTGCCTGGAGATAACCCTGGACGAGGTGCGCCGGTGGAATATCTTCCGCCGCATGCGCAACTGGCTGGCACGGGTGGCCGTCGGGAATATCACGTAGTCCTTGCTTATTTGCCCTGCGTTGGCTATCTTTGCCCTCGCACTGAAACGACCGATGAAATCCAAGCTGACCTCGTACCTTTGCGCCATGACCACCGTGGTCCTCTGGGCAATGTCTTACATATGGGCTGACCGCCTCCTCGACCAGAACATTCCGGTAGAATTCTTCGTTCCCGTACGTATCCTGCTCGCCGGGTGCATACTATTCCTGTTCAACAGGATAACGGGCCAGAAGATGCGCCTGTACCGCAAGGACCTTCTTAAGTTCCTGCTTCTTGCGCTGTGCCTGCCGTTCATCTACTTCGTGGCGGAAACCTACGGCCTCAAGTTCACAGAGTCGCCCACCATCACCTCGCTGGTCATCGCCACCAATCCCATATTCGCCATGTTCGTGGGCTTGCTGATATTCCGGGAAAAGGTCACTCCGGTCAACGCCGTCGGCGTATTCGTCACGCTCGCAGGCCTGTGGCTCGTCACCTGGAAGAACGGCTCCACCGGGGACCTCTTCCTCGTCGGGATCCTCATCCTGTTCATCGCGGTGGCTTCCGAGGTCAGCCAGATTGCGTTCACCAAGTCCCTTTCGGCCACTTATTCGCCGTCGGTCATAGTGATGTACCAGTTCTTCTTCGGGGCCGCATTCTTCCTGCCGCTGTTCTTCACAAGAGGGCTCTCGCAGTTCAGCGCCCCAGTCTATTTCAGCTGGCCGGTAATCTATCCCGTACTCGCTCTTGCCCTCCTCTGCAGCGCCACGGCGTTCACCACCTGGGCCGTCGCCATCAAGAACCTCGGTGTAGCACATACCAGCGTGTTCCTTGCAATCGTCCCCCTCGTCACCGCCCTCATCGCCTTCATCCTCGGCGAAGAGACCCTCAGCCTGCTGCAGTGGGCCGGACTGGCGGTCGGCATGATAGGCATTTACCTCACTCAGAAAACAGCATAAACCTATGGAAATATTCGTCAAATCCGAAACCGGGCGCCTGCGGGAAGTCGTACTTGGACTCCCGGACAGCAACGGTCCCGTCCCCAAGCTCCGCGACACCTTCGACGCCAAGTCATACGAGTCCGTCCTCAAGGGCGTCTATCCCAAACAGGAAGACATCACCCGCGAGATGAACGCCTTCGAGGCCGTCCTGCTCAAGTACGGCGTCAAGGTGCACCGTCCGCAGCTGGTGAAGAACTGCAACCAGATTTTCTCCCGCGACGTGGGATTCGTCATCGACGACAAGATCATCGTCTCCAACGTCATTCCCGACCGCCAGGAAGAGATCGACGCCTACGAACCGATCTACCGCCAGATTCACTACAAGCAGATATACAACCTGCCGGAGGCGGTGCATGTGGAGGGCGGCGACGTGGTCCTGTACAACGGCGTCGTCTTCGTGGGCCAGTACGCATTCGAGGATTATCCCGACGTGAAGACCGCCCGCACCAACCGCCTGGCTCTGGACTATCTGCGCATGATCTTCCCGTCCAAGACCATAATACCGCTCAACCTGCGCAAGAGCGACACCGACCCTTACGAGGGCATCCTTCACCTGGACTGCACCTTCATGCCGGTAGGCCGCGACAAGGCCATCATCTACAAGGGCGGATTCCTCAACCCACGCGACGCCGACCACCTTGTCGATATGTTCGGCAGGGACAACGTCTTCGAGCTCACCCGCGAGGAGATGTACTGGATGAATTCCAACATCTTCTCCATTTCCGAAGATGTCGTGGTGGTGGAGGAACACTTCACCCGCCTTGCGGAACACCTGCGGGGCGTCTGGGGCATGACGGTTGAGACCGTCCCCTACAGGGAGATTTCCAAGATGGGAGGCCTCCTGCGCTGTTCCACCTTACCCCTCAGGCGCGACTAGGACATGGGAAAGCTTGCAATGATTGCGTTCGGGGGCAACGCCCTCCTGCGCGCCGGCCAGAAAGGCACTTTCGAGGAGCAGCTCTCCAACGTCGAGCGCACCTGCTCCCAGCTTCTTCCCCTTTTGCGGAAGGGCTACGATATAGTCATAGGCCACGGCAACGGCCCCCAGGTGGGAAACGTGATGCTTCAGCACGAGGCCGGCCGCCAGGTTTTCGGGCTTGAGCCGATGCCCATGGATTTCTGCGGCTCCGAGACACAGGGGTCCATTGCATATCTGATTGAAACCGCGATGGAAAAGGTCCTGCGGCGCGAGGGTATCGGCCGGAGGGTGGTGTCCCTGGTGACGCGGGTGGAAGTTTCCGCCGACGACCCGGGATTCGCCAATCCCACCAAGCCCGTGGGACCATATTACAAGGAGATGCCTTCGGACGGAGCCGTCTACCGGGAAGACCCCCAGGGCCGCGGCTGGCGCAAGGTGGTGGCGTCTCCCAAGCCGGTGGCGATCAATAATATTGAGTTGGTCGAACGCCTTGCGCGCGAGGGCTGCATAGTCGTTACCGTAGGCGGTGGCGGCATACCTGTCGTACGCGACGCCGACGGCCACCGCGGCGTCGAGGCCGTGATCGACAAAGACCTCGCCAGCTCCCTCGCCGCCGTCACCATGAAGGCCGACGAATTCTATATACTTACCGACGTCCCCAAGGTTTACATCAACTTCCGCAAGCCCGGGGAGAAGACCCTGGACGTCATGACCGTCGCCGAGGCCGAGCGCTACCTCTCGGAAGGCATGTTCGCCGAGGGCTCCATGGCCCCCAAGGTGCGCGCCGGCATCCGCTTCGTGCGCGAGGGCGGCGGCGAGTGCGTGATTACCGAGGCATCCGAGCTCAACAACCCTTCCTGTGGAACCAGAATAATTCCTTAACAATCAGCAATATGGCATTCAACCTCAGAAACCGCAGCTTCCTTAAGCTGCTGGACTTTACTCCCACCGAAATACAGTTCCTGCTGGACCTCGCAGCCGACCTCAAGAAGGCCAAGTACGCCGGTACCGAGCGCCCGCGCCTCGTCGGCAAGAACATCGCCCTTATCTTCGAGAAGACATCCACCCGCACCCGCTGCGCCTTCGAGGTAGCCGCCCACGACCAGGGCGCCCACGTCACCTATCTCGGGCCCACCGGCTCCCAGATCGGCGTCAAGGAATCCATGAAGGACACCGCACGAGTACTCGGGCGCATGTACGACGGCATCGAGTACCGCGGATTCGCGCAGAAGACCGTCGAGGAACTTGCCGAGTATTCCGGAGTCCCCGTGTGGAACGGCCTTACCAACGAATTCCACCCTACCCAGATACTTGCCGACTTCCTCACCATGAGCGAGCACGTGGACAAGCCGCTGCGCGAGGTGTCCTACGCCTACCTGGGCGACGCCCGCTTCAACATGGGCAACTCGCTGCTGGTCGGCGGCGCCAAGATGGGCATGGACGTGCGTATAGTGGCTCCCAAGGCGCTGCAGCCCTCGGCCGAACTCGTCGCCGAATGCCGCAAGGTGGCGGAGCAGACCGGCGCGCGCATCACCATCACCGATGACGTGGATGCCGGCGTGCGCGGCTGCGACTTCATCTACACCGACGTGTGGGTCTCCATGGGCGAACCCGACGAGGTCTGGAAGGAGCGCATCGCCATGCTCAAGCCCTACCAGGTCAACGCCTCCCTGATGGAGCGCACCGGCAATCCCAAGTGCAAGTTCATGCACTGCCTGCCGGCCTACCACAACCTCGAGACCCGCGTGGGCCGCGATGTGTTCGAGAAATTCGGCCTCGACGGTGTCGAGGTCACCGAGGACGTCTTCGAAGGCCCGAACAGCATCGTCTTCGACGAAGCCGAGAACCGCATGCATACTATCAAAGCGGTTATGGTCGCTACGCTCGCATAACCGCTTCGATAGTATACTACCATCCCCCGCCGCTGAGCGGCACCCCCAAGGGACGGGGGGCGTTCCCCCCGAGACCCCCTGCC
>JAFZZW010000020.1 GCA_017615615.1 Bacteroidales bacterium
CTGTCGGCAAACCGTGGCCGCCCGTGGCCGCGTGAACGGGAGGGGCCCGCTGGCCCATAGGGACAGTGGGAGGGATGGAGCGAAGCGGAAGTTTGCCGACAGTCCAGTCCGCTCAGAGACAAGCTGCCGTCAGATCGTATTCGTCTGCGGCAGTAATGCGGACCTTCAGGTAAGAGCCGACGGAAACATTGTCGGAAGCGGGACGGACGAGGATTTCGCCGTCCACTTCGGGGCTTTCGAACTCGCTGCGGCAGACGAGTGTGCCGTCGGGCAATACTCCGTCGACCATGACCTCAACCTCGCTGCCGACCCGTGCCTGGTTGAGTTCCAGCGAGATACCTGCCTGGAGCGTCATCAGCTCGTCGTAACGGCGGCGCTTGGTTTCTTCCGGGACTTCGTCCTTCAGGTGGGCGGCGCCCCAGGTGCCTTCCTCTTCGCAATACGAGAATGCGCCCATGCGGTCGAAGCGTGTGCGCCGCACGAAATCCAGAAGTTCATGGAACTCCTCCTCCCCTTCACCGGGATGTCCCACCATCAAAGTGGTGCGAAGGGCGATTCCGGGCACTATCCGCCGCACCTTCGTAATGAATGCCTCGATCTGTGCCGTCGAAGAGTTGCGGTGCATGTCGGACAGGACCCTGTCTGAGATATGCTGCAAAGGGACGTCGAGATAACGGCAGACCTTGGGATTGGACGCCATGACGTCAAGCACGTCGTCCGGAAGGCCCTCCGGATAGGCATAATGCAGCCGGATGCGGCGGACTCCGTCGATTTCCGACAGCTTCTGAATGAGCTCGGCAAGGCACCGGCGGCCATAAATGTCGAGCCCGTAGCAGCTGGTGTCCTGGGCGATGAGAATAAGTTCGCTGACGCCATGCCGGGCCAGCCCTTCCGCCTCTTCCACGAGGTCCGGAACCGGCACCGACCTGTGGGCGCCGCGAATGTACGGAATGGCGCAGTAGGAGCAGCGGCGGTCGCAGCCTTCCGAGATCTTGAGGTATGCGTATCCGTGTCCCGGATCGGTCCTGGCGATGTAGCGGCTGCGGGCAGGGACACCCAGGTAACGGAGTATCTCGCCGATATCACGGGCGCCGAACCAGGCATCTACCTCGGGGATTTCGGCCTTGAGCTCTTCCGGATAGCGCTGAGACAGGCAGCCGAATACTACGACCTTGCCTGCTTCTCCGGACTGCTTGCTGCGGACGGCCTCCAGTATGGCCTCGACGGACTCTTCCTTGGCATCCGCGATGAAACCGCAGGTGTTGAGCAGCAGGTAATCTACCGGGCCTTCATCGACGACGGAGAAACCTTCCGGCGGAAGGGCCGCCAGAAGGTGCTCGGTATCGACGGTGTTCTTGGAACAGCCGAGGGTTATGACTCTAAGCCTGGTCAACTTCCTTCTGCCGGTCTTCGTCGGTAACGAAATCGAAGGATGCGTGCTTGTCGATTTCGCCGTACCAATCGAGGACCTTTTTCATGTGGGAGTAATAAAAGCGGTCGCCGTCGTAGTTGGGGATGGCCTTGTCGAAGAAGGCTACCACCTTGGCCTGGGGGTCTTTTGACGTAGGGACGGCGGCGCCTTCGTCCGCTGCCTTTTTCATTGCCACGAATACGTCTGCGAGCCTGAGCTCCCCTTCCGACGTGAAGATGGCAATGTCGGAGAGGGTGGATATGCGGCTGTGGGCGTCGAACGCGGTGCGTCTGCCGTCGGCAAGGGATTCGGCGATGACGCCGGTGCGGGACTGCGCCAGGAAGCGGAACAGTCCATGTTGTCCGGAGACGGACATGATCTTTGCTAAATCGGTTTTCATATTGACTCTAAATATTTATCTATCTTTTTGTACAGCGCCTCCGGTGTGGAGTCGTTGCGGATCGTTCTGTCTATTCTGGACCGGGGGAAGGTCTGAAGGCGGCTGCGGACCGGGGCCGCAGGGTTGCGAAGCGCCCTTTGGGCTGCAGGTGCGGTAATCTGGAGGACTTTGTCGTAGGTGCCGTCGAATACCGGTTTCTGAAGGGCGATGGCGGATTCAATGAAGGCGAGAGGGCTGCGAAGAGAGGACTTCCAGGTGATGATATCCTCAAGGAGCAGCGGATATACGATGGACTCGAGGCGCTCGCGCAGGGCGGGTTCGGAGAAGATGCGTCCGAGTTCGGCAAAAGGTATTCCGAGTTCTTTTTCTATGCGGTCCTTGAGTCCGGGGACGTTGTCATACAAGGCCTTGCAGCGTGAATCGCAATCGTAAACGGGCCATCCCAGGGATGCCAAATGCCTGCATGCAGTGGATTTGCCTCCGCCGATCGGGCCGGTAACGAGAATCGTGGTCATTCCTCAACCTCCTCCATTTCGAGGCAGTCCACCACCTCCGGGTCGATGCTCCAGTCGATGACACCCTGCGGCAGGTTGTCGCACCGGACTACGCAGGAGCCGGAAATGGAGCCCGTGAATTCGGTATAATCGACGTAGAATTCACAAACCTCGGCGGGGTTGCCCTTTGCAGGGAAACGGCAGCGGAAAACGGCCTCCGCCGTGGACGGGAGCACGGAAAGCTTGACACCGGCCGGAGCTCCGCGGACGTTGATATGCACCTGGCTGCGCAGTTCAACGTACCTGACGACATCCAGCGCCCAGGCCACCTCGGACTCGGAAATGCGTATGCCCGGAACCGGGACGATGCGGGCCACTCCGCTCACATTCTTGGATGCGTCGCCCACGGACACGGGGCGGGTGAGCACTGCATTCACGCTCTCCAGGAGGCTGCCGCTGCCATAGATGACCACGGAGTCGGGCTGGATGCGCATGGGGCCCGCCGCCATGTACTGGGGCTTGAAGGATACGTTCACCACCGGCCTGACGGGAACGGTACGGTTGTTCTCCCTGGGGAAAGAAAAACCGTAGCCCTGATTGAGAAACGTCTCAAGCTGGACTCCCGAGCCGAAGATGTCGGCTGCATATTTGGAAAGATTGGCGGCGGAGACGTTGAACTTGTCGTCCGACATGGTATACTCGAAGTCCTCCGGGTTGATTTCCACGAGGACGTCGGAGTCGGAATGGCGGATACGCAGAAGACGGAAGCCCGTCGCATAGCAACGGGCATTCACTGTAACGGGTTCGGAAGCAGTCTGGGACCGCCCTTTGAGCGAACTCTTGGCAAGCACTGAAACCGTAACCACTCCCGTGTATTTGAGAGAGAGGTTATGAATCAGCCATACGCTTGCGGAAAGCAGCAGGCAAAGGAGAAACTGGGTCCAGCGCTTCAAGGATTATTTCTTTTCTGCGGTCTGCTGGGCGTCGGACTCGCTGAAATCCCTCTGGAGGGAAGCCTTGTCCACGCGGAGCTTGACGTCGCCGTCCACCTTGAGGAGAACGGTCTTCTCGTTGTCGGAGACCTCGGCTATGGTACCGTAGATGCCGCCTGCGGTGACGACCTTGTCGCCTTTCTTGAGCGACTTGCGGAATTCTTCCATCTTCTTCTGCTGCTTGCGCTGGGGCATGATCATGAATACCCACATGACGACGAAGATGAGAATGAGCATGATCCACATGCTGAGACCGCCGCCCTGCTGGCCGGCAGCTCCTGCGGCGGGGGCCGCCTGGAGAAGGGTGATAAGAGACATAACTATTTCTTGTTGATTAATTTATCGAGTACGCCGTTCACGAATGCACGGCTTTCCGGTGTGCTGTAATACTTGGATATTTCCACAAACTCGTTGATGGTGGTGCGATAGTCGATCGCCAGGAAGGCATCGGCCTCGGCGAGGCCGCAGATGATGAGTGCGAGGTCCGTGGCGCAAATGCGTCCGGTGTCCCACTTGGGCGTAACCTCGGATATCATCTGATAGTATCTGTCGAAACCGCGCATGGCGGAGCGGACGAGATTCCTGACGAAGGCGCGGTCGCTCTCCCTGCCATCCGGGCCGGGCATTTCGCTCATGAACAGCTCTGGCAGCGTCCAGGGCTTGCCTTTGCCCATCTGCTCCAGCGAACGGCAGCACCATGTGAGGGCATATTCCAGCTCGTCGTTCCAGTAGATCGAGAGGTCTTCGAGGATGTCGTCCAGGGCCTGGGCTCCGGAGAATTCTTCCTCGTATATGCGGCAGAACAGGGCTGCATCAGCGGCCAGCGAACCGGAAGGATCCTCCATGTATCTGCGGAAATACTCCTTGCCGCGGATGGAATCGTAGAGGTTGCGCAGGAAGACGTCGTCGTTGTCCCAGCTGATCTTTTTCTTCTTGACGAGCTTGCTGAAATCGGGGTCTTCTTCCAACGCAGGGGCAATGCGGTTGAGGGCGAACTTCATGTTGGGGTGAAGCTCGGCTTCGCTGGGATTGAACTTGTGGCGGGCGGCGTCGATGCGGGCCTGAGCCTCCCTGGTCAGGGGGCCGGCGACGGCGAGCATGCGGAGGTACAGGTCCCTCGTGGCTTCACAGGAGCGCTCCAGTTCGGCCTCGGCCTCGGGGAGCGTCATCGAAGGATTCTCGACTCTGGAATAAACGACCTTGAAGGCCTTTATCCTGAGGATTCTTCTGTTCAGCATAGATTTCAAACAAATTTTGATACAAAGATAACACGTAATCTGAAAAAAATCCTATTTTTGCGAAATAAACTATAAATTTTATCGTATGTACAGAGACGATTACGACTCCCCTAACTATGGGGACCGCAATTCAGAGGATGTTTTTTCAAAGCCCGTTCGCGCAGGCAAGCGCACCTATTTCTTCGACGTCAAATCCACCAAAGGAGGCAAGGACTTCTTCCTCACCATAACGGAAAGTAAGCGCCGCTCCAATCCCGACGGCTCGTTTACCTACGACAAGCACAAGATTTTCCTCTACAAGGAAGATTTCGAGAAATTTTCCGACGGCCTCAAGGAAGTCATAGACTACATCACCAATACATGCTTCGGCGGCACCATTCCCCAGAGGGAATACACCGACCAGTCCGTAGATTTTGAAGACCTGTAGCAATGGCGGCCAATCTCGACAACATAAAGAGCGCAGCAGCCCACATCAGGCAGCGCACCGGCGACTTCCATCCCACCATCGGCATCATCCTGGGCAGCGGCCTGGGCAAGCTCGGCGAGCAGATCAAGGACCCTGTTGTAATCCCCTACCGCGACATTCCCGGCTTCCCCGTGTCCACCGCCGTAGGCCACAAAGGCAACATAATCTGCGGAATCCTCGGCGGCAAGAAGGTCGTCGCCATGCAGGGGCGTTTCCACTACTACGAGGGCTACCCCATGGAGACCGTCACCATCGGCGTCCGCGTCATGAAGCTCCTGGGAATAGAGTACCTCTTCGTCTCCAATGCCGCAGGCGGCACCAACGCCGACTACAAGGTGGGCGACCTCGTCATCATTAAGGACCACATCAACATGATGCCCAATCCCCTCATCGGTCCCAACATGGAAGAGTTCGGCCCCCGCTTCCCCGACATGACCTGCGCATACGACCTCGAACTCCAGGCCCTTGCCGAGCGCATGGGAATAGAGATGAAGGTAAACCTCCGCAAAGGCGTTTACTTCGGCGTTACGGGTCCCACATACGAGACTCCGGCCGAGGTCCGTTTCTTCCATGAGGTCGGGGCAGACCTCGTCGGCATGTCCACCGTACCGGAGGTTATCGTAGCCCGCCACTGCGGCATCCGCGTGTTCGGCATGTCCGTCGTGACCAACTTCTCCAACATCTTCAACGTCGAGCGCAACCTCAACGACGGCGACGACGTCGTCCACCAGGCGGACATCGCTGCATCACAGATGTCGGAACTGTTCCGGAGGATGATCGAGGAACTGTAGATTCAGTCCTTCCAGACCTTAAGATACTGCTGCAGGGCCCACATTTCATCCCTGAAGCGCGCAGCCGCGGTGAAGTCCAGCTCCGCCGCGGATTTTTTCATCCTTGCGCGGTCCTCCTCTATCATCTTCTCAATCTGGCCGCGTGACATCGAACGGATGACCGGGTCCTGAAGCACTGCGGCGAGGTCCGCTCGCACGAAGCCCTCGTCGTACGCTGCACCGCCCTCGCGCCTGGAGTCGTGCCCGAGGCCCACCGAGATGCGTCCCTTGCCGAAATCGGAGGGATTGGGGATATAAACCGGGGCGTCGTAGGAATTGGCCGCCGACATGCGTCCGGTAGTGCCTCCGGCAAGCTTGGGGGCGACCTGTTTGGCCCCGCCGAGTTCGCTCGCAAGGGCGTTGAGACGCGTCTGCACCTGCTGCGGCGTGATGCCGTGTTGCTTGTTGTAGGCAATCTGGCGGGAGCGGCGGCGCTCAGTCTCTCGAATGGTCTGCTCCATGGACGGAGTGATCTTGTCGGCGTACATTATGACGAGCCCGTTGACGTTGCGGGCGGCTCGGCCTGCGGTCTGGGTAAGGGCGCGTCCGGTGCGGAGGAAGCCTTCCTTGTCGGCGTCGAGTATGGCCACAAGCGACACCGCCGGGATGTCAAGGCCTTCGCGCAGCAGGTTGACGCCTACGAGCACGTCGAACAGTCCGTTCTTGAAGTCCTCGATTATCTCCACCCTTTCGGTGGTATCCACGTCGGAGTGGATGTAGCGCACGCGGACTCCGATGCGGCGCAGGTATTCGTCCAGTTCCTCCGCCATGCGCTTTGTGAGGGTGGTGACGAGCACGCGCTCATCGACCTCGGCACGCTTGCGAATCTCCTCCACAAGGTCGTCCACCTGTCCCTCTATGGGACGGACTTCGATGGGAGGATCCAGCAGGCCGGTGGGGCGGACCACCTGCTCCACCACGAGGCCGCCGGACTTCTCCAGTTCGTAGTCGGCAGGGGTGGCGCTCACGTACACCCGCTGGCCGGTCAGGGCCTCGAATTCGTCAAACTTGAGGGGGCGGTTGTCCGACGCGGCAGGCAGGCGGAAACCGTATTCCACGAGCACGCTCTTGCGGCTGTGGTCGCCGCCGTACATGGCGCGGACCTGCGGAAGCGTCACGTGGCTTTCGTCGATGAAGGTTATGAAATCCTTTGGGAAATAGTCCAGCAGGCAGAAAGGACGCTCGCCCTCCTTGCGGCCGTCGAAGTAGCGGGAGTAGTTTTCGATGCCCGGGCAGTAGCCCATTTCCTTTATCATCTCCAGGTCGTACTCCACGCGCTGCTTGAGGCGTTTGGCCTCCAGACCCTTGCCGATCGACTCGAACCAGTCTATCTGCCTGACAAGGTCGTCCTGGATGGCGCTGACGGCGGCGATGGACCTTTCGCGGGTGGTGACGAAATTGTTGGCCGGGCAGATGCTTACCCGCTCCAGCTCTTCCATGTGGGCGCCGGTAACCGGGTCGATGAGGCTGAGGCCCTCGACCTCGTCGCCGAAGAACTCTATGCGTACCGCCTCGTCGGCGCCGCCGAGGAATACGTCGATTATGTCGCCGTGAACGCGGAAGGTACCCCGTTTGAAATCGGTCTCCGTGCGGCTGTAGAGGGCGTCCACGAGCTTGTACAGCAGGCCGGTGAGGCTTCGGCGCTCGCCTTTCACCACTTCGATGGTCTGGGAATGGAAATCCTCGGGATTGCCTATACCGTACAGGCAGCTCACGCTGGAGACGACGATGACATCCCTTCGGCCGCTCATCAGTGCAGACGCCGCACTGAGTCGGAGTTTCTCGATCTGGTCGTTGATGCTGAGATCCTTCTCTATGTACGTGTCTGTGGACGGGATGTAGGCCTCGGGCTGATAGTAGTCGTAGTAGGATACGAAGTACTCCACCGCGTTGGACGGGAAGAATGCCTTGAACTCGCCGTAGAGCTGGGCAGCCAGCGTCTTGTTGTGGCTTAGCACAAGCGCTGGACGCTGCAGGCGCTCGATTACGCCGGCCATGGTGAAGGTCTTGCCGGAACCGGTGACGCCAAGCAGGGTGACGTCGGGCACGCCGCTGCGCAGGGCTTCGCAAAGCCCGTCGATCGCCGCCGGCTGGTCCCCGGAAGGCTTGTATGCAGATTCCAGGACGAATTTCATTCCGGGTGCGAAGTTACTAACAATTTGTTTATATTTGCACGTATGGAACAGTCTTTATCCAACCAGGCCAGGCAGATTGCCCTGCAGGCGCTTGAGGGGCAGACCCGCTACGACGGCACGCCCTTCATCGGCCATGCGGACGGTGTGGCCGGAATAGTCACCGGCGAGATAGGCCTGCCCGACGAATGCGCCGCGGCGGTCTACCTGCACGAGGCCGGCCGCTTCGGCAGCAAACCGGACCTGACCGCCTTTCCGCAGGACGTCCGCCTCATGGTCGACGGCCTGGACAAAATATCCACCGTCAAGCCCAAGGACACCCAGCTGGAGGCCGAGAACTACAAGAAGCTCATAGTCCAGTACTGCACGGATCCGCGCGTCAGCGTCATCAAGATAGCCGACCGCCTGGAGGTCA
The DNA here is from genome assembly GCA_017615615.1 of Bacteroidales bacterium. Taxonomy (GTDB): domain Bacteria; phylum Bacteroidota; class Bacteroidia; order Bacteroidales; family UBA932; genus Cryptobacteroides. Next base: position 8,379 of record JAFZZW010000020.1, read on the forward strand.
TGCGCCACCTGGAGATGTTCCCCAAGATGTCCCGCGACCAGAAGCTGATGGAGACGCTCATGCTGTACATGCCCCTCGCGCACCAGCTTGGACTGTACAAGATCAACAGCGAACTGGGCGACATATATTTCCGCCACGCCGAACCCGAGCAGTACCGCGCCATCACCAACAAGCTGCGCGCCACCGAGAAAGACCGCGAGCGCCTGATGCAGGAATTCATCGAGCCGCTCAAGAAAAAGCTTTCCGACGCCGGAATACACTATAAGCTGAAGGTCCGCACCAAGAGCGCCTGGTCCATCTGGCGCAAGATGCAGGTGCAGAAAGTGCCTTTCGAGGGCGTGTACGACGTATTTGCCATCCGCTTCATAATCGACTGCGAACCCGATCCGCAGCTTGAGAAGGAGCTCTGCTGGCGCGTGTTTTCATACGTTACGGAAGAATACGAATCCGACACCCGGCGCCTCCGCGACTGGATTACCACCCCCCGTCCAAGCGGTTACGAATCGCTCCACATAACGGTCAAGAACACCCGCGGCAATTACCTTGAAGTCCAGATCCGCACCGTCCGTATGGACGATATAGCCGAGAACGGCCCCGCCGCTCACTGGTCCTACAAAGGAATCAAGCAGGAGACTTCTACCGCCAACTGGCTGCAGAGCGTGCGCGACGCCCTCGTCAACCCGCTTTCCGCCAAGCCGGAAGACCTCCCCGCCCCTCCGGACAAAGAGATATTCGTATTCACTCCTACCGGCGAGCTCCGTATGCTCAAGGCCGGTTCGTCGGTGCTCGATTTCGCATTCAGCATCCACTCCGGGCTCGGCGCCCGCTGCTCCGGCGGCCGCATCAACGGAAAAGCAGTCAAAATCAACGAAAAGCTCAACACCGGAGATACCGTAGAGATCCTGACCTCCAAGAACCAGCGCCCCAACCGCGACTGGCTGGGCTGGGTGGTGACAAGCAAGGCCCGCAGCAAGATAAAGCTCGAGCTCGACGCCGACGAGCGCAAGCGCAGCTCCGAGGGCCGCGAAATCCTCGAACGCCGCCTGCGCAACTGGAAGCTCGAGTTCACCGACATCCAGCAGGCGGAATACATGAAGGCCCACGGCTTCAAGTCCGTCATGCCGTTCATGGCGGCCATAGCCGACGGCTCGGTCGACGTCAACGACATCAAGGCTTTCATACTCGACAAGGCCGCCGCTCCTCGCGAAGACATCCAGGCTCCCGTTCACAAGGAAACGCAGATGCCCTTCAGCAACAGCGGAGAGCAGATTCTGGTGCTGAGCGCCAAGGACGTCAAGGGCCTCGACTACCGCATGGCTGCATGCTGCAACCCCGTTTTCGGCGACGACGTCTTCGGATTCGTCACCCGCAGCGCCGGCATCAAGATTCACCGGATGTCCTGCCCCAACGCCGCCCGACTGATGGACCGTTATCCATACCGCATCCAGCGCGTCGTATGGCAGGAATCCGCCACCGCCGGCAGTTTCCTCGCCACGCTTCAGGTAACCGCGGAGCCGGAGCACTCGGTCCTCAGCGCAATTATGGACGTAGTAGGCCAGTTCCGCGCCTCCATCCGTTCCTTCAACGTCGCCGAGAATCCCCGCGCCGGCACGTATGAGATAACCATGCGCATCCTCGTCCCCTCCAATCTGGAACTGGACAAGGTCATCTCGCAGATTTCCGCCCTGCGGCAGGTCAACCGGGTCAAACGGCAATAGACCACGTGAATGGGAGGGGCCTATTGCCGTTTCCGCTAATTTTTGCTACATTTGTAGGTTGATATAGAATCTAACCGCAATGGCAGAACAGGTCAAATACACCGACGACAACATAATCACCCTCGAAGGAGTCGAGCACATCCGGATGCGTCCGGGCATGTACATCGGCCGCCTCGGCAACGGCAGCAACCAGGGAGACGGCATATATGTCCTTCTCAAGGAAGTCGTAGACAACTCCATCGACGAATATGCGATGGGCTACGGCAAGCAGGTCCAGATCCGCATCGAGGACAACGAAGTCACGGTGCGCGACTTCGGCCGCGGCATTCCCCTGGATTCCGTCGTCAAGGCCGTCAGCATCCTCAACACCGGAGGCAAGTTCGACGACAAGGCCTTCAAGAAGTCGGTAGGTCTGAACGGCGTCGGAACCAAGGCCGTCAACGCCCTGTCGGAGCGGTTCTACGTATGCTCCCACCGCGGCGGCGAGTGCTCCTGGGCCTCTTTCGAACGCGGCGAGCTGAAGGACAGCGGCAAAGGACCCACCAAGGAGAAAGACGGCACCCTGGTACGCTTCTTCCCGGACAGGATGATGTTCGGCGACTTCCGTTACAACATGGATTACGTGGAGACCATGGTGAAGAACTACTCCTACCTCAAGAAGGGTCTCACCCTGGTCCTGAACGATACCCCCTACCTGTCGCAGAACGGCCTCCTGGACCTCGTAAACGACAATCTCAGCGAGGAGCCCCTTTACCCGCCCATCCACCTGGAAGGCGAAGACATAGAGATAGTCCTCAGCCACGGCAACTCCTACGGCGAGAACATCTCATCCTTCGTCAACGGCCAGAACACCCGCGACGGCGGCACCCACCTCGCAGCCTACCGCGAAGCCATCGCAAAAACGCTCAAAGACTTCTTCAAGAAAAACTACGAGCCCGCAGACTGCCGCCAGGGAATCGTCGGTGCCATAAGCATCCAGATACAGGAGCCCAACTTCGAGGGCCAGACCAAGACCAAGCTCGGCAGCAACTACATGTGGGAGAAGCAGACCCGCTCCGCCGACGGCACCCTCCACACCGACATCGGCCCCACCATCCGCAGCTTCGTCAACGACTTCGTCGCCAAGAATCTGGACAATTACCTCCGCATCCACAAGGAGATAGTCCCAGTTATAGAAGAAAAGATCAAGGCCTCCCAGCAGGAGCGCATCGAGATTTCCGGCATCCAGAAAAAGACCCGCGAGCGCAACAAGAAAACCAGCATCTACAACAAGAAGCTCCGCGACTGCAAGTTCCACTTCAACGACAAGCAGACGGAAAAGACGCAGGAGAACATAGAGAAATCCAGCATCTTCATCACCGAGGGCGACTCCGCAAGCGGAACCATCACCCGCGCCCGCAACGCCAACTACCAGGCTGTATTCTCCCTGCTCGGCAAGCCCATGAACTGCTACAAGGAGAGCCGCAAGAAGGTAGCCGAGAACGAAGAGCTCAACCTGCTCGTCAATGCGCTGGGAGTCGAGGAAGACCTCGCCAACCTCCGCTACAACAACATCATAGTGGCCACCGATGCCGACGACGACGGCATGCACATCCGCATGCTGGTGCTCACCTTCTTCATGAAGTACTACCCCGACCTCATCCGCCGCGGGCATGTCCATATCCTACAGACTCCCCTCTTCCGCGTCCGCAACAAGAAAGAGAACCGTTACTGTTACAGCAGGGAGGAGAAGGAGAAGGCCATCAGCGCACTCAAGACGGGAGTGGAAATAACCCGATTCAAAGGCCTCGGAGAAATCAGCCCGGACGAGTTTTCCGACTTCATCGGCGACGACATGCGCCTGGACCAGGTATCCCTGGCCGAGGAGGAGTCAATCGCCGAAATAATGGACTTCTACATGGGGCAGAACACCGTGGAGCGCCAGCAGTTCATCACCACCAACCTCCGCAGCGAAGCCGAGCTGGAGGACGTGGATATCTAGAGAATTGTCTTCTTATTCTTGTTCCACAGACCGTAGACCTCACTCACGTTGCCTGCGGTAATGAATGAGTGGATGTCGTTCTTGCGCAGGTAGGCCATGAGGTCGGAGAATTCGTTCTGCGTGAGGAGCACCTGTATTTCCTTCTTGTATTCCCCGGTGAAGCCGCCTTCCATCTCATACAGGGAGCAGCCGCGGTGCAAGCTGTTCACAATGAACTCCCGAATCTCCTCGTACCTGTCGGAAATGATGCACACGCGCTTGCGGCGATTGAGGCCGGCGGTGAAGTAGTCGATGGTGAGGCCGTTGATCCATGTTCCGATAAGGCCGATGACAACGAGCCTGAAGGGATTGATGGCAAACGCAGTGCAGCAGATTATGGCACCGGCGACAGTTACCGACGTACCAATATCCAGATGGAAGTATTTGTTGACGATCTTGGCCAGGATATCAAGTCCACCGGTGGATGCGTTGATATGGAAAAGAATGGCCTGGGAGGCGCTGAGGATAAGGACGAATGCAAGCAGGTCGAACCAGATGTCCCCCATGACGGAGGTCTGGCCGGGCTCGAGGAACCTCTCGTACGGCAGAACCTTCTCCCAGAACGCTATCATGGGACCGAGAATCATGGCGGTATAGACGGTCTTGGCGCCGAACTCCTTGCCTATGAGAAGCCAGGCGAGCAGGAGCAGTATGGCGTTGATGACAGTTACCACCACGGAGACCTTGAGGGGGAAGCCAAGCATTGTGGCGACGTTGGAAATCACTATGGAGAGACCGGTCATGGAGCCTACCACGAGCTTGCTGGGCATCATGAAATAATACACGGCGGCGGAGCACATCAGCATGCCGAAGGTCATGATGAAAAACTCTTTCCAGAACTTGAAGGTCGCAAGGTACTTAAGGTATTTGTTCATTCTTGATGTGGTTTTTGCGGACGCAAATTTAACAAAAAAAACAGCCAATCCAACGGACCGGCTGCTTTTATTGGAAAGGGTGTAATTTACTCCTCGACGACGTTCAGTTTGACGTCTGCGAAGACACCCTTGTAGCACTTGACCTTAGCCTCGAATTCGCCGAGCTCTTTGATCTCGGGAACCTCGACGTTCTTCTTGTCAACCTCGAATCCGAGCTCGACGAGTGCTGCTGCAACCTGGGCTGCGGTGACGCTGCCGTAGAGCTTGCCGCTTTCGCCGACCTTGACGGGGACGTTGACGGTCTTGGCGGAAAGCTTTGCAGCCTTGGCCTCGGCCTCTGCGATGTTCTTGGCCTCTTTGTGAGCCCTCTGACGGATGGTCTCCTCGTGCTGCTTGAGAGCGGAGGGGGTGCCGACTGCGGCGAAACCCTGGGGGACGAGATAATTGAGAGCGTATCCGGTCTTTACTTCTACCACTTCACCGGCGTCGCCGAGATTGGCAATGTCTTTCTTAAGTATGATCTTCATAACGCTGCAATTATTTAAGGAGGTCTGTTACGTAAGGAAGGAGAGCGAGGGAGCGGGCACGCTTGACGGCCTGGGCAACCTTGCGCTGGAACTTGAGGGAAGTACCGGTGATGCGGCGGGGAAGGATCTTGCCCTGCTCATTGAGGAACTTCTTGAGGAATTCAGGATCTTTGTAATCGACGTACTTGATACCGGCCTTCTTGAAGCGGCAGTACTTCTTCTTGCGAACCTCTACGGTAGGAGGGTTCAGATAGCGGATTTCGTTGTTTTCGATGGCGGCCATGGCTTATTCCTCCACATTTTCGGGTTCATCAATAGCCTCTTCGGGCTCTGCGGGAGCCTGTTCGGCCTTGGGTGCTGCAGCCTTGCCTGCGCGGACCTCGCGGCGGTGCTCGGCATAGGCGATGGAATCTTTGTCCAGAGCCACGGTGAGGAAGCGGATTATACGCTCGTCACGGTGATACTGGGTCTCGAGAGTAGCGACGAACTGAGGGTCCGCCTTGAATTCGATCAGGTAATAAAAACCTGACGTTTTGTGCTGGATCGGGTACGCGAGCTGCTTGAGCCCCCAATCCTCCTGGTACACGATCTCGCCGCCGTTGTCGGTGATGAGTTTGGTGTACTTGGCAACCGCTTCCTTCATCTGGGTATCAGACAAAACGGGAGTTGCAATGAAAACGGTTTCGTACTGTTTGATCATGATATTAAATAATTACGTCCCCAAAAAGGGGACGCAAAGATAGACAAAGTTTTGAATATTACCAAATTTAAATATTCACATCCTCCAATTCCGCTTCGCTGCGGAGATTGGACATGATGAACGACTGGCGTTCGACAGTGTTGACGCCCATATAGAAATCCATGATATCGGCGATCGATTCCTCGTCAGCAAGTGAGACCGGATCCAGACGCATGTCGTCGCCGATGAAGTCGGAGAACTCTTCGGGGCTGATCTCTCCCAGGCCTTTGAAACGTGTGATCTCGGTGCCTGCCTTGAGGGCGCGTATGGCCTTCTCCTTCTCTTCGGAACTGTAGCAATAGCGGTTTTCCTTTTTGTTCCTTACGCGGAAGAGGGGGGTCTGCAGGATATGGACGTGCCCGCGGCGGATGAGGTCGGGGTAGTATTTCATGAAGAAAGTCAGGACCAGCATGCGTATGTGCATTCCGTCATCGTCGGCATCGGTGGCGACTATGATGTTGTTGTAGCGGAGATTCGCCAGATCCTCCTCAACTCCCAGGGCGTTGACCAGCAGGTTGAGTTCTTCGTTCTCGGCCACTTTCTTGCGACTCTCCTTGTAGCAGTTCATCGGCTTGCCGAGCAGGCTGAACACCGCCTGGTAGTTGGCGTTGCGGGCCCTGGTGATGGTTCCGCTTGCGGAGTCGCCCTCGGTGATGAATATGCTGGACTTCTCGATGTTCTCCTGGGTCTTCTCGGTGACCTTGTCATTGAAGTGGTAGCGGCAGTCGCGGAGCTTGCGGTTGTAGATATTGGTCTTCTTGTTGCGCTCGCGGGTCTTTTTCTGGATGCCGGAAATCTCGATGCGCTCCTGTTGGGAGGCTTTTATCTTCTCTTCGATTACCGGAACGATTTCCTTGTGTATTCGGAGATAGTTGTCGAGGTTCTTGGAGACGAAATCGTTGATGAAGCTGCGTATGGTGGGACCGATGTCGGTATGAAGGGTGCCGTCTGCGTCGCGGGTCTGCTTCTCC
>JAFZZW010000021.1 GCA_017615615.1 Bacteroidales bacterium
AATTGAGATATCTAACGCAAGGGCCATTATCGCTACGCGCAACCGAGTCATCCATGACTATGCTGCCGTAACGGATGACGTGATGTGGAAAATCGTCATTAACGATCTTCCAAAATTGAAAGCAGAAATCGAAACTCTAATGGCAGAAGAAACTCAGTAATTATCAGAACCACAGTAATTCGGTAATTCCGAAATACTTTCTACAAGCCTCAGAAACCCCTCTACACGACTGTTTCCATTTTGGAAATAGTCGCATCCGCTTTCAATTTTACTAATAAATGATAACAAAGAAAAGCCAAAACCAAGAGACTACAAGCTTGCGGTCCCTTGGCTTTGTCGATATATGTCGGATGCGACCGGTAGCGGCGCTATTCCATTACGGGGCGGACGCTTGCGCCTGTAGAGCGGCGGTCAAAAGTGCTGTATGATAAGTCGATTAAGTCTGAGTAAGAGGTAAAATGAAGCGACCAGGGTTGGATGGTAGAATTATCTGGCAGGGTTGAGGACCAGTACAGGCCGTGGTATTGTCCAGCCACAGTATTGGAGTAGTCCTTGTTTAACATATACCCGGCCAGCGGAAGGAAAATCCATTTGTCGGGAGAAGACTTCGAGGACACTTTGTATCCGCCAATGCCGTTCAGCTCGGCCCGTGTCCAGTCGCAATTGTCTTTCAACTCCCTCCATTCTTCCACTGTAGGCGTTCGCCAGTTGCCGCCGCGGGCCGTTCTTGCCGCGTCGTCCTCGGGCTCCAGGACCTTTTTGCCGTCTGCTTTGCAGTACTTGGTCAGGGTGTTGGACGCCCCGTCGAGCCACTTGTAATTGTCAATGTAATAATGGTCTTTAGCTTCCGTCTCTCCCCAGGCGAACAAGTCGCCATTTTCTTCAGGCTTGTCCGCTCCAACATTGCAGCTGGCCCAGAATACGCTCAAGCCTAAATCTACGGCGCCGTCGGCCGATACGTCGTGGACGGAAACCACGCAGGACGCCTGAGCCGACCCCGCTTTGGCGGTGATAGTGGCGCTGCCCACAGCGACACCGGTCACCGTGCCGTCTGCAACTGTTGCGACAGCTTTGTCGGACGAAGACCATTCGATGGCGTCTGTGCTGCTGGCCGGGTCTATCGTTGCCGTCAGCTTCCTGCTCGCCCCGACTGACAGAATAAACGATTCCTTATTCAGTGTGATGGATTTGGCCGGGATTACAACCGTAACCACGCACTTGTCTGTATTGTCGTCGCAGCTTACCGATATCTCTGCGGTGCCGGCGTCAACGCCAAGCACGATGCCCTCTTCTCCGTTTGGGGTAACGGTGGCGACCTCCGGATTTGAACTGACCCAGGTAAGCGTCTTGCCCGATGCCTTTGCGGGAGTCAGCTTTGCCGTCAAAACAGCGACTGTGCCTTTTTCCAGAGTGATTTCTGATTTGTCGAGAGCGACTTTGACTTCTTTTGTGCAGCCGGCCAGCAAGAGCAGCACCGCGAGTGCGAAGAGGATTCGTTTCATGACGGGATACGGTTATGCCGCACAAACCGGTCGGTTTGCGCGAGGTGGTTATTTAAATTGCTAATTACTAATGCGTTAATACCCCCCCCCTGTAGAGGGATAACAGACAAGGCATGTATGATGTGCCAAAGCCATTTTAATTTCGCAGACTTCCAAAAATACGAATAATCCGGGAAAACTGGAACGCCAAAAGCTGTTTTTGTTCCATTTCACCTTAAATCAGTGCTGTTTGGAACAAAACCATGGCATATCGTTCCAAAACAACGCCGGTGCACCCTTCCATGTCATTGCTGAATATCTGCCGGAGGTCGATTGTCGTGCTTGTCCAGCCACCCGAACTTAAACGGACAAATGCAGTCGGCATATTGTCCAGACCGACATACATAGCCCACAATTCTTCGTGATCAAGGCCGTTGAACTTGTCTTTTGCGAGACCGACTGCCTGTGCTGGGTTTGTAATTTGAACGGATTCCATGTCAGTCTGTCGTTTCGATGAAATAGTCGAGTTCATCGCCCTTGAGATTGTCGAAGCACCAGTCGTTGAGTTGTTCGTACAACTCCTTGTAAAGCCTGCAATACTCGTCATTGACATCATTCCACCGCCAGCATTTCCAGTTCAAGACCATCACAAGCTCAGTGATATACCTGTACTTGTTCTTCCAACCCTTAAACGCAAGGTTATAAGTATCTCGGATGGCCTCAACACCGAACTTATCTGCTATGGAAAAATCCGTGTAGAAGGTTGTGATGGGCTTATATCCCGTCAGTTGTTCGATGGTCCAATTTTCAAGTTCGATCGTCATAACTCACACTTTTGTTCTCTGATAATTACGATACCAGATGGGCTTTTTAGTTGCTCGTTTCATCTGCCTTGTCGATCTTCTTGATTGCAGCCTTGCGTTCCTTCCGTTCGACCTTCTTGGTTTCTCTGGCCGTCCGCTCGCTGACGATTTCCTCAACCGTCATCGGTTCGACTTCACAGGCGTTGCAGATCGTGGCATACGCACTGCGGAGATAACGCATATCGGACTCGGACTTTTGCAAGTCCTTGACCTTCTCAGACCAGTTGTTGAATAGGGATTCGTTCGAGCGGTCTTTGAGGTAGGATTCCTGACTGACCGTGACCTTTTTGACAAGGTCGTTAATGGTGTTGTTGAGGTTGAAGATCTCGTTCTTCAGGACGTTGAGGATGTGTTTCATCTTTTTAGCTGTTTTTAAGAGTTTATAAATACTTGATACTCAATGTTTTATGGTTTACGGTACAAATATAATAACTCCATCTTAATCGATTGCTAAAAAAATGGGAAATCTTCTAGTTAAATGTCTGACACATAGAGATTTACAGTATTATGAGAGAATCTGATGAACTCGCTGCCACTTAATTGACGTATGTTGAATAATCTGCATATAGCTTTATTGTCAGTTCAACGAAAACCGCTATATTTGCATTGTAAATAGAGTTGAACATTTTAAATTAGAAGAATATGAGTGGTTACCATTCTTTAAGAGGTATTAAGAAAGACATCGACTACATCCTCAGCGCATTCATTGAAGATTGTTCACTTGTATCTGCAGTCAATTCCAAGGTTTCCGGGGAGAAGGCTTCCGCCCTCCTGGACAAGGCGATCGACCTGTACAACGAACTCCGCGACAAGGCGGCCCACGCAGAAGGCTCTTCACGCGCCTATTACACCGCCCTCCGCAAGGAACTCCTCGAGAAGACGGACGCCCTCTACGAGGAACTCAGCGCCGCCGTCAAGAAGGCTTGAGGACTGCAGTCAAAATAATTGCGGCCCTACTCCTGTGCCTCTCCGGCACTCTGGCGCAGGCCCGCGTCACCACCACAACGCAGAAGCTCATTTCCAAATACATTGGTAAAGAGCCTCTGCGTTCGGGTATTGTCGGCATACTCGCAATAAGGGAAAACGGCGACACCCTTGCCTCCCTCAACAAGCAAGTCAAGCTCGTACCGGCATCCAACGTCAAGCTGATAACCACAGGTCTTGCCCTCACCCGCCTGGGCCCGGAGTACAGATTCCTCACCACGCTTGCATACAACGGGGAAATCCGGGACAGCGTCCTTGTCGGAGACCTGTACATCGTAGGCGGCGGCGACCCCACGACCGGTTCCGCCAGTTCTTGCGCCGAACCTGTGGAGGCCACGTTCGGAGCCTTCCGGGCGATGCTGGAATATGCCGGGATCCGCAGAATCGACGGCCGCATAGTCGCCGACCAGCGCTGCTTCAAGCGTCCCGCCCAGAGCCCCGCATGGCAGTACGAAGACCTGGGATTCAACTACGGCGCCGGCCCCGAGGGGCTCAATTTCTTCGAGAACGCCCAGAACTTCGTCGTCGTCCCCTCCACTCCTGGACTGCCCCCTACCATCAGGCCGGTGTATCCCGACACCCCCTGGATGAGCTGGACCATCAGCGCCACCACATCGGAGGTGAGGACGCAGAACACGCTCTACTATATAAACTCCGCCTCCGGACCCTGGGGCGAGTTCTTCGGCGCCTTCCCGGCCGACCGCAACAATTACAAGTTCCAGGCGTCCAACCGCTTCGGCCCCTGGACGTACGCCTACTATTTCTATAATTACCTGGAAGGCAACGGCATAGAAGCCACCGGAGGATACGCCGACATCTCCCCGCGGGGCTTCGTCCGCAGCGACCTGCTGTATTCCGACATCGGTGACAAGGCGCATCCACAGGACAGCCTGACAGTGCTCGGATCGAGGCTGTCGCCCACTCTTGCTTCAATAATCACGGACACCAATACCGAGAGCGACAACTTCTACGCGGAGACTGTTTTTGCCGCCATCGGACTCGACATGCGCGGCTCCACCGACAGGGAAGAATCTGCCGCGGCAGAGGAAAGCCTCCTCAAAGGAATGGGGCTCAACCCGCTGAATTCCTGCACGCTGGTCGACGGCAGCGGCCTGTCCCGCAAGAACTACGTAAGCGCGGAATTCTTTGTCCGCTTCCTCCGCAAGATGCTCGCCGGCAAAGCCCGCAGGCCGTTCATAGACTCCCTGCCCATACCCGGCAACAAAGGGACACTGAAATACCGCATGAAAGGCGTGCCGGAAGAAACCCGTACACGCATCCGCATGAAAAGCGGTTCGATGAACGGAGTCCGCTGCTTTTCCGGCTACATCCTCCCCGCCCCCGGCGAAGATAAAGACCGTACAGTAACCTTCTCCATCCTCACCAACAACATCCCCGGCCAATCGTCCACAGTTTACGCCATCCTGGACGAACTGATCCTCAGCCTCGCCGACGAGCCTTAGCCCTTCAGCAGTACGCAGAGCCCTGTAGCGGGGCGAATAGGAGGCGAGGAATTGGCGAAGCCTGCGCAGCGCAGCGGTGCATCGCACGACGGCGTCTGTTTGACGACCGTTACGCTTGCGTTAATAAGGCAGGGGGTCTGGGGGGAACGCCCACCAGTCCCTAGGGGGTGCAGGGGGATAATAGTCCTTCTGCTGAAAGCAGGAGGAGTCAGCCGTCGAGCAAGCGGAGCATGGCTGAGCCCCGAGCCGACGTCAGCCCCGCTACAGGGCTCTGCGTACTGCCGCAGGACTATCTCGGAACGATGATGTGATGGTTTCCCAAAGGGCGGCCGAGGAAATAATCCCGGAGCTCCAGAGGCGCCTGCACAAGCACTTGCGTGCGGCAGAGGTTGGCGCCATAGGGGTTGCCGGCGAGGCGGACCGGCTCGTCGAAGCACTTGTCCAGGCCGGCGGACAGCTTGAAGATGCGGGCCGGGCCCTCCGGAAGAAGGCCATGGACGGCGACTCCTATTCCCGATTCGAAATGGGTGTCGTAGCAATAATCCTCCACCATGTCCAGCGGCACGGTGCAATGCGCGAATAGGTACGAACTTCCCTCGATACGCGACAGGTTGGTCTGGAAGCCCGATTTGCCATACTTCTGACGCACCAGCGCCATTGACAGCATTGCAGGAACGTCACCCTCGCAGGTAGCGACCAGCCCCTCCGAATTGAGGAGCGCGAGAGCCATGCAACCTGTGTTTCCGAGGGCGGTGAGAAGGTCGAAGCAACGCAGCGTAAGGCCGTCCAGTCCATATTTGGCGACTATGGCTTTGAGAGCTGAATAAATGGCCAGCGCCCCGCTGAAATCCTCCTGCGAAATGGGACGGCCGTACCGGGGGGCGTTAAGCGGCTTGAGCGAAGGGCAATCGGCATGTACGCCGGAGCGCACCAGCTCTACCAGTTCTTCTATTGGAATGTCGATGAGTTCGGCGCCGAGCAGGCGGCGGGCCGATTCATAATCCACCGCGCTGCTGATGAGCCAGTCGGAAGGCCTGCCCACGACGCCGTAACGTTTACCCCTCAGCGCCCCGGGCATCCTGAACGGACGACAGAAGCGTTCTCCTCCGTCCTCGGTGGCGCCCCCATGAAGCAAGGATGCAATCTGCTCCGGGCTGCCGTGAAGGATCTCTCCCGGAATATTCCGGTCGCGCAGCCAGGAAAGGATTTCCATGGACGCCGCCAGCGAATTGCTCTGACCGCTGGTCAGCAGGCGTACAGGAGTTTCCCCGTGACCGGCGTAAACCTTGAGAAACTGCCCCTCAGTGCCTCCTGTGCGGACGTATATGACATCCCCGGGCCGGCCGAATGAGGAATAATCAGTTTCCATATACTCGAACGGTTCCCCCAGTGCCGCCTCGATATCCTTGATGAACGGCTCGTTGTGGGCGCTCCGGGCGAGTTCGCCGTGAAGGTCGGAAGTAAGGGTAAAAAGTCGCATACGCCAATAAGATTTGCACAAATATACGATTTTTGCCAAATTTGCAAACGTATGGAATTGTTCTACGGCACCCTCTCAGGCGAAGGCCTGATGACTCTCGACTCCGAGGAAGCGTCCCACTGCACCAGGGTGATGCGCCACCGCGCCGGCGAAAGCATCAACGTGATCGACGGCAGCGGCACGATGTACGTCTGCGAGTTGCTGGAGGCCGGTCCCAAAGGCGCCGGCGCAAAGGTGCTGGAGGCCGTTCCGGGCTTCGGATCCCACCCTTACCGCCTCACCATGGCCGTCTGCCCCACCAAGAACCCCGACCGCTACGAATGGTTCGCCGAAAAGGTCACGGAAATCGGCGTGGACGACATAGCGCCCGTCATCGGAGACCGCTCGGAGCGCCGCGTGCTCAAGACCGCCCGCCTGGAGCGCATCGTCCTGTCCGCCGCCAAGCAGTCGCTGAAAGGCGCCGTGCCGCGGGTGCTGGAGCCGGTGAGCGTAAGCGAACTGCTCCAGGGCGCGCCGGCGGAGGCGCTGAGGCTGATCTGCCATTGCGCCGAGGGAAAAAGGGTGGGGATCGCCGAGGCGCTGGAGATGCCCGGCCCTGCCGATAAAAGGAATATCTTTATCCTGATCGGCCCCGAGGGGGATTTCTCCGACAAGGAGCTGGAACTGGCGGAACGGCTGGGGTGGATACCCGCGTCGCTCGGAGACAGCCGCCTGCGTACGGAAACGGCGGCCGTAGTGGCCGCCGCTGCAGTTTACCTCAAAAATCCAGAGGAACCGGTGTAATCTTGAAGCCCAGAGGGGTCAGATAAACAACCGGACCGTCATCGTACGTGAGGATCATCGACTTGTCCGTAATGTCCGACAGGAAGAACCTGGTATTGTCCTCATCGACTACGGTGACGGTGTAAATCCCATCCTTGTAGCGGCAATCGTAGCTGTAAATCTCATGCTGGTAAAGGTTGGCCATGGGAATAAGCTCCGCATCCTCCATGCTCTTGTAATAGCATGTGTAAAAACGGCCCTTGTAGGATGAAAAATCCCAAACTCTAATATCCCATCCCATCAACTTATACAGGGAATTATCGGGCAGTTTCTCAACCCATTGGCGGGTAACGGACGCCGGGAGCTTGACTTGCCAACCGTCCTCATTGACGCATGAAACCATGGAAAGGACAGCCGCTATGATGAACATAAACCTTTTCATAACCGTAGTATTTCCGCAAATATACAAAAAAGGCGCGGGAAAACCTCGCGTCTTGATAAAAAGAAGGTGGAGAGTCTTACTCTGCCTTCTCGCAATTGCCGCACTGCTCGCCTTCGGCGCACTTGTTCTCGGCCTTCTTGCAGCAGTCGGAGTCCTCGGCGCAAGCCTCGCACTTCTTCTCTGCGCATGCCTCGCAGCAAGCGTCCTCCTTGCAGTCTGCGCACTTGGTCTCGGCCTTGCAGTCTGCGCACTTGGCGTCTGCCTTGCAGCATTCAGCCTTGGTCTCGCAGCACTCGGTGGCCTCACCCTCGGACTGCTTGTTGTTATTGCTGTTGTTGCAGCAGCAGGAACAGAAGCAAAGGGCAGCGATTGCAACGGTAATGAAAACTTTCTTCATGACGTTATTTTTTAAATTTTTTAATTAGTGCGCAAAGGTAGTGTTATTTTTGGGAAATTCAAATACTTCCATATCTTTCACTTCTCCCGACTCTATGCGGAAACGCAGAGCGGTACGGACAATCTGCCAGCCCTGGAGCCCGGCAGCTCCCGGATTGACGTACAGCAGGTTATACTTTTCGTCCCTGCCCACCTTGAGGATATGAGAATGCCCGCAGATGAAAACATCCGGCTTATACATCTCAATCAGCGCCCTCGCCCCGGGATAATAATGCCCCGGCGAACCGCCGATATGGGTCATCAAGACAGTCAGGCCCTGCAGCTTAAGCAGTTGATACTCAGGATACAGATGCCTTGCCTCGTATCCGTCGCAATTGCCGTAAACCCCCACGGTGGGCTTGAAATCGGAAATGCTGCGGATAAACTCCTCTCCCCCGCCCCAGTCACCCGCGTGCCAAATCACGTCCACCGGAGAGAGGAACTCCTTGAACGGCTCACTGAAAATACCGTGGGTATCTGATATCAGTCCTATATACATAATCTTAGTAGCACCGGGAGCCGGGAAGGGATCGACCGGCCTTGAAAATGCGAGCGCAGTCGAAGCATTTTTGTAATGGGAGGGAGACCCCTTCCCGGCGGGAGGTGCGTCATACTCTCTATTGACGAATGATTTCGACCTCTCCGCGGAGACCGAGTTTGATTATCTGGGAAGGGCGGCCGGTGGCGCCGGCGTCAAAGCGCTTTGGAGCGACCCAATCCACGGCGGAGACTATTGCGGGGTCGATTTCCGAGAACCTCGCCGGAGACGGCTCGCCGGAAATATTGGCCGATGTGGACACCAGAGGAGCCCGCAGGCGGCGTACCAGCTGCACGCAGAACTCATTGAGCGGAATCCTGATTCCCACCGAGCCGTCCTCCGCCACCACGGCATCCGGAAGCCCCTGGGCGCCGGGATAAACGATGGTCATGGGGACGTCGTTGACCTCCACCAGATCGATTGCGATGGAGGGAATCTCGCGGATGTAACGCGCAACCATATCCAGGTCGCACGCAAGCAGCACCAGCGACTTGGCCTCGCTGCGCCTCTTGATGGCGAATACCCTGGCTACGGCCTCCGGATTGGTAGCGTCGCAGCCCAGGCCCCACACGGTGTCTGTCGGATAGAGAATAACGCCGCCGGACTTAAGGACCCGGACGGCCTCGTCGATTATTTCTTTCATAAGCGGTCGTGCTCGAAAAGGATCCCGCGTTTGCGCCACCAGAGTATCATCAGCCAGCCGATGAGCATGCCGCCGAGGTGGGCGAAATGCGCCACTCCGTCAACCCAGCCCACGACTCCGGTAAGGAGTTCGATTCCGGCAAATATCACCACCATCCATTTGGCGCTGAGCGTAACGGGAGGGAAAAGAAGCGTCATCCGGGAATCGGGGAACAGCATCGCATAACCGATAAGCACGCCGTAAATGGCACCGGAAGCGCCTACGGTGGGCGTCATCTTGAGGGCCGCGATAGACTCCAGCGCCGACTGCGTGCCTGCATTCAGGAAGGCCTGCATCTCGATCCACTGCGTAAAGATCTGAAGCCCGGCGGCGCCGAGCCCGCAGACGAAATAAAACAGGAGGAATTTCTTGCTGCCTATTATCCGCTCCACCACCACGCCGAAGATGAACAGGGTGTACATATTGAAGAATATGTGCCAGAAGCCCCCGTGCATGAACATGTGCGTGACGATCTGCCACCAGTGGAAATACTGGGAACTGGGATAGAACAGTCCGAACGCCCCTATCATGAAGTTCTCGTTGATAAGGGTGGCGACGAAGATGATGACGTTGATTATGATGAGGTTCTTCGTGACCTTGGGTATGGTATCCAGAAATGACATGCCTAAAAACGTTTGTCCAACTCGTCCGCGCCCACTATGAGGATGATGCGCTTGCCGTTGGGGGTGAATTCAGCGTTGTCGCTTGCGAAAAGGGTATCGAGAAGGTGTGCCGCGGCTCCGGGGGTGGCTGGAGCCTCGCAGTTGGCGGACGCCAGCATGGCGAACTTTGCGGCGGTCTTCTGGCGCATGACTTCCTCCAGCTCGCGGGAAGTGTCGGAAAGGATCAGCATAAGGTCTCCAGCCATCTGCTCGATCTTGCCCGGCTCGCAGCTGTAGCCCTCGGGAACTCCTTCCACCAGTATGCTGTCCTCCCCGGAAGGGGTGATGTCGAATCCGAGACTCCGGAGCAGATCCGCATTTCCGTCAAAAATAGCCCTCTGGGCCACGCCCACCTGAACCTGCACGGGGAAAAGGGCCGTCTGGCTGACGTGCCCGGAACCGGAAAGGGACGCGAGGGACTGCTCGTAGACGATGCGTTCCCAGGCACGGCGGATGTTGACTATCATGAGGCCCGATGCGGACCTGGCGACAATATAGCGGCCCTGGACGACAAATGAATCGTGGGGCTTCGGGTCGGAGTCGAACAGGACGCCGTAATCATCGGCGTGGTGCCTGGACGGCGCTGCGGGTGCATAAGCCGGACTGTCCGGGAAGGAGAAGGACGGATCGAGCTCAACCCTGGGCTCGGTGATGGGCTTGTACTCGCTGAAGTTGGTGCCGAAAGAGGGGTATTTGACCGTGCCCTCGGTATCAAAGTCTATCTTCGCATTGAAACTCCCCTTGCCGAGGGCCTCCCGGACGCAGGCGTAGAGAATCTGGAAGATGACGTTGTCGTCTTCGAACTTGATTTCCGTCTTGGTGGGATGGATGTTGACATCGACCGCGGAGGGGTCCACCTCCAGGAAGATGAAGTATGACGGGGTGAGACCGTCGGGGACGAATTCCTCGTAGGCCTTCATGACGGCCTTGTGAAGGTAAGGGCTGCGGAAATAGCGTCCGCCCACGAAGAAATACTGGTTGCCGAGGGCCTTGCGGGCGCTCTCCGGACGGCCTGCGAACCCGCTGATGCGGACTATCGACGTGTCGGCGGACAGGTCTATGATATCCCCCGCCACATGCCTGCCGACCACATCCAGAATCCTGAATTTCAAGGACTTTGCCTTACGGAGGACGAGCACTTCACGGCCGTTGTGGCTGAGGGTGAACGAAATGTCGGGACGGGGAAGGGCGACGCGGGTGAATTCCTCTACGATATGCTTGAATTCGACGCTGTCGCTCTTGAGGAACTTGCGGCGGGCGGGAGTATTGTAGAACAGGTTGCGGACCGCGAAACTGGAGCCCGCGGGTGCCGATACGGACGAGGTTTTGAGCTCACCGCCGCTGATGACGACCTGGGTGGCGGTCTCGTCTTCCGCACGCCTGGTACGGAGCGTCACCTCCGATACGGCCGCTATGCTGGCGAGGGCCTCGCCGCGGAATCCGTAGGTCATGATGCGCTCCAGGTCTGCGGCGGTGGCTATTTTGGACGTGGCGTGACGCTCCCAGCAGAGGACGGCGTCGGACGGGCTCATGCCGCAGCCGTCGTCAATGACCTGGATGAGCGTGCGGCCGGAATCGGTTATGACTACGTCGACGGCCGTGGCTCCGGCGTCGACTGCGTTTTCCATAAGCTCCTTGACGACGGAGCCTGGCCGCTGGACTACCTCGCCGGCGGCTATCATGTTGGAGATGCTTGCAGGAAGTACTTTAAGGCGTCCCATCAGAGCATCGAATAGAATTTGGCTATGAAATACAGCACGGCGACTATCAGCAGCAGCGATATTATGCCGATGATGGTGTGGGTCCTGCCCATGTGGGAGCGGGTGCGGCTGTACGCGCCGTCCCGGAGGGAGCCCTTGATATAGGAGCCGGGCACGTAGGTGCCTTCTTTCTTTTCCTTATCCAGGGAGCCGTCAACGGCGCCGAACATCTTGCGGCGCTTTTCCTCCTCGGGGTCGTAGTAGATGGGCTTGTAGTTGAACACCCGGTGTTCGCTTTCGCCGAAAAAATTAAATAGTCCCATAGATTGCAAAAATAGCGATTTCTTTCTTATTTTTGTACCTATGAACAAGAATTATCGTCTTTGGCTGATTCCGCTCGCATTCTTCCTCGTATGCTGCGGACTCAATCTCGCCGGATGCCTGAACTACGAGGACCACACACTGGAACGCACCGTCAAACCCGCACTTCTGATCCTTCTCGCCCTTACGTCGGCGGCATGGCTTCTGCCCCGCTCGCCCCGTCCCAGGGAAACCGCCCTTCTGCTGACCGCCCAGCTGTTCGGCTTTGCAGGGGACACCATGCTCCTTGGCAACGGATTTTTCTTCTTCGCCGGCGGCATCGGCCTGTTCCTCATCGGCCACGCTTTTTACATTACCCTCTTCGGCGGAGGCCATTCCCTGCGAGGACTCAAGCCATTGGCATGGATTCTCGGCGTCGTATTGGCCCTCGCCTGCACCGCCGGTCTCGTCATCGGCCTGGGCGTCAACGGCTCCATGCTCGTACCTATGAGCGTCTATGCCTTCACTCTCTCGGTGCTCATCCTCTCCGCGCTGGCAGGCGTAATCCGCTTCGGTGGCCTCACCTGGTGGTTCCTTCTGGCCGGAGCCCTGCTGTTCACCTTCTCCGACTCCCTCATCGCCGTACGGACCTTCGGTTCCCTCAGCCCGTTCATGGACGGTTTCGTCATAATGGCTACATACCTCGCCGCCCAGGGTTTGCTCGCTGCAGGATGCTGCCGTCTCGCCACTGAAAAATAATCACCTATATTAGGTTTTTCGGTAAAAATTTTTTACCTTTATTGGCGAAAACGCTAATAACCATTAACCACTTAATACTTAATGATTACCTCTTTCGATGACCTCTTCGCCACCCTCAAGGCGAAGGGAATCCGCAAGCGCATGGTTGCGGCCTGGGCGGTCGACAGCCACACCATAGAAGCCGCGTCCCTGGCATCGGACCTCGGGATCGTGGAAGTCACCCTTACGGGAGACGAAGACCTCATTGCCAAGGTCTGCACCGACTGCGGCATCGACCGCTCCAAATTCCATGTGGTCGACATCAAGGACGAACTCAAGGCCGTGGCGCACGCCGTCCGTATGGTCCACGACGGCGAGGGCGACGTCCTTATGAAGGGCCTCTGCTCCACGGACAAATTCCTTCGCGCCATCCTCAACAAAGAGACCGGCCTGCTGCCTCCCAAGGGCCTGCTGAGCCACGTCGGCGTGCTGGAAAGCCCCCACTACCACAAACTCATCTTCATGGGCGACATGGCCGTCATCCCCCAGCCCGACTTCCGCCAGAAAGTCAAGATCTCCGGCTACATAAACTCCGTCGCCAGGGCCTTCGGCATCGACAGGCCCAAGATTGCGTTCATCGCCGCCTCCGAGCAGATGCTCGACTCCATGCCCGCATGCATGGAGGCCGCCATGCTCGCCAAGATGTGCGACCGCGGCCAGATTCCCGGCTGCACGGGCGACGGCCCTCTTGCCCTCGACGTTGCCATCGACGCCGAGTCCGCACAGATCAAGAAGCTCACGAGTCCCGTGGCGGGCGACGCCGACTGCCTGATGTTCCCCAACATCGAGTCCGCCAACGTCTTCTGGAAAACCAACACCAAGCTGGTCAAGGGCGTAAGGCAGGCAGGCATGCTGGTAGGCACCAAGGTCCCCTGCGTGCTGGCCTCCCGAGCCGATTCCGTCGATGTAAAACTCAATTCGATTGCCGAGGCAGTCGCTTTCGTAGTGTAAGCCATGGGAACCATCCTAGTCGTAAACACAGGCTCGATAACCACCAAATTCGCCGTTTACAAAGACAGCAAGTGCATACTTGAGCAGAAGCTGGAACACACCGTCGCGGAGCTGTCCCGCTTCGCCGACGTCATGGACCAGGACCAGATGCGCACGGACGCCATCATCAACGCCCTGGAGAAGCAGGACATCCGCCTGGAAGACATCGACATCGTGATGTGCCGCGGCGGCCTCTTCACCCCCTGCATCACCGGAGTGTACAACGTAAACGCCGACATGCGGGAGGTCCTGTCCACCAGCCGCGAGGGCAACCACGCATGCAATCTCAGCGCCCTCATCGGGGACAATATCGCCCGGGAAATCAACCGCATCCGCGGCAAAGACGGCCCCTACGGCCCCTGCGTCGCTTATGTGGCCGACCCCCCTATGGCCGACGAAATGCTCCCCGAGTGCCACGTGGGCGGCATCCCCGAATTCCCCCGCAAGACGCTTTTCCACGCCCTCAACACCCGCGCCATCATGCGCAGGTACCTGCGCGACACCGGCCGCAAGGCGGAAGACACGACGGCGATAATCTGCCACATGGGCGGCGGAGTCACCATCTCCACCCACCGCGGCGGCAAGGTGATCGACACCTCGCACGGCCTGGGCGGCGACGGCCCCATCACCCCGGAGAGGGCAGGCTGCTGTCCGCCTTACCCGCTTATCGACATGTGCTTCAGCGGAAAGTACACCAAGCAGGAAATCAAGCGGAAGCTCATAGGCCACGGCGGCGCCGTCGCATACTTCGGCACCAACGACATGAGGGAAATAGTCCGTAACGCCAAGGAAGGCAAGGAGGATTACGTCCTGTTCATGAAAGCCTTCGTGCTCAACATCGCCAAATACATAGTCGCGCAGGGCGCCGTGGTCGACGGCAAGGTGGACGTGATAATCCTCACCGGAGGCGTCGCATACAGCACCGACATCACGGACGCCATCACCAAAAAGGTCAGCTGGCTGGCCCCGGTGGTCGTTTATCCCGGGGAGAACGAGCTCGCCTCCCTCGCTGAGAACGGCGACATGATACTGGAAGGCAAAACCAAGATACACACATACAACAAAGACCGCATAATTGAAGACTAAAACTGACGACTATGGCAGAAATCGACTATTCCAAAAGGTCATTCAACTACTACCCCACCGACTCCATCGTATACACCAAGTGCATCGACGGCAGGTGGTCCAAACCGGTGGTCACCAATGACTTCAACTTCTCACTCCACTGCTTTGCAGGCATTTTCCATTACGCGCCTTCCTGCTTCGAGGGCCTCAAGGCCTACCGCGGCGCCGACGGCCGCGTGAGGATGTTCCGCCCCGACGAAAACGCCAAGCGCATGATCAGCAGCGCCCAGTACCTGGACATGCCCGCTCCCAACATGGAAATGTTCCTGGACCTCTGCACCCTCTGCGTGCAGGTCAACTGGGACTACATCCCCTCCTATGAGAGCGGCGCCTCCCTGTACCTGCGTCCGGTCCTCATCGGCATCAACCCCCAGCTGGGAATCAACTCCTCCAAGGACGTGATGTTCGCCGTGATGGCGTCCGGAGTGGGCACCTATTCCGGCGCAAAGAGCCTCGTGCCCGGCACCGCCGTGCTCTCCCGCAACTACGACCGCGCCGCCACATACGGCGCAGGCGGGTACAAACTGGGAGCCAATTACGCCCAGTCGCTCCACGCCTACAACCTCGCCCACAGGATGGGTTACCGCGAGCTCCTCTTCCTGGACAGCGCCACCCACTCCCACATCGAGGAATTCGGTTCCTCCAACTTCTTCGCCATCAAGCACGGATGCTACATCACGCCCAACTCCCCCAGCGTCCTTCCGTCCATCACCAACAAGTCCCTCCGCAAGATCGCCGAAGAGTTCGGTCTCAAGGTCGAGCGCCGCACCATCTTCGTGGACGAGCTGGAAACCTTCGAGGAAGTCAACTCCTGCGGCACCGCGGTGGTCATAACGCCCATCAGCCGCATCGACGACAAGGTCACCCTGGAGAGCGGCACCATCACCCGGGAATACAAATATCCCGAGGAATGCGGCCCCTACAGCGAGAAGCTTTACCACCGCCTCGTAGGCATCCAGAGGGGCACCGAGGAAGACACCTACGGCTGGTGCATGTTCGTAAACGACCCGCAGTGATGAGAGACAGGATCCAAGCGCTTCTGGACGCATACGAGATAGACGAGGCCATCTCCCTTCTGGAGGGCTACCGCACCGGCGGCGGCCCGATGGACGACACACTGTACTATCTGCTCGGCAACGCCTGGCGCAAGAAAGGCAACTGGCAGATGGCCATGAACAACTACCTTGAAGCCGTGAGTCTCAACCCCGACAGCCCAGCCAGGCAGGCCCTGGACATGGCGGGCGAGATCCTGGACTTCTACAACAAGGATATGTACAACCAATAAACACTACCGATATGGCAAAAATGAGAGGAGCGACAGTCGTGGACGTCGAACGCTGCAAAGGCTGCGGCCTTTGCGTGGTCGCCTGTCCGCTGAAAGTCCTTGCCCTAACCACAAAGAACGTGAACCAGAAGGGCTACAACTATGCTGAGACCGTTCTGGAAGACACCTGCACGGGATGCACCTCCTGCGCGATAGTCTGTCCGGACGGCTGTATTACGGTTTATCGCAAAAAGGAGGAATAGTCATGGCAGACAAAGAAGTCACCCTGATGAAAGGCAATGAAGCCATTGCCCACGCCGCCATCCGCTGCGGATGCGACGGCTATTTCGGTTACCCCATCACCCCCCAGTCCGAGGTTCTGGAAACCCTCGCCGCAGAAAAGCCCTGGGAAACCACCGGCATGGTGGTCCTGCAGGCGGAAAGCGAAGTCGCCTCCATCAACATGGTTTACGGAGGCGCCGCAACCGGCAAGAGGGTCATGACATCCTCTTCCAGCCCCGGAGTGAGCCTCATGCAGGAAGGCATTTCCTACATGGCCGGAGCGGAACTTCCCGCCCTCATAGTCAACGTATCCCGCGGCGGCCCCGGGCTCGGCACCATCCAGCCCAGCCAGGCCGACTACTTCCAGACGGTGAAGGGCGGCGGTCACGGGGACTACCGGCTCATCACTCTCGCTCCCGCATCCGTACAGGAAATGGCCGATTTCGTCGACCTCGCTTTCGAGCTGGCGTTCCGCTACCGCAACCCGGCCATGATCCTGAGCGACGGCGCCATAGGGCAGATGATGGAAAAGGTCGTCCTGCCTCCCTTCAAGCCGCGCCGCACGGAAGAGGAAATAGTCCGTGAATGCCCCTGGGCCACCACGGGACGCATCGGCATGCGCAAACCCAACATCGTCACTTCCCTCGAACTCCGTTCCGAGGAGATGGAGCAGAACAACCTCCGCATCCAGGCCAAATACAAGGTAATCGAGGAGAAGGAAGTCCGTTACGAAGAGTATAAGACAGAAGATGCCGAGTACCTAATAGTCGCATTCGGCAGCGCCGCCCGCATTGCCAAGAAAGTGATCGCCATAGCCCGCGAACAGGGCATCAAGGTGGGCCTTCTCCGCCCCATCACGCTCTGGCCCTTCCCGTCCAAAAAAATTGCCGAGCTCGGCAAAAAAGTCAAGGGAATACTCTCACTGGAAATCAACGCAGGCCAGATGATAGAAGACATCCGCCTGGCCGTGGAGTGCTCAGTTCCCGTCAAGTGGTATGGCCGCCTCGGAGGCATCATCCCCGAACCGGAAGAAGTTGTTGACGAAATCAAGAAAATGCTATGACAAGAGAAGAAATAATACAGGCGGAGAACCTGGTTTACCGCAAACCGGAACTCCTCAACGACGTACCGATGCACTACTGCCCCGGCTGCAGCCATGGCGTAGTACATAAACTGGTGTCGGAAGTCATCGCCGAAATGGGCATGGCCGACAAGACCATCGCCATCTCCCCCGTGGGCTGCGCGGTGTTCGCCTACAAATATATCGACGTAGACTGGCAGGAAGCCGCCCACGGCCGCGCCCCGGCACTGGCCTCCGCCGTCAAGCGCCTCTGGCCCGACCGCCTGGTCTTCACTTATCAGGGCGACGGCGATCTCGCCTGCATCGGCACCGCCGAGACCATCCACGCCCTCAACCGCGGCGAGAACATCACCATCATCTTCATCAACAACGCGATCTACGGCATGACCGGCGGCCAGATGGCCCCCACCACCCTGATCGGCATGAAGACCGTCACCTGCCCCTACGGCCGCGACCCCAAGCTCCACGGATATCCCCTCAAGATGGCCGACATCGCCGCACAGCTGGAAGGCACCTGCTACGTAACCCGCCAGAG
>JAFZZW010000022.1 GCA_017615615.1 Bacteroidales bacterium
GAGAGCTTCCTTCGTACTCATACAAAACCATTTTCTATAAATATAGCTGACATAACCAGTAATTCCAAGCAATTACAAGCTTGTAATTGTTAGGAAATGTCGATAATTCTTCTAATGGATTTAGGATCTGGCAGAAACTTATGTACCTCCCATATTCTTTCCAATCCCTCTATCAAAAGGTTCGAGAATTGTCCCGTTAGGGGCACACGAAAGCAGGCTGCACGCCTGCTTTTTACGTGAGCCCTCGGCGGGACTACCTGTTTTTGTGTGCCTGAGGGCGGATATTGGCGCAGGTCCGAAAAATCAGCCCACACCTGCGCCACTGGAAGACATATAACTGCGATTTGCGGCGCAGGTCCCCCTCCATTTTTCGGACCTGCGCCAGATGATGCCTTGTCGTGGGGAATCCGGGTGAAAAAAGGTGCCGTTTTGTCAGAAATACTTTTCCTTGACCTTCAAGTGCACATGCTTAATCCTTTGCCGGTTGTAGGTGTAGGTGATATCGACGGTGCCGTCTTTGCGGCAGATGATGGCGGGGTAGCTGAATTCCCCTTCCGGCTGATCTTCAAGCGTGAGCAGGTTTTCCCACTTAACGCCATCGGGCGAGCCCAGGAGAGAGAGTTTGTTCCTGCCTTTAAGAAGGGGGTTGCAGACCAGCAGCCTGAAGCCCGACTTCAGAGTGAGGCCGTCAATGCCGGAATTATTGTTCGGAAGCCCTGAGTCCTGAAGCGGCGTCCAGCTCATGCCGCAGTCATACGACTCAGCCCTGGCCAGACAGCCTTCCTGCGTGCGGCAAAGCAGCTCCAGCTTCCCTCGATGCAGGAAAAGAGTGGGCTGAATGGCATTGAAATCGTTATTGTCGATGGCAATTCTACTCCATCCCGACAAATCTCCCTCAGACCTTTCTACAAAAACGCGCCAGCAGTCCGGAGTATATTCGACACTGGTCGGATAGAGGACAGAGCCGTCCGGCATGGCCAGAGGCTTGTTTTTTATAGGACCGAGCATCCCTTCCGGAAGGCGCGCCGCCGCACTCCAGGTCCTTCCTTCATCGGATGAAATCTTGTACTCGCCCCACCACTCCCTGGGATTTGGGCCGACTTTATAGAACAATGCAACACTCCCGCTTGCCAGCCGGAACAATACGGGATTCCAGCAGGGGTAGCGCAGAAAGTCTGACTTCACGCCATCGGCAATCAGGGCCGGCTCCGACCACCTGCCGTCACAGTATGATGAGCAATAAATGCAGACGTCCGGATTACTCTCATAACTGCCGCCGAACCAGGCGGCGAGCAGACCGTCTTCAGTTTCGAGTACCGTTGAGGCGTGACACGACGGGAACTGAGCGGATTCGAAAACAAACCCGCTCGAAAGTATTTCTGTTTCTACGTAATGCGTACATCCCGACAGAAGAATCACCGCAAAAGAGAACAATGTCAGTCTTTTCATAAGACAAAGATACAAATCTCTGAAAACAATTATCTTTGTGATATAAAGATACTGATATTAAAATACCAACGCAATGAAAGCAATACAAACTGACAGGGCGCCGGCGGCAATAGGACCGTACAGCCAGGCAATCGACAGCGGAGCTGGATTGGTTTTCGTTTCCGGGCAGTTGCCCATAAATCCCGCCACCGGATCATTCCCGGAAGGAGGCGTCAAAGAACAGACATTCCAGAGTCTCACTAACGCAAAAGCAATTCTTGAGGCGGCAGGGCTCGGGCTGGACAGGGTTGTCAAGACAACGGTGTTCCTTGCCGACATGGCTGATTTTGCCGCAATGAACGAAGTGTACTCCCAGTTTTTCCAGGCCCCGTATCCTGCAAGGAGCGCAGTTGCGGTTAAAACCCTTCCCAAGGGCGCATTGGTCGAGATAGAATGCATTGCGGGACTGCACTCATAACAGGGGGAAGCTCCGGGATCGGGCTTGAGTATTCAAGGGAGTTTGCCTCCAGGGGATACGACCTTGCTTTGGTGAGTAACAGGGCGGAAGACCTGGAGGCAGTGCAGGAGAGCCTGCAAAAAGAGTTCGGATGCGCCGTCCACATTCTTGACGCCGACCTGTCTGAAGCCGGATGCGCAGAAAAGATTCTGGCCTGGTGCGATTCGCTCGGATTACAGATAGAAGTCCTTGTGAACAACGCGGGAATGTTCTTTATGGATTATCTCGGCCCGGAGAATCTTGGAAAGGCGGAAACCATGCTTGGCTTGCATGTGTGTACGCCCACAGATTTGTGCGTACTGTTCGGCACTCAGGCGCTTCCTTCGCAGGATTGGGATTATCCGCAGTCCCCGATGGCTTGTGCGCCGCGCAGTCAGGGCGCTCTACCGTGGCCGCCGTACCGTCAGCCCGGGAATAACCAACGCATTAGTGCCGGCACTGGTTGCCCTTCTCCCTGCCCGCATGATAGACCGCCTGGGCTTAAAGTGGATTAAGCGCTGATTATTCTTTAATCCGTTCTCCAAGAAGCTGCTCCAGGTCGTCCCTGTTCATTTTGCCGTCCAAAAAGATGAAGGTGGTTTCTGTCCCCTCATCGGCAATCATAACGAATCCGTTCACAATGGTTTCCGTACCCACGGAGTACATTCTCACGATTTCTCCGGAGTCCTTGGCTTCCATCAGAAGCTCGTAGTGTCCGGTCTGGACAAACTTCTCGGCATCGGCCTTTAATGATGCATTGATTGCGGGATTCTCGCTGTCGATAAGGTACAATCCGGACAGGGACTGGATAATCGGAGCCAGATCCACCTCCTCCCCTTCGACTGCCAGCTCGGGTATCTTGCCGATGAGCCGGAACATAGCCGGAGAGATGTATACGGAGCTCACGCCCTCGGCGTCGGAGTATTTCTGATAGATGCTTTTCCCGTTCTGTGCGAATGCGGTAATAGTTGTAAGCAGCAGGGCTGCAAGTATGACGATGCGTTTCATTATTCTATGACTTTATTAATTATTTCAACTGTTTTGTCTGCGGTTTCTCCCGCTTTGGCGGCCAGGTCTACACCGGCGGCCATCTTGTCTGATATTCTCTGAAAAGTTGCTTCCACCTGGGCGTAAGCAAGATAAGGGTCATCGAAAGTGTCCGTGAGCTTATTTGCATTGCTCCTCGGGACGATGGCAACGGCGGCAAGGGAAGCGGCAACCGCAATGGCCGCGTAAGGGAGCCAGCGGGCCGGCGCCTTCCGGGGTTCCGACTCGGCCATTGCCTTTGCGGCAAGGGATGCCTTGATGCGGTCTTCGAGCCCGGTAGGAACGGTTACATCCTGTTCAAGAGCGGCCGACTCCAGCTCATCCAATTCCAAGTTCTCAATGTCTTCTATTCTTTTCATACTTTCGATCTGATTTTGGACCGGGCCTGCGAAAGCAGGACGCGGCAGGTGAGGTAACTCATTCCGGTCCGCTCGGCAATCTCTTCATAAGAGAGACCCTCTACCGTGCGGAGTACGAGAATGTTCCGTTGCCTCTCAGGCAAAGCTTTTACGGCTTCAAGTACCTTGTCCAGCCTGGTTTTGGCGTCGATGGTGTCGTCCGGCCCGGGAGCGTACATTTTGTCCGGCAGATCCTCGGGATGGCTGAAGAACTGCGCCCTGCGGATCCTGTCCAGACAAAGGTTCTTAATCATCCGTATGCAATAGGCCTTGGGCGACGCCACCTCATCCAGACCATCCCTGGATTCCCAGAGCTTCGCATACACTTCCTGCACCGCGTCTTCCGCTTCCGTTTCGGATTCGAGCATATAATATGCTATCCGGTACAGCGTCTGCGCAAGCGAGAGATACTCTTTATGGAATCTGGATTCAGTCATCGGAAGCAATCTTCGCTATCGCGTCCATCGATATGGAGCCGAAAATGCAGATGAGAGCGTAATCGGACGGTGAGTACATCACAAAATCCCGTACCTTGTCTGTCTTGTCGTCAACCAACCCGTAAATCCTCATCTTTTCGCCCCCGTCGCTTGCCTCAATCAGAACATCATTTCCAGACAAGGCCCGTTCAATTTTCAGGGAAATCTTCTCCCTGTCGGACTGGGAGCAGTTTTCATAATCCAGGACCGTGATGCTTCGAATGCCCTTCATCAATTTGAGCACCTCTCTGCCGTCGGGGTCATTTATGGTTGCCAGGCGGATGGCGCCCTTCAATGCGGCCGTTGCTGCACGGCCAAGCTCAACCAATTCTACTCCATCAATGCTTTTGCACTCGGCAATTGTGGATGCAATGCCTGCCTTGGAGGTAGTTCTTCCAGGTGTTCCGGCAAATGCCTGGCAGGAAAGAAGAATGCTTATTATCAGTAAAAAGCGTTTCATAAAAATGACTTTATCTGCCAATAAGACTGACGACCATCGGTTTTGTTAACGACGATTTCAGTTTCTTTTTGTAAATATACGCAGTTTCCCCATAAACTAAGGTAAGTTACTCAAACGTTTTGGTAAAACTGCGGATATTATCTAAAAAAGTACTATTTTTATAGCCCGTTATGAATACAAAATATATTTTCATTTCGGGAGGAGTCGCGTCCTCGCTCGGCAAGGGCATAATCGCTTCTTCGTTGGCTAAACTTCTGCAGGCCAGAGGATTGCGGGTCACGATCCAAAAATTCGATCCATACATCAACATAGACCCGGGAACCCTCAATCCCTATGAGCACGGCGAGTGTTACGTAACGGAAGACGGTGCCGAGACCGATC
>JAFZZW010000002.1 GCA_017615615.1 Bacteroidales bacterium
TCAATATTGCCCTCCATCTGCAGCAGGCCGATGCCCATCGCCCGGGCTTTTTGCAGCGCATATTGCAACAGCTTGAGTCCGTATCCCTTTCGCTTGTAGTCCGGATGGATGCTGATGGGGCCGAAGGTCCAGGACGGGAAGGCCGTCCCGTCGGCCAGGGTAATCTCGGCCTTGGAGAACATGACGTGGCCTATGAGGCGACCGTCCTCCTCCATCACAAAATCCAGTTCCGGGATAAAGTCCGGATTGTTCCTGTACTGATTCAGCACAAAGTGCTCCTGGCATCCGGGCCGGTATACGTTCCAGAATGCTTCCCGCGTGAGGTTCTCCACCTCCCGCCAGTCTTCGGGTTGTTCAAGTCTGATTATCATAAAGCTTTATCACAGAACCATTCACACAAAGATAACAAAAAAAGAGGACTTCCTTTCAGAAATCCTCTGTAGTAGCGGAGGCAGGACTCGAACCTGCGACCTCCGGGCCAAGCCTTACTGCAGGCGAATCTCCACCGGGATGCGGGCGAAGACCCTGGGCTCTTTGAGGTTGCGGGCGACGCGGACGGTGTAGTCTTCCTGCTTGCCGTTCATTGCATTCATCATCTGTTCCATGACGGTGAGAGGGGCCGGGTAGGCCTTCACGTTCCAGTTGGCCAGATCCTCGTCGCCGGCAAGTCCGGCGGCATAGGCGACGGCATCGTTGAGGGTGCCGAATTCGTCGACCAGCTTGATGCCGAGGGCGTCACGGCCGGACCACACACGTCCCTGGCCGATGGCGTCAACCTCTGCTTTGGGGATTTCGCGTCCTTCGGACACTATGGTGATGAAGTTGTCGTAGATGTCTTCGATGGAACGGAGGACGTAGTTGTACTCATCCTTGTCGAAGGGGCGGGTGAGGGACATCATGTCTCCGTGCTTGTTGGAGGTGACGGTCTCGACACCCACGTGGAGCACGTCGGAGGCCGTTTTACTGAACTCGGGCACCGCTCCGAAAACGCCGATGGAGCCGGTGAGAGTGTAGGGGCTGGAGAATATCTTCTCGCAGTTGTTGGAGATCCAGTATCCGCCCGAAGCCGCCATGGAGCCGTAAGATGCCACCAGGGGCTTCTCCGCCTTGAGGAGGTCGAGTTCGTGCTTGATCTTGTCGGAAGCTACCACGCTACCGCCGGGAGAGTTGACACGGAGCACTACGGCCTTGACCTTCTTGTCCTTGCGCACTCCCTCGATGATGGAGGCGAAGCGGTCGCCGGAAACGTTGTTGGCATCGCTGCCGTCAACGATCTCTCCGTCGGCATAGATAACGGCAATCCTCTGGGAGGCCTTGGAAACGCTTGCTTTGGCTTCAGCATAGTCTGCGAAGTTGATCATGGTTACCTTGTCATAATTGTTGGCAACGGCGAGCACGGCCACCTGCTCTTCCAGCTCTTCACGGGTGAGAAGGGCATCTACGAGTCCGCAGTCTACGAAGTCCTGGGGCAGGCAGAGCTTCAGGTTGTCGATTGCGTCGTTAAGCTGTGCGACGCTGATGCCGCGGCGCTCGGCTATGCCGGCAGCCACATTATCCCACAACGAGTTGACCATGCACTGGTATTGCTCGCGGTTCTCGGGGCTGGAGCTGCCTCTGGTGTACATTTCACCGGCAGACTTGTACTTTCCGTGACGGATAAGCTGCACGTTGACGCCCAGTTTCTTGAGCAGATCGCCGAGGAAGAACATCTGGGAGCTAATTCCGTTGATGCTGTACATCCCGCCCGGATGAGGTGTCATATAGACCTTATCGGCCACGGAAGCAAGATAATAGCTTCCGGTAGTCGGAGACTCTATATATGAAATGACGGGGTTGCCGGATACCTGGCGGTATTCATCCAGAGCCTGACGGAACTCGTCGGCCAGTGCAAGCGGAGTGGTGTTGCCGTCGGTCTTAAGATAAATATACTTGATGCCGGGGTCTTCGGCGGCAGCTTTCAAGGCCTGGGTAGCATCCCATATTCCTATAACCTTGACCGTCTGCCCGCCTGCCTGGATCATGCTCAGGGGGTCGGCCTCCTGAGTCTGCTCGCTTATGACTATCTTGGACATGTCGATGCGGAGCACGCCTTCAGCGGGAACCGTGGGCTTGCTGGGGGTCGCCAGGCCGGAGAAAACGGCGATAATCAGGAGATTAAGGAGAAGTATGCCGCAGATGACGGCCAGAACCATTTTAAAAAAATTCTTCATAATGGGAATGAATTATCACGCAAAATCGTACAAAGTTAGTAAATTTGCGCAATTATGTCACAGAAGCCATCAATTCCTAAGGGAACGCGGGATTTCGGCCAGAAAGAGATGGCCGCCCGCAACTATATATTCGATACAGTACGTTCTGTTTTCAAATCTTACGGCTACGCCCAGATTGAGACGCCCGCCATGGAAAACCTTTCCACACTGCTCGGAAAATACGGCGAAGAGGGCGACAAGCTGTTGTACCGCATCCTGAATTCCGGCGACGCTTTTGCCGGCGTCGACTATGATAAGCCGCTGGCCGCACAGGTGTGCGAAAAAGGCCTCCGGTACGACCTCACGGTGCCTTTCGCCCGCTTCGTGGTGCAGCATCAGGGAGAGATTTCCTTCCCCTTCAAGCGTTTCCAGATCCAGCCGGTATGGCGTGCCGACCGTCCCCAGAAAGGTCGCTACCGCGAGTTCTACCAGTGCGACGTGGACGCCATAGGTTCCCGCTCGCAACTGTGCGAACTTGAGCTGGTGCAGATAGTCGAAAAGGTGTTCAGCCTGCTCGACGTCCGCGTGTGCATGCACATCAACAACCGCAAGGTGCTTACCGGCCTGGCCGAAGTCTGCGGCTGCCCGGATAAGGTGGTGGACATCACCGTCGCCATCGACAAGTTGGACAAAATAGGCCTGGAGGCCGTCGAGGAAGAGCTGAGGGGCAAGGGGCTGACGGAGGAGGCGCTTGCCGTACTGCGGCCGGTGCTGCTGCTGTCGGGCCCGTTCGAAGAGAAGCTGGCCGTCATGCGCAAGCTGATGGCACCTTCCGCCGAAGGCTGCCGTGGCCTCGATGAGCTGGAGGAACTCTTCGGCTACATCCGTTCCGCAGGCGTACAGATGCCGTGCGAACTCGACCTTTCGCTGGCCCGCGGCCTCAACTACTACACCGGGGCTATCTTCGAGGTGAAGGCCCTCGACTGGCAGATCGGTTCCATCTGCGGAGGCGGCCGCTACGACAACCTCACCGGCATCTTCGGCCTGCCCGACATGTCCGGAGTAGGCGTATCCTTCGGTGCCGACCGCATCTACGACGTGCTCGTGGGACTGGAGAAATTCCCCGCAGGACTGAGCTCCGGGGCCGATTTGCTCTTTGCCAACATGGGGCGCGACGAGGTGGCGTACGTGCTGCCGGTTGCCGCCGCACTGCGTTCCGAAGGCGTCGCCGTGGAGGTCTATCCGGATTCCGCTAAACTGAAGAAGCAGTTCGACTACTGCGAGCGCAAGGGTATCGGTTTCCTGTCCATCTGCGGCGCCGACGAACTCGCTTCCGGCAGCATCCAGATCAAGAACCTGGCTTCCGGCGAGCAGAAGAGCTTTGCAAAGGCCGATGTTGCGGGTATGGTCGCGTTTATGCGATAAATTTTGCAAATTCAAAATTATTACATACCTTTGCAGTCCCAACATCGCGGGGTAGAGCAGTCGGTAGCTCGTCGGGCTCATAACCCGGAGGTCGCAGGTTCGAGTCCTGCCTCCGCTACTACAGAGGAATTATCTAACGGATGATTCCTCTTTTTTGTTATCTTTGCAAAAAGAAGTACGCAATGTTTGTTCTTAACAGTCCAATATCAAGAGCCGAATTGAAGGATTATGCCGCCAACACATTTGGTGACATGGTTAAA